>DASRQX010000325.1:0-2607 GCA_035696165.1 Acetobacteraceae bacterium | reverse complement strand
TGGCTGGGATCGAGTGGTGCATCCCATCGACATGGCCAATGCCGTCTCGATCGCGGTGGCGAAGCGGATCGGCTCTGCGCTGCTGGGTCCGGTGAGCCTGCCGCCTCCGCATGGGGCGGTGATTGTCGATCTTTACGGCCAGAGCCGGGCGGAGTGGCAGGCGCGCTCGAAGGCACGCTGACGGTCAGCGATCGTCGCAGCCGGCATCCAGGCTTATGTCGCCGCGGCCTGGTGGGCCGCGAGGCACGCGATATCGACGATTTGACTGACCGACGCGTCCATCTGCATGATCTGCACCGGCCGCTCCATGCCGATCAGCAGCGGTCCGATCGTGGTCCCGCCGCCCAGGTGCTGCATCAGGCGCGCGGTGATATGCGCCGAATGCAGCCCCGGCATGACAAGCACATTGGCATCGCCGGTCAGCCGGCAGAACGGGAACAGCGCGCGGATTGAGGGTTCCAGCGCGACGTCGGGGCTGACCTCGCCGTCATATTCGAAGTCCACCTTGCGCGTGTCGAGCATCGTCACCGCCTCGCGCATCGGGATCGTCCGGTCATTCGGCGGATCGCCGAACGTCGAGTGCGACAGCAGCGCCACCCGCGGTTCGTGGCCCAACTGGCGTGCCGCGGTGGCGGCCCCCATCACGATATCCACGAGTTCCGCGGCGTTCGGGCGGAAATGCATCAGCGTATCGGCGATGAAGATTGTCTTGCCCCGATTGCCCAGCACCAGCGTCAATCCGAATGCGACCCGATCGGAAATTGGATCGATGGCGTGCCGGATGTCGTCCAGGCAGACCGCGGTCGATCGCGTCAGCCCGGTCACCAGTGCATCGGCATCCCCGGTCGCCACCATGCAAGCGGCGAACACGTTGCGGTCCTGGTTCACCATGCGCTGGCAGTCGCGCTGCAGGAAGCCGCGGCGCTGCAGCCGCCTGTAGAGGAAATCCATGTACTCCCGGTTCTTGTGCGACAGCCGCGCGTTGTGGATCTCCAGCCCATCCGCCACGCCGAGGCCGAGGCTCGCCATTGTCGCCTGCACCCGGTCCTCACGCCCGATCAACACCGGCGTGCCATAGCCGGCGTTGCGGAACGCGACCGCGGCGCGCACCGATTTCTCCTCTTCGCCTTCAGCGAACACCACGCGCTTCGGATTGTCGCGCACACTCTCCATGATCGCTTCGAGCGCGCCGGCGGTGGGATCGAGCCGCCCGGACAATCCGCGTGCGTAACGCCGCAGATCGGGCAACGGGCGGCGCGCCACGCCGCTGTCCATCGCCGCCTTGGCCACTGCTGGGGGCACCCGCGAGATCAGCCGCGGATCGAACGCATTCGGAATGATGTACTCTGGCCCGAACGTCAGGCGCCGCCCGGCCGAGGCGCTGTGCACCTCATCGGGGACGTCCTCGCGCGCCAGGATGGCCAGCGCCTCGGCCGCGGCGATCTTCATTGCGTCGTTGATCGTGCTGGCCCGCACGTCCAGCGCGCCGCGGAAGATGTAGGGAAACCCGAGGACGTTGTTGACCTGGTTCGGATAGTCGCTGCGCCCGGTGGCGATGATCGCATGCGGGCTGGCGGCGCGCGCTGCCTCGGGCGTGATCTCCGGGTCGGGATTGGCCATGGCGAAGATGATCGGCTTGTCCGCCATGCCCCGCACCATGTCCTGGGTCAGCGCGCCCTTCACCGACAGTCCGAACACCACGTCGGAACCCTCCAGCGCCTGCAGCAGAGTCCGCGCGTTGGTCGATGCGGCGTGCGCCGATTTCCATTGGTTCATGCCCTCGGTGCGGCCCTGGTAGACCACGCCCTTGGTGTCGCACAGGATGACGTGCTCCGGGCGCATGCCCATTGCCTTCAGCAGCTCCACGCAGGCGATCGCGGCGGCACCGGCGCCGTTCACCACCAGCCTGGTGTCGCGCAATTCCCGCCCGGTCAAATGGCACGCATTGATCAGGCCCGCCGCCGCGACGATCGCGGTGCCGTGCTGGTCGTCGTGGAACACCGGGATGTCCATCAGTTCGCGCAGCCGCTGCTCGATCACGAAGCACTCGGGCGCCTTGATGTCCTCCAGGTTGATGCCGCCGAAGCCGCGCAAGTAGCGCACCGCACTGATGAACTCGTCGACGTCCTCGGTGCCGATCTCCAGATCGATGCCGTCGATGTCGGCGAAGCGCTTGAACAGCGCGACCTTGCCCTCCATGACAGGCTTCGAGGCGACCGCGCCCAGATTGCCCAGCCCCAGCACCGCGGTGCCGTTGGAGATCACCGCGATCATGTTGCCCTTGGTGGTGTAGTCGTAGGCCAGGTCCGGATCGCGCGCGATGTGCAGGCAGGGCTCGGCGACGCCCGGCGAGTAGGCCAGCGACAGGTCGCGCGCCGTGGTCAGCGGCTTGGTGATGCGGGTTTCCAGCTTGCCCGGCCGGCCGCTGGCATGCATCGCCAGCGCTTCCTCAGCCGAAATGCGCGCTGTGCGCGTGTCGATGCTGCCATCGGCCATGAATCGTTCCCCTGCTGGCGTCGCTTGCCCGTGCCGGCGTCGCATGATTGTGCTGGGGGCATCATGCCGGGTGGGGGGAAGGCTGGGAAGCCGGCGGGTTCGCAGGTGCGG
>DASRQX010000324.1:0-14908 GCA_035696165.1 Acetobacteraceae bacterium | reverse complement strand
ACCTCGCGGCGGGGCCTGATCACGCTCAACGATCTGTATGGCGATCGTTTCATCCTTGGCCTTGGTGTCAGCCATCCGCCGATGGTGGAAGGCATGCGCGGCCACCATTACGAAAAGCCGGTGCCGGCGATGCGTGCCTATCTCGACGGCATCTGCAAGGGCGAGCCCGGATCGGACGACTGGCCGATCGTCATCGCCGCGCTCGGCCCGCTGATGCTGAAACTGGCGGCGGAGAAGACGCGCGGCGCGGTTCCGTACAACACCAATCCGCGGCATACCGCCGAAGCCGCGAAGATCCTCGGCCCGGGCAAATGGCTGGCGATCGAGCAAAAGGTGACGCTGGAGACGGATGCCGCGAAGGCGCGGGCGTTGGGGCGCGAGGCACTGGCACGCTATTTGACGCTCGACAACTACCGCAACAACTTCCTGCGCATCGGCTATACCGAGGCGGATCTGGCGAATGGCGGTTCCGACCGGTTCATCGATGCGATGGTGCTGTGGGGCGGCGCGGCGAAGGTGAAGAACGAGTTGCGTGCGCATTTCACCGCGGGTGCCACGCATGTCTGCATCCAGCCGGTGCACGCCGAGGGTGACACCACGGCGCGGGATCGCACGCTGGCCGAGCTGGCCGACACCTGACGCCTCAGGGCGCCCCGCCGCCGGACCCGGGCCGGTAGCCATCCGTCAGCGTCTTGAGAAAGGCGATGATGTCCTGCAGGTCCTGCTCGCTGTTCGCCGGCTTTTCGCCCAGGGTTCGGTCCAGCGGCGGATCGACTGTATCGGTATTGGTACGGTACGATGGAGGAATGTCGTTGAATTTCTCGACCTTTCCGCCCGCCCCGGTCGGGTAGATCGCCCCCGGATCGGTGTCGCGCAGATTATAGAAGTCCATCACCTGTTGCAGCGTGTGATAGATCCCGTTGTGCATGAACACTCGTCGTGTGGCGACATTGCGCAACGTTGGGGTCAGGAACATGCCGCAATACTGCGTCTGATCCGCCATGTCGTTGCGGATCGGACCGCAAACCCCCAGATCGAACCAGGCCGGGTCGCGGTTGACATTCAGCGCCATATTGCGTGGCACGCCGAGCGCTTCGAACTGATCATCCGTGAATAGCGGCGGCAGTCCGTCACCGTTGGCCTGGTCCAAATGGCAACCTGCGCAATTGGCCTTCGCTGGGTCGTTGAACAGCAAATAGCCGCGCAACTCGGCCTGGCTGAGCCGCGCCGTTCCTTCCAGCCACGCATCGTATTTGCTGGAGTAGGGATGAAAGCTCGGATCCTCGATCTGGTAACGGGCGACAGCGAACAGCGCCTCGGCAACCGTCATGCGCGGGCTTTCAAACACCGCCGCGCCGAACAGCTGTATTAACAAATGCGCATACGGTGCTTGCCGCAGCCTGGCCGCCTCCGCCTCGATGCTGCCGCCATCCATTTCAAACGGACTCAGTAACGGAAACAGCGCCTGGTCCTGCAGCGTGTCAACCCGACCGTCCCAGAACAGCCCGCCCTGCGGCACCAGATTGGCGGCGCTTTGCGCGGTGTCCCGCGCGGTCTTCTTCGCGCGTGGCGCACTGAAGCTTTGCGCCGCCAACAGCGCCGGGCTGACGTTCTCGGTTTCGTCGTCGTCCGGCCCGACGCTGAAATTCGGCTGCCGCTCCAGATACATCAGCGACGGCACCGCGCGCAGCCCCTGCCGCGACAGTATCGCGCCGCCGGTCATCACGGGATCGTCGCCGGGCGGCCCGTAGGCGTGTTCCGGGCTATGGCACGACGCGCAGGACAGCCGGCCAGACGATGACAGGCTGGCGTCGAAAAACACCTGCCGCCCCAGTTGCGCCATCGCCGACAGCGGCGCGACCGGCGGGCGAACAAGCCGCACCGGGAACGGATTCTTGCCCAGGCTGAGCAGGAAGCTCGCTTGAGGATGCGCGGCCCAGGCGTCCAGCGGCAACGGGCTGCGCACCACCACGGCAAGCAAGCCACCGGTCAAAGCGGCGAGCAGCACGCCGCCAATACTCCGCCAAATGCGATGGCCGACGCGGATGATCAGAGTGAGTTCGCTCTCACGGCCTGGGTGGCTTCGACACCGGATCACCGGACACCGGATCCAGATAAATCGGCACCGCCTTGCCGCCGGATGAAAAATCGAACATGTCCATGATCGATCCGGCTCCGGCATCGAACGACCCGTCGCCCAGTCGCCCGCCGTGCAGCCAATTGTCCTCGATGAAGCGCACCACCGATGCCTGGGTGATCAGCGTATGGGTCACGCTATTCGGCTTCACCCAGGGCGAGATCACCAGAAAGGGGATCCGCGTGCCGGGACCGCAACGACCATTCACCGGCTTGCCCTGGACGCCGGCCAGTGGTGTTCCCGTGCCGCATTTACCGGGCCCGTCAAGCTGATCGGCCTCGGCGTCCGCCGATGGGTTTGTGGGCTTGGCAAATGTGTGGTCGTACCAGCCGTCTGAGTCATCCCAGGTGACGATCACCGCCGTGCTTCTCCAGTCCCGAAGCTGCTGGAGAAAGTTGATCAGCTCGACCGTGCCGGCCTGCTCGTCCAGCGGATCGGAATAGCCGGCATGGCCGTCCTGATAGGCCGGCAGCTTGACGAAGGACACCGCGGGGAAATTGCCCGCCTTCACCGCGCGGTAGAAATCCGGCAGGTCGTACTGATGGTTTGCCCGATCGCGGGTGTTGCCGTCGTGCTCGTAGCTGTAGCCGATTGTCCGCATCGAGCTTGGCCTTGCATGCGTCGGATTGGCGGTCGATTCGTAGTACTGGAACCAGTTGTGATGCGGAATGTAATCCACAACTTTCGCGCCAACGATAGCGGAATCGGTGCTGCGCTTGCAGCCGGTGGTGCCGTTGGCGTTCTTCGTCTGCAAGTTGAAGCCGCCCATGAAGCCGCCCCAGGTGATGCCCGCGTCGTTCAGCAGATCGCCGATGTTCTTGCCCGTCATCATCCCCTGGTCGGCGGGCACCGAGCAGACGTCGTAGCCCGGATCAACGTCGTTGATCATCGTCACTCCGGCCTGGCCGTCGTTCATGTAGTACGACACGGCGGCAAGCGTGGACGGCTTCTTCGTGGTGGCAACAAGCTGCAGCCCGTTGGTCTGCCCCGCGATCACATTGAGCGCACCCGGTGTCGACGGGCCGTAGGTGTCGGTATAGGCGTTGTCGCTCATCGCGAAGTGCTGCGCGTAGCGCCACATCGCGGTGACGGTGTTGCCGTCGAAATATCCCATCACCTGGCCCTTGGTGCCGAACGCTCCCACGCCGCCTGAGGTGCCCTTGCCGGTGAATTTTGGAAACAGATCGGCCTTGCCGCCGTTATAGGCCTGTTGCTCGGCCGTGTAGGCGTGGTTCTGGTCGGCGGTATTGGCTTGTGTGCGATCGAGCCGGAACGGTTCGGCCGCGTCGGTGCCGTTCGCGGTGTTGGTGAAGTTGGGATTGTTGGTAAGCAGATTGGCATTGGCCAGGTTGTTGACCGACGGCGTGCGGGGCGCTGCGGTGAACGCCGGCTCGCCCAGCGGATTGGGGGCATTTGGATAGGTGGCAAAATAGTGGTCGAACGAAACGTTCTCGTTGAAGATGATCACCAGATGCTTGATCGGCGTGGTGGTCGGTGTCGCGTCCTGCGGGCTTCTGCCGGAGATCCTGGCCGGCGCGACCGCTCCGTCCGGGGGCGTCGCGGCGTGGACCGCGCCACTGGTCCACGACACGAAAGTCACGGCCAATACGCCAGCGACGATGGAGGTCAGGCACTTGCATCGCATTATGTAATCTCCGGATCGAATTGGCAGCCTTTACCTATGGCGGAGGCGCTCGCCTGCGTATGACGCAATCGTGACATCGGAATGTCTCAAGGGATCAGGGTGAATGAGGAAGCGCTGATAGATTTCGGTAACAAGATGATCGACTCGATCGAGCTTGCTGGAAGGCTGCAGAAAATCTAGCCCCCCGGCTACACCTGCCGTTCCACAATCAACTGCTTGATCTCGGCGATCGCCTTCGCCGGGTTCAACCCCTTCGGGCAGGTCTGCGTGCAGTTCATGATTGTGTGGCAGCGATAGAGCTTGAACGGATCCTCCAACGCATCCAGCCGTTCACCGGTCGCCTCATCGCGCGAATCCGCGATCCAGCGATACGCCTGCAGCAGCACCGCCGGTCCCAGATAGCGGTCACCATTCCACCAATAGCTCGGGCACGCGGTCGAGCAGCAGAAGCACAGGATGCACTCCCACAGTCCATCGACTTTGGCCCGCTCTTCCTTCGATTGCAGCCGTTCGCCATCCGGCGGCGGCGCGGTATCGGCCTTCAGCCATGGCTCCACGCTGCGATACTGCGCGTAGACCTGCGTCAGATCGGGCACCAGGTCCTTCACCACCGGCATGTGCGGCAGCGGGTAAATCTTCACCGCGCCCTTCACGTCATCGATGGGCTTCAGGCAAGCCAGTGTGTTGGTGCCGTCGATATTCATTGCGCAAGAGCCGCAGATCCCCTCGCGGCACGAACGGCGAAATGTCAGAGTCGGATCGACCTCGTTCTTGATCTTGATCAGTGCGTCAAGGACCATCGGCCCACAGGCTGCCAGATCGATCTCGTAGGTATCGGTACGCGGATTCTGCCCGTCATCCGGGTTCCACCGATAGACCTTGAAATCGCGCACCGTCTTGGCGCCTGACGGTGCCTTGAAGGTCTTGCCCGGCCCGACACGAGAATTGGCCGGCAGGCTGAATTCCGCCATCGTGCTGGTCTTTCCAATCCGTCAGTAAACGCGCTTCTTCGGCGGGAACACCGAGACCTCGTTGGTCAACGTCTGCATTTTCACCGGCCGATAATCCAACCGCACGCTGCCGTCGTCGCCGCACCAGGCCA
Organism: Acetobacteraceae bacterium; assembly: GCA_035696165.1. Classification (GTDB taxonomy): domain Bacteria; phylum Pseudomonadota; class Alphaproteobacteria; order Acetobacterales; family Acetobacteraceae; genus Palsa-883. The sequence goes on along the minus strand of DASRQX010000324.1, from coordinate 10,024 downwards.
GCGTGTGCTTCATCCACTCATGATCGTCGCGTTCTGGGAAGTCATCATGCGCGTGCGCGCCGCGGCTTTCGTGACGCGCCTCGGCCCCGACCATCGTGGTCATTGCATTGCCCATCAGGTTGCGCAGCTCCAGCGCCTCCACCAGGTCGCTGTTCCAGATCAGGCTGTGGTCGGACACCGACATATCGGCCAGGCCGTCCCACACCCTGCGCATTTTCTCGACGCCCTCGGTCAGGGTCTTGCTGGAGCGGAACACCGCGGCGTGCGTCTGCATCGTGCGCTGCATCTCCAGCCGCAGGTCGGCCACCTTGGTCCCGCCCTTGGCATGCCGCGTGCGATCGAAGCTATCCAGCGATGCCTCGCCGGCCTTCGGCGGCAGCGGCGGCTGGCCGGCGCCGGACTTCACGACCTCCGCGGCGCGATGGGCTGCGGCACGCCCGAACACCACCAGATCCAGCAATGAGTTGGTCCCAAGACGATTGGCCCCATGCACCGACACGCAGGCCGCCTCGCCGACCGCCATCAGGCCGGGGATCACCGCGTCGGGGTTGGCCTTGGTCGGGCGCAGCACCTCGCCGTGATAGTTCGTCGGCACGCCGCCCATGTTGTAATGCACCGTGGGCAGTACCGGGATCGGGTCCTTGGTCACATCGACGCCGGCGAACACTTTGGCGGTTTCGGAAATCCCCGGCAGGCGTTCGTGCAGCAGCGCCGCGCCAAGCTGCTCCAGATGCAGCAGCAGATGGTCCTTGTTGGGCCCGCAGCCGCGGCCCGCCGCGATCTCCAGCGTCATCGAGCGCGAGACCACATCGCGGCTCGCCAGGTCCTTCGCGGTCGGTGCGTAGCGCTCCATGAAGCGCTCGCCTTCGGAATTGGTCAGGTAGCCGCCCTCGCCGCGCGCCCCCTCGGTGATCAGGCAGCCGGCCGGAAAAATGCCGGTCGGGTGGAACTGCACGAACTCCATGTCCTGGCACGGCAGGCCCGCGCGCAGCACCATGCCGCCGCCGTCGCCCGTGCAGGTGTGCGCCGAGGTGCACGACAGGAAGGCGCGCCCATAGCCGCCGGTGGCCATCACCACGGTCTGCGCGCGGAACCGATGGACCGTGCCGTCGTCCAGGCACCAGGCCATCACGCCGCGGCACACGCCTTCCTGGTCCAGGATCAGATCGAGCGCGAAGTATTCAACGAAGAACTCCACCTCATGCTTCAGGCTTTGCTGATACAGCGTGTGCAGGATCGCGTGCCCGGTGCGGTCGGCCGCGGCGCAGGCGCGCATGGCCGGCTCCTTGCCGTACTCTGTCATGTGTCCGCCGAACGGCCGCTGGTAGATCTTGCCATCCTCGGTGCGGCTGAACGGCACGCCGAAATGTTCCAGTTCGTAGACCGCAGGGATTGCCTCGCGGCACATGTATTCGATGGCGTCCTGGTCGCCCAGCCAGTCCGACCCCTTGACGGTGTCGTACATGTGCCAGCGCCAGTCATCCGCGCCCATGTTGCCGAGCGCGGCGCCGATGCCGCCTTGCGCCGCGACCGTGTGGCTGCGCGTCGGGAACACCTTGGTGATGCAGGCGGTCTTCAACCCCGCGGCGCCCATCCCGAGGGTCGCGCGCAGGCCGGACCCGCCGGCGCCGACCACCACGACATCGTAGGTGTGGTCGATGATGTTGTAGGCTCGCGCCGACGACAGGGTGATCGCGTTCATCGTCCGCCTATTGGTTCCATTTTGCGATCTACAGGCCCAGTTTCAGGATCGACACCAGGCATGTCAGTGCCAGCAGGATGATCACGCCCTTGGTAAGCAACAGGCTGATCAGCCGTGCCGGCTCGGTGTGGACGTAGTCCTCGATCACCACCTGCAGCCCGAGTGACAGGTGGTAGAAACTCGCCACCACGAGCGCGATGAACAGCACGACGGGCACCGGGCCGCCGATCCACGCCAGCACGTCCTCGTGCGGCGCGCCGACCAGGCGCAATGCCGACCAGACGAACCACAAGGTCAGCGGCACCAGCGCCACCGCGGTCATCCGCTGCGCCCACCAATGCGCCGCACCGGACTTTGCCGAGCCCAGGCCGCGCACCCGGCCTAGCTGCGAGCGCATGGTGTGGATCTCAACCATCTTATTCGGGTCGGGCATGGCTGCTCTCACCAGATCACAAGGCCGACCATCCACACCAGGACCGTCAGGACCGACGCGGCGATGACGACCGCCCAGCCGGTCAGATGGTACTCCGCCTTTTCGAAGCCCAGCCCCAGATCCCACGCCAGGTGGCGGATGCCGTTGCATAGGTGAAAGAACAGCGCGAACGTCCAGCCGAACAGCAGCAGCAGCCCGATCGGCGAGCCGATGAAGCCTTGCACCGTGCCGAAGGCCTCGGCCGAGGTGGCCGCCGCGACCAGCCACCAGGTCAACAGCAACGTGCCGACGCCAAGGCCAATGCCGGTCAGGCGATGAAAGGTCGATATGACGGAGGTGATCTGCGGCCGGTATACCTGCAGATGCGGGGACAGCGGCCGGCGAACCAGCCTGCCGTCGGAGGTACGCGCCACCATCTGCGCGTCACGGACGTCTGTCACATATCGCTCCTGATCGCCCCTCCGGCCACCAAGCAGGCGCCGGAGCCGTTGCGATTGCTTACCCGCGCACCCAGCCAGGGTCAACGCGGCTGGGGTTCAGGACGCTAGGCTCGTCAAACAATCGCGCAGCCGTGTACGACCCGCGGCGAGTGCGGTCGCGACGGCATCCGGGCCGCGCGACGAGCCTTCCAGGGTGATGAACGTCAGGTCCGTGATGCCGATCGTCGCCAGGATGTCGCGCAGGTACGGCGTTAGATGATCCGGCTGCGCTGGCGTCCCACTCGGGGACGGGCCGGTGAAATACCCGCCGGAAGCGACGACGATGTGGCTTGGACGGTCGTGCAGCAACACGATTTTGCCTGCCGGCGTGGAGCGAAAGCTGCGGTGGATGCGCACGACCTAGTCGATCCATGCTTTCAACGGCGCCGGAACGGTGAAGTTATTCATCGACGTGCCGATCACCAGAGCGTCCGACACCTCCAGCTCGGCAATCAACGCGTGCGATGCGGTGAATGCGGGTGCGTCGATCGCGGCTGGGTCGCGAATGGCGCGGGTGAAGGCGGCGTCGACGAAGCATGGCGGCGAGGCGGCCAGGTCGCGGGCCACGACAGTCGCGCCGGGATGGCGGCGCGCAGCGTGTCGACCAGTTCGGTTGAGACGATATGGCTGTAGGCCTCTGCACCGCGCGGGCTGCAGATCAAATGGAGAATGGCGGGCATCATACCAGCGGCCGAAAGTATTGACATGCGCTACCCACCCCGCCATGGCTGGGCCCCCGTGCGGAGGCGGGGGGCCGGCTCCGGCCGGCCATGACGGGGGAGAGTCGGGACTTTCGGCCGTGCGCATCACAGGGCGGCCTCGGTTGGCGTGGCGAAGCGTGGCGCGCCCGGCAGCATTCCATTGCGAATGTAGAACCGCTGCCCCAGCACGTTGTCGATGCCGGTGTCCAGCACGAGGTGCGGCAAGCCCAGCGCCCGCGCCGCCTTGGCGACGCCATCGAGCAGGCGTGCGCCCAACCCGCCAAGTCGCGTGCCTTCCCGCACCACAAGGTCGTCGACATAGCAGAAACGACCGCGGATCAGCGTCTCCAGCACCCGCACCCGGCCAGGCCGATGGCGGCGTCGGCTTGCCAGGCGGCGAGCAAGCGGTAGCCGTCGTGTTGTTGACGCCGCACGCGTTCGGTGAACACGGCCGCGTCGGTCAGGTGCAATCGCAGCTCGCGCATCACCGGCCAGCACGCGAGGATCTTGGCATCGGAGGTCGCCTCGCACAGGGTCACAGCGATCACGCCGCCGCCGCGACCAGGGTGCTGGGCCGGCATGTCGATCGCCAGCCGGTTCCATAGGTTGATCAACCCGATCAATATGCGGAGCTTGACGATCTCCTTCAGCGAGAAATGCGCTTCCAGAGCTGTGCAGGTGTCATCGGGCACGCCTTCCGTCGCGACATTGGTCAGGCATTCGGTCCAGGCCAGCGCGGCGCGTTCACGCGGGCTGTACAGCGCGGTGAGGACACAGAGGCGCCGCTCGGTCTCGCCGTGATGCCGCGCGTTGCGGCTGTGCTTGTCCAGGCAATAGGCGCAGCCGTTGATCTGCGAGGCGCGCATTTTCACCAGTTCGATCAGCGATTTTTCCAGCCCGCAGGACTGGATGTAGCGTTCGACTGCGCTCACCGCGGCATAGGCTTGGGGCGCGGTGGCGCGAAAGTCCAAGCGATGCTCGAACACGGGGGGCCTCCGTCGGTCGTCGGCGTTGATGCGACGACGTTAGGCTGGTGAATGGCCCATCAAGAAGGGCCAAGTTTGTGCAAATTGACCGAGCCATGATGGATACCGCGCAAGCTGTGCCGATCGCGCTGGTCCGCACGATTGCTGGCCCACTCCACCAGCAGATCGTTGCCCGCGTGCGTGCCGCGATCGCGTCTGGCATGCTGGCGCCGGGCGCGCGCCTGCCGGCGTCTCGGGTGTTCGCCACGCAGCTTGGCGTCGCCCGCGGCACGGTGGAGACGGCCTACGCGCTGCTGGCCGGGGCGGGCGCGATCATCCCGCAAGGCGCCGCCGGCACGATGGTGTCGCCCGATCTGGCGGGCCGTGCCGCGACGCCGACGCGTCCGGAGATCGCCCGTCGCGGGGCGTCCCTGCCGCCGCCCGAACCGGCTCGGCCGTTCTGTCTGGGCCTGCCCACGCTGGATGCATTTCCGCGCACGTTGTGGGCCCGCTGGCGGCGCGCGAAGCGCGGGCATCGCGAGCATCGCGGGTGGCCGACCTGGGCTATCCGGACCCGATCGGGCATCCGGCGCTGCGCGAGGCGATCGCAATCTATCTTGGGCTGTCGCGTGGCATTGTTCGCGATCCGGCGCAGGTACTGGTGACCGGCGGGTTCCAGGGTGCGGTGGCGTTGATCGCGCGGGCACTGCTGCGTGCCGGCGATCGCGTCTGGATGGAGGATCCGGGTTATTGGCTGGCGCGCGAGTGGCTGCGCGACGCCGGTGCGGACCTTGTTCCGGTACCGGTTGATGCGGAGGTGCTGCGTGTCGCGGATGGCATTACCGCGGCGCCGGCCGCCCGCCTCGCCCTCGTGACGCCAGCGGATCAATGTGCGCGGGGTGTGGCGCTGAGCCTGGCACGCCGGCTGGCGCTGCTAACCGATCTTCACCGATTGGACGGGTTTGATGGGGTTACAGCGTTGAAAATGCTAATCCCACCCTGTGACGGTCGGCACTACGCGGGATTTCCGGTAGCAGCCCGCGCAGCGGTTATCCTCGGCGGCGGCTGTTGCGGCAAATCGAGCTTGAGCTGATCAAGGAGCAGCATCAGCTCCGGTTCAGGTTGGATGCAGCGGGTCAGCTGCAATTCGCGGTCGTTTGGTGGGGATGTGGACGTCGATCATCTGAATGGCGGCGAACTTTTCGAAGAGGCTGCGTGGCGTGAGACCGGGTACCAAGCCGTTCAGCCGCTGGTCGATGGTGATGTACAGGCAATAGGCGATGAAGATGTGAGCCTCGATGCGCCATTGCTCTTGATGATAGATTGGCCTGAGCGCCATATCACTCTTCAGTGTTTTGAACGCCACTTCAACTTTGACGAGCAACAGATAGTAATTCCACGGCGTGACGGGATCACCTTCGGTGAAGTTGCTGCGCAACAGATAGCGCCCTTCACGCCGCCGTGCCTGCCGCAGCTTCTTGCGATCGAGGGCCTCGATGAACATGGCGCTTTCGTTGTCGGGCTCGAGGTCGACCAGGCGCCGTGCTGTCGGCATCCTTTCCTTGACCTGTCCAAGCTTCATGAGCAATTCGTCGCGCGTCAGGCCGACCGACATCCGGTGCAGTTCCTTGAGCCGGACCCACAGCCATTTCAGCTGTCGCTTGCGCATCCCGCGTTCCTTGGCGGCGCCGTCGGCACTTTCCGCGAAGACATAGAGCACACCGTCCTGGGGCAACACCTTGACCTGCCCCCCAGGCGTTGCTTCCTGCCAGGGCTTGCCTAGTAAGTCCTTCTCCAGTGGGTTCAGGCGCCCCTTGGGCGTGCCCACCAGGTATTGCACCGGCGGGTTGGCTTGGCGCATCTCGGCCAACACTTCTTCGGTGGGAATGCCGCGGTCCATCAGCCAGACGCGTCGGGCCTTGCTGTATTGACGCTCGATCTTGGCCAGGAAATCGCGCAGCGATGAGTTGTCTGACGTGTTACCGGACAGAACCTCATAGGCCAGTGGCAGGCTCCCCGGGGTCATCACCACAGCGATGACGACCTGAACACAATCCGATCGGCGATCGCGCGTGTAGCCAAAGCGGCGTTTGTCGTCTTCCCGAAACGGTGGCTCGGCCTCGAAGTACGACTGGTCAAATCGTAGAGCAGAATGTCGAAGCTGGCGTCATGGTCAATAACCTTCCACATAGAAACAGGTCAAAATCGCTAAACGCAGGGCCGAATCGGCGAAGCTTGGCAAGCGTGGGCGGGCGAGCGCGATGCCTGGATCGTCGAGGATGATTACGATGGCGAGTTTCGTTATGCAGGGCTGCCACTGCCGGCGCTGAAGAGCCTCGATCGCTCGGACCGGGTGATCTATGCGGGCAGTTTCAGTAAGGTGTTGTTTCCGGGGTTGCAGCTTGGGTATCTGGTACTGCCGTCTGGGTTGGCGGATCGGTTCGCCTCCGCCAGTCACCTACTGCAGGGGGGCAGCCCAAGTTGTCGCAGCGTGTGGTGGCCGCGTTCCTGCGGGAGGGCCATTTCGCGTGGCATCTGCGTCGCATGCGGGCGCTGTATACCAGGCGTCGGGCGGCGTTGGCGGGCGCGCTGGGCGACGCGTTCGGCGAGGCGATCACGATTACATTACGAGGTGGCGGGATGTATCTGTTGGCGCGGTTCGGTGGTAACGTTCCGCATACGGAACCTGTGGCGCGCGCAGTGCGGGCGGGGTCGACGCCGACGCCACTGTCGCAGCTTTGCGTGCGGCCAAGGACTGATCAGGGGTTGCTGCTGTGGCTTACCAATGTGGCAGAATTGCAGGCGGAACCGCTCGCGCGGCAGCTGGCGACCGCTCTGCCCGGGTGAATCAAGGCACCGCCTGCGTCGGCCGGCTCAGCGGCAGGCCCAGGGTCCCGGCTCGCGAGCCGCCGTCGGCGCGCCATGAAGCACCAGTCACCCACTCGGTTTCTTACGAGCCCAGGAATACCACGACGCGCGCGATATCGTCCGGCGTCCCGGCGCGGCCGAGCGGGATGGTTTTGGTGATCGTTTCGACATAGGCGATGCTGAGCGGGTTCACCTCGACGCAGCCCGGCGAGACGGCGTTCACCCAGATGTTGTGCTCGGCGAATTCCAGCGCGAACGCGCGGGTCAGCATGTCCACGCCGGCCTTCGACGTGCAGTAATGCGCAGCGCCCACGCGTGCCCGCTCCGCCGCACCCCAGGTGATGTTGACGGTGGCGCCTACCAACCCGTGCGCCACGAGCCGGCGGCAGCATTCCTCCGAGACCAGGACCATGCCCTTGAGGTTGACGTCGAGCACGCGGTCCCAGGCATCCTCGTTCATCTCCAGCATCGGGTCGCAGGGGTAGATGCCGGCTGCGTTCACCAGGATATCGATGGGGCCACCCAGGGTGGCCTCCGCGGCGTCGAACGTCGTGGGGACGCCGCCCGCCTGGCGCACGTCGAGCGAGACGACGTCGATCCCATCCAGCATCGATTTTGGTTTGCGCATGTCCGCGATGGCGAGGCTCACGCCGGCGGTCGTCAGCGTGCGGGTGATCGCCCCGCCAATGCCGCCAGTTCCGCCGGTTAGACCGCGCGGCGACCTGTGAGATCCGTTGCCATTGAACCACTTCTCCCCCTCCCCTTGACGGGCTTGGGGCGCGAAGCGGACCAAGCCCGTCAAGGGGGAGGGGGAGAAGTCATCACTTCCCGCCCCTCAATGGCCCAACGCCTGAACGATCTCTTCCGTCATCTTCTTGGCGTCGCCAAACAGCATCATCGTGTTCGGCCGGAAAAACAGCTCGTTATCCACGCCCGCGTACCCCGACGCCATCGACCGCTTCACGAACAACACCGTTGCCGCCTTCTCCACTTCCAAAATCGGCATCCCATAAATCGCTGATTTGGGATCCGTCTTCGCCGCCGGATTGGTCACGTCATTCGCGCCAATGACATACGCAACATCGGCGGTGGAGAACTCGTTGTTGATCTCCTCCAACTCGAACACCTCATCATACGGCACGTTGGCTTCCGCCAGCAGCACGTTCATGTGCCCGGGCATGCGCCCAGCCACCGGGTGGATGGCGTATTTCACCACCACGCCTTCCTTCTTCAGCGTGTCCGCCATCTCGCGCAACGCATGCTGCGCCTGCGCCACCGCCATGCCGTAACCCGGCACGATAATAACCTTGGAGGCGTTCTTCATGATGAACGCGGCATCCTCGGCGTTGCCGCTCTTAACCGTGCGGTCGCCCACTGGCCCGCCGGCCGCCGCCCCGCCCGTATCGGTGCCGAACCCGCCCAGCAGCACGTTGAAGATGCTCCGGTTCATGCCCTTGCACATGATGTAGGACAGGATCGCACCCGACGCGCCGACCAGCGATCCGGTGATAATCAACGCCAGGTTCTGGATGGTGAAGCCGATGCCCGCCGCCGCCCAGCCCGAATAGCTGTTTAGCATTGAGACCACGACTGGCATGTCCGCCCCGCCGATCGGGATGATGATCAAAAACCCAATCGCAAACGCCAGCAGCGCGATCGCCCAGAACACCACCTGGTGCCCGGTCGCGACGAACGCCACGATCAGCACCAGCAACAGGATGCCCAGCGCCAGGTTCAGCTTGTGCTGCTGCGGGAAGCTAATCGGTGCTCCACTCATGAGTCCCTGCAGCTTGGCGAACGCGATCACCGAGCCGGAGAACGTCACCGCACCGATCGCCAGCCCCAGCGACATCTCCACCAGGCTTTGCGTGTGGATATGGCCCGCCGTGCCGATGCCGAACGCCTCCGGTGCGTTCAGCGCCGCCGCGGCAACGAAGACCGCCGCCATGCCGACGAGCGAGTGGAACGCCGCAACCAACTGCGGCAGCGCGGTCATCTTGATTCGCAGCGCGACGAACGCGCCGATCGCACCACCGATGGCGATGCCCAGCACGATCAGCCCGTAGCCAACGACCGCCATGTCGGAATGCAGTAGCGTCGCCACCACGGCGATGCCCATGCCGATCATGCCGAAGCGATTGCCCTGGCGCGAGGTGACGGGGCTCGACAGCCCACGCAGAGCCAGGATGAACAGCACCCCGGCGACCAGATACGCGAGCGAGGTTAGATTCGCGGACATGTCCCCCGCCCTACTGCTTCTTCTTGAACATCGACAGCATGCGCTGCGTCACCAGGAAGCCGCCGAAGATGTTCACGCTGGCGAGCATCACGGCGATGAAGCCGAAGCCCATCGCCCAGGCGCTGGTGCCCAGTCCGGTCGCCAGCATCGCGCCGACCACTATCACCGAGGAAATCGCATTGGTCACCGCCATCAGCGGCGAATGCAGCGCCGGCGTGACATTCCACACCACGTAGTAGCCGACGAAACAGGCCATCAGGAACACCGAGAACAGGAAGACGAACGGCTCGACCGCCGGGCCGACCGCGGCCACACCGGCGGTCAGCGCCTTCATATGCGCGGCCAGCGTCTGCGCGCTTTCGGCAAGCCGAGCGGCTTCCTCGGCAAGTTGACTGGGATCCATCGTGCGCTCTCCGTCAGGCGGCCTGGGCAGGCAGGAAGTTCGGGTGCACCACGGCGCCGCCGCGGGTCAGCATGACACCCTTCACGATATCGTCGGCCTCCGGCAGTTTCGGGGCCTTGATCTCCTTGTCCCAGAACGTGCTGAGGAAGGTGAACAGGTTGCGCGCATACAGCGCCGAGGCAGCGACCGGGATGCGGCCAGGCCAGTTGTACCAGCCCAGGATCGTCACGCCGT
>DASRQX010000323.1:0-5926 GCA_035696165.1 Acetobacteraceae bacterium | reverse complement strand
CGCCGCGGCTCGGCAGGCAATCAAACGCACACAGAGTTGCACCAACGGCCCTAAACATTGACGTACAGGCCGCTACCCCCCGTCATGCCGGCGCAGGCCGGTATCCGCGACTTGCCTTTGTTGCGACAAAGAAAGTCGTGGATACCGGCCTGCGCCGGCATGACGGGGGGTAGCGGCCTGTACGTCAATGTTTAGGGCCGTTGGTGCAACTCTGTGTGCGTTTGATTGCCTGCCGAGCCGCGGCGCACCCGAGCGTCCCGTCCCATATGATCAATCCCCGCCGACAAGACTGCGCCGCTCCAGCGAACATCGCCTCGCCTCACCCAAGCGTCCCCAGAAACCCCGTCACCGCCTCGATGAACCCCCTGGTGTTCTGACCGTGCACGTTGTGCCCGCAGTCCGGCACGGTCGCCAGCGTCCCGCTCGGCAACCCATCGCGCAACCGCTCCGCCGCATCCGCCGTCAGAATGCCGGACTTTGCCCCCCGCACCACCAGCACCGGCAACCGGAACGCGCGCGCGTCCTCCAGCGTGATGTTCTCCAGTGGCCCGCTGCCCCGCACCAGTCCCAGCCGCCGCGGCGTCGCATCGCACTTGCTGACGAACTTCCCGTCCGCCCGCTGCAACATGTTGTATTTCACCGTCCGCTCGATGTGCTCGCGCGAGCGATACGGATCATATTGCTGCACATTGCGAACGAAATGCTCCAGGTCGTCGAATTCCTCATTGTCGCGCACGAAGCCGGCGATCACCTGGCGCCCACGGTCCGACACCTCCGGACCGACATCCACCAGCACCAGTGCCTGCAGCCGTGTCGCATCGCGCCGGGTCAGCAGCATCGCGTTGCGCCCGCCCATCGAGTGGCCGATCAGGATCACCCGATCCAGCCCCAGCGCCGCGATGAACGCCTCGGCGTCCAGCGACATTTCGTGATTGGAATACACAGCGTCGCGCGCCCATTCGCTGTCGCCGTGGCCACGTTGATCCAGTGCCAGCACCCGGTAGTGCTGCGCCAGGTGCAGGCTGACCAGGTCCCATGAATGCCCCGACTGGTGCCCGCCATGCAGCAGCACGACCGGCGGCGCGTCCGGCGCCCCCCATTCAAGGAAATGAAAGCGCAGATGCCGCAGCACGATGTTGCGCGACCAGTACGGCACCGCCGGGGCAAACGGAATGCCGAGGTCCGCGGCGCTCGCGCATAGCAGGCGGAATTCCTCCGACCGCGTCATGTCAAGCTTCTCGGTCGTATCCGCGAATCTGTTCAGATACATATTCGGTCTCGCATGGCCCACGCCACGTTCGGCCATGAACCGCCCGGCGGCAAGCGCCGGTCACAGCGGGACCGGTGCCACTCCGAACAGAAACGGGTGAAAATGCAGCACCACGCCCCACGCGACCACGGCAATCAGCACCACCAGCCAGCCGATCTCGCGCGGCACGAAGCGATTACGGCCCTGCGCAATCGCCACGAATGGCACGATCGACGTCGAGGCAGCCAGTGCCTGCCACAACGGCGGATCGCGCCGCGCCAGCTTGGCATCGATCGACGGCATGCCTGCGAGCGCGGTTAGCAGCAGCGTGCCGAAAAACACGATCGCCGCCGTATCGCCGTTGCCGATGATGTGCACTCCAGCCCACAGCACGAACGACCACAGCATTGGATGACGCGTGACACGCTGGATACCGCGCGGCGGCTGAGCAGTGGCGCCGGGCAGGCCAACCATCGTGGGATTGCGCCGGCTGACCGAGGCCACGAACAGCACGAACGCCACCAGCATCACGGCAATCAGCATCCAGCGCAGCCAGCCGGGCGAATACCACCACTGTGTCGTCGGCGCCGCGCTCCATGCGCGCACCAGAAACACCAGCGCGCCGATCGAAACCACCGAAAACAGCCCGCGGAAGGTGCCTTCACCGATGCGGCCCACCAGCAGTTCGCGAAACCGCGATCCCGCGATGCCGAAATGGATGCCCACCCATACCACGGCGGCGACGACCAACAGACTCATGGTGCCTCTCTTGCCATGACAGTCACAGCGGCGGACCATGCACCGGAAGCACAAGAGAACCAACCGATGAAGTACACCCCTCCGCCCCACGTCACCCAGAACTGGCTGCTCAGCAAGCCGTCGGCAACCGGCCGGCGGGGCATCGTCGTGTCGCAAGTCAAGGGCGCCGCGGAGGCCGGTGTCGCCGTACTGGACGCCGGCGGCAACGCGATCGACGCCGCCGTCGCCACCGCGCTGGCGTTGGCGACGGTCGAGCCGTGGAATTCGGGCCTCGGCGGCATCGGCTTCGCGCTGGTGCACCGCGCCGGGCAGTCCCGCGTGGACGTGGTGGATTTCGGCCCACGCGCGCCGCGCGACACCGATCCGGCCCGCTACAAACTGACCGGCAAAATGACGACCGACCTGTTCGCCTGGCCGGAGGTCGAGGGCGACATCAACATCCACGGCCCGCTGTCGGTCGCCATCCCCGCCTCGGTCGCCGGTTATTCCTACCTCCACCAGCATTGGGGCCAATTGCCGCTGTCCGAAGTGATCGCGCCGGCGATCGCGCTGGCCAAACGCGGCCTGCCGCAGGACTGGTACACCGCGGTCAAGATCTCCAACTCTGCCTCAGTGATCCGCAAGTACCCGGAGACCGCGAAGGTCTACCTGCCGAACGGCCTGCCTCCGGTGCCACCCTACCAGGGCACGCCTGGTTTCTTCCGCCAAGGCAACCTCGCCGCGACGTTGGAGCGCCTCGGCCGCGCCGGTCTGCGCGACTTCTATGAAGGTGAGGTCGCCGCCGCGGTGGTCGCCGACGCGAAGGCGCTCGGCGGCGTGCTGTCGGCGCAGGATTTGCGGGACTGCCAGGCACGCATCTGGCACGCAACCGAGGTCGGCTGGCGCGGCCGCACGCTGAACCTGACGGGCGGGCTGACCGCGGCGCCGACGCTGATGCGCGTGCTGGAGCAGATGGCCGACGCACCCTACGCCGGCACGACACCGTCGGCCGCGTGGTACGTCGCGCTGGCCCGCGCGATGAAGACCGCCTACGCCGAGCGCCTGGCGGGCCTGGGTGAGAGCGAGCCGGACAGCGCGCAAAGCTGCACCACGCACCTGACGGTGTGCGACGCCGAGGGCACCACGGTGGCGATGACCACCACGTTGATGTCGTCAATGGGCAGCCGTGTGCTGCTGCCGAAGACCGGCGTGGTGCTGAACAACGGCATGATGTGGTTCGATCCGCGGCCGGGCTCGCCGAACTCCATCGCGCCGGGCAAGCGTCCGCTGTGCAACATGCTGCCGGTGATGCTGACCGAGGCCGGCCGGCCATTCCTGGCAGCGGGCGCCTCGGGCGGAAGGCGCATCATGGCCGCGGTATTCCAACTCATGACCTTCATCGCCGATTTCGGCATGAGTGTGGAGGATGCGGCGCATCACCCGCGCATCGACGTCTCCAGCGTCGACACGATCACCGCCGACCGCCGCCTGCCCGCCGATGTGCGGGACATGCTGGCCGCCGAGGGCCCGCTGGAGGTCGTCGACCACGGCGCGGTCCCCATCAACTTCGCCTGCCCGAACGTAATCGTGCAGCGCCCAGACGGCACGCGCACCGGCATCAGCGACGCCGCGTCGCCTTGGTCCGGCGCGGTGGCGCAACAATAGACGACGTCGCATCATCGTCGTGGCCGTGGAAAGCCTCTCCCCCTCCCCTTGAGGGAGGGGGTTGGGGGAGGGGTCGGTGACGAGTTCGCACCGAAGTTTCCCACCTGCTAACTCTCGTGAGATCGCTTCTCCAGCGACCGCCACACCGACCGACACGCCATCGCATCGGCCACCGCGCGATGCGCGCCTCCACCCCACACATGCCCGACATGCCGCGCCGCGTCACCCAACTTGTACGACCGCCCCGATTCATCTCTGTGTCGCAACATTGCGCAGGTAACGCTGATGCCGTCGCAGAATCGGCTGGCAAAGAACCGGCAATCAAACTCCGCATTGTAAATCACCGCCTCGCCGTCGGCGATCAGCAACGCGCGTAGCGCCGCCGCGACGGCATCAACCGCGGGCGCATCGCGCACCATATCGTCGGTCATGCCGTGGACCGCACTGGCCGCCGAAGGGATCGGCATCCCCGGATTGATCAGCGACTGGAACAGCACGGCGCCCGCGCCATCGACAACGCCGATCTCCACCGGCCTGCATTTGCAATCGAGATCATATGATGGTCTTGGAACGCTACAGCCATGGCGCTTCTCACTTTTTCGGAAGGTTGATCGCGTAGTCGACTATCAGGACCCGGACGCGTCTCGGAAACTTAGACCCGTCAGACCAGCCTCTCTGATAGCCGCCCTGACGACCTCGTCACGCACGATGGTATTGAAGCTGGTGGTTAAGATGTAAACCAACAATGGTCTCATCGAAAACGAGCCGACTGAGGCCGCCGATTTGATGCACGCGCTCTCTTGAATCACCTCTCACGACATCAACCTGAGGACGAGATCCATCGATTGCATCAAGTAGCGGCATGACCTCGCACAACCAAAGCACCATGGGTTCGTGGCCGGGATCAACCTCCGTATCCAGGACCAGGAATTTGAAATCGCTGTCGCTGATACTGGTCAGGATGTTTTTCGCGCGATCAGACACTAGCCAGTACTCGCCGTTCTGTTCGAAGTCTTGTAGCTTTCGTCCCAAGCTCTTGCTGATTCGGAAGCGAGGTCGAGCGGGGTAGTCGCGAAAGCCACGGCTAAACGGACCTGGTGGTGTAAGGATACGCGGATGGCCATCGCCGAAAAGCTCGGCGCGGTTTACCAGTTGTCGTCCTGAAGCGCTTGAATAAGCCCTTTTTTCTACAAGATAGAATTTGTGCGGCTTGCTCCGGCCCGATCCGCGCTTTTTCGTGACTCTGGTGCGCGATGCGTCAGACATGGTAGCGCAAGTAGAACCTGGGATGTCGATCTTCAGCTTCTTCGTGACCTTGCTTTTCCTATCGAAGGCTTGCCTCGGGCGCATCCAGCATTTGCGCCGACTGAACTGTGTCGATCATGTCCGCTTCTGTCTTCTCCGTGAAAATTCGTGCGCACTCCGTGTAACTCTGTGTCCGATTGATTACTTGCTTCACTGCCCGCCCGCCCGGATAACGCCGCTCATTCACACCTCCAGCTCACAGCTCAAGCATTGTCCTTGCACCATTGCGCCACCTGCGCATGTGTCGCGAACCAGCACTTCCCACGCGCCTTCATGTGCGTGATCAGCCGCGCCAGCAGCGGCAGGCGCGACCGATGGCCGGTGATATGCGGATGCATCGTCAGCAGGAACAACCCGCCCTCGTCCCACGCACCATCGAACTCGGCGGTGAAAATCTCCTCCACCGCGGACGGCGGCGTATACGGCCGCAGCGCGGAGAACCGGACAAAATTGAAATACGCCGCATCATCGCGAATCCATTCCGGTGGCAGCTCGACAATCCCCGTCGGCTCGCCGGCGTCCATCAGCTCATACGGATCGTCATCGGCCATCAACGAACTGTCGTACAGCAGCTTCAACTCGCGCACGATATCCAACGTGTTGACCGAGAAATCCCAGCTCGCGGTGCGCATTCCCACTGGATCGCGCCCGGAGATGCGCGCCAGCGTGTCGGCGGCGCGGAAGGTCAAATCGCGCTCGGCCGCATAGGGCAGGGTGGTGTTCGCCTCGTGGATCCAGGAATGGATGCCAATCTCATGGCCGTCATCGGCCACCGCGCGCACCTCCTCCGGATGCAGCAGGGCGGACACCGCGGGATAGAAGAACGACGCCGGGATCGTTTCCTTTTCCAGCAGCTTGCGGATGCGCGGCATCGCCTGGCGCGCGCCGTATTGGCCCTGGCTGATGCGCATCGGACTTTCATCGTTATCACGCAACGGAATGGTCTCATGATCGGCGTCGAAGCTGATC
>DASRQX010000322.1:0-20382 GCA_035696165.1 Acetobacteraceae bacterium | reverse complement strand
CGATCGCGCCGGCACGCCGACGGCAACGCAGGCCCCCCGCTCGCGCCCCAACCTACGGGCGGGTTCCAAGGGCTGTGCCCTTGGCGGGAGTCCAGAGGGCAGCGCCCTCTGGCGGGGTCCAGGGGTAGAGCCCCTGGCCTTCCTTCGGTTCATCCGACAGCCCCCGCCCATCAGACTGCGCCCAGCCTGCGGGCCGCGCGGATCTGCAGCAGTGCGGCGGCGGCGGCTTCGGCGCCTTTGTTGTAGCCGTCGGCGGCGGCGCGCGCTTCGGCCTGATCGATCGAGTCGACGGTTAGCAAGCCGTTGCCGAGGCAGAGACCGAATTGCAGTGACACTGCCATCAAGCCGCCCATCGTTTCGCGGCAGATGTGATCGTAATGATCGGTTTCGCCGCGTACGACGCAGCCGAGGGTGACGAAGCCGTCGAACCTTGCCGCGCCGCGCATGGCGATGCGGATCGCCTGCGGCAGTTCGTAGGCGCCGGCAACGTCCAGCACCTCGAAGGTGGCGCCGGCCTCGCGCAGCAGGCGCTGGGCGCCCTCGGTCAGGCCGTCGACCACGGCGCGATAATACGGTGCGCGGACGATCAGCAGGTGTGGCGGCGGCCCCTCGATGCGCGGCGCCGTCGGAAGCGGGGCGTCCTCTGTGCTCATGCCGTCAGGCTCATCCCCAAGGGCCTCATGTCCGGGCTCATGTCAGGTGCCCATTTCAATCGTCATCGAACTTCGCCGCCTCGCTCACTGTTGGCTCGACCGCGCGCTGCTCGATGACGTTCAGACCGTAGCCTTCCAGTCCGACAATGGTGCGCGGCCGGTTCGACAGCAGGATCATGTTGGTGACACCGAGATCGAGCAGGATCTGCGCGCCGATGCCGTAGTCGCGCAACTCGCTCGACTGGCGCTGGTTCTGCGCGAGTTGGTTGACGCGCTCGGCCAGCGCGGTCTGGCGATGCTCGCGGATCAACACGACCGCGCCGCGCCCGACGCGGTCGATCATGCGCATGGCATTGTGCATGGCGATCCAGTGCGGCCCGCCGATCATGTCGTCCAGCAGGTCCACGGCATGCATGCGCACCAGGACCGGTTCCGGCCCCGCGATGTCGCCTTTTACCAGCGCCAGGTGTTCCTGGTATTCGACGGTGTTGGCGTAGACGATGGCGCGCCAATCGCCGCCCGCGACGTGATGGAAATCACCCTCCGCCACGCGCTTGACCAGACGCTCGGTGGTGCGTCGGTGCGCGATCAGGTCGGCGATGGTGCCGAGCTTCAGGTTGTGGCGTTGGGCGAAGGCGATCAGGTCCGGCAGCCGCGCCATGGTGCCGTCGTCGTTCATGATCTCGCAGATCACCGCCGACGGGTTCAGGCCGGCCTTGCGTGCGATATCGACCGAGGCCTCGGTGTGGCCGGCGCGCACCAGCGTGCCGCCCTCGCGCGCCACCAGCGGGAAGACATGGCCTGGGGTGACGATGTTCTGGCGCCCGCTCTCCGGGTTAATCGCCACCGCGATGGTGTGGGCGCGGTCGTGAGCGGAGATGCCTGTCGTGACGCCCTCGTGCGCCTCGATCGAGACGGTGAAGGCGGTCTGGTGGCGCGTGCCGTTGTGCCGGCTCATCAGGCTGAGCCCGAGATGTTCGACGCGCTGGCGGGTCAGCGCCAGGCAGACCAGCCCGCGCGCGTGGCGGGCCATGAAGTTGATCGCGTCCGGCGTGGCGAACTGCGCCGGGATCACAAGGTCGCCTTCGTTTTCGCGGTCCTCGTCGTCGACCAGGATGAACATGCGGCCGTTGCGGGCTTCCTCGATCAGCTCCTCGATGCTGGAGAGGTACTGCGACAGCGCGGCGGACTTGAGCTCGGACATCAGCGAAACTCCGCCAGCCGCGCGACGTAGCGGGCGAGCATGTCGATTTCGATATTAACCGGATCGCCCGGCGCGAGAGTGCCGAACCGGGTGACCGCGGCGGTGTGCGGAATGATGTTCACGCCAAAGGTATCGTCCGCAACATCGTTGACCGTCAATGACACGCCGTCGACCGCGACGCTGCCCTTGGCGGCGATGAAGCGGGCCAGGTCTGCGGGGACGCGGAATCGCCAGCGGGTGGAGGCGTTTTCCGAGATTGCCGAGATTGCGGTGCCGACACCGTCGACGTGGCCGGAGACGAGGTGTCCGCCGAGTTCGTCACCTATCCGTAATGAGCGCTCCAGGTTGACCTGGGTGCCGATGCGCCAGGTGCCGAGGGTGGTTTTTTCCAACGTTTCCGCCGAGGCGTCGGCGGCGAAGCTGTCGGTGCCGAATTCCACCGCGGTCAGGCAGCAGCCGGAACAGCCGATCGACGCGCCGAGCGCGACATTGCCCTGGGATGGGTTATTCAGGAACGCCGGCGGTGTGGTGATGACAAGCCGCATGTCCTGGCCCTGGCCGATCGGGGTGATGGCGCGGATGGTGCCGAGCGCTGTGATGATTCCGGTGAACATCAGGTGGCGTGCGCCGGCACGTCATGCCGGCGAATGCCGGCATGCACGACTTTGCCGGGATCCCCGACTTTGATTGCCGCGAGAACGAAGTCGTGGATACCGGCATTCACCGGCATGACGGCTAGACCAGTGATCATTCATCCAATCCTGTCGAACTCGCTCAGCATGTCATCCCCGACCGGACGCATGGCGCGGCGGACGAAACGGGGCATCTGCGCCAGGTACTCCAACCCGAACGCCTGCACCGCGGGCCAGCCATCCGCGCCCATCACCGAGGGTGCGTGGAACCAGGCGATCCGATCGACCAGGTCCTCGCGCAATAGCGCCGCGGCGATTTTGGCGCCGCCCTCGACAAGAACCCGCGTGATGCCCGCCTCCGCCAATGCCGCGAGACCCTGTGCAAGATCGACGCCAGCCGCCGCCCCTTGGGTGTCGATCACGCGGACGTCCAGGTCGGCGAAGCCGCGGCGACGGTCGGGATCGGTGCCTGCACGGATCAGCATCCAGGTCGGGCTTTCGGCGGCGGTGGCGACAAGACGCGAGGTCAACGGTGTACGCAGATGGGTATCCACGATGATCCGCACCACCGGGGTCGGGCGAAACCCCGGGATGCGGCAGGTCAGGTCCGGATCATCGGCCAGCACCGTGCCGACGCCGACCAGCACCGCGTCGTTCCGCCCACGCAGAGCGTGGCCGACGCGGCGGGCGGGTTCGCCGGTGATCCAGCGGCTTTCACCCGTGCTGGTGGCGATCCGCCCATCCAGCGTGGCAGCGAGTTTCAGGGTGACCAACGGCCGGTTGTGCAGCACGCGGCTGGCGAAGCCGGCGGCAACCTCGCGCGCCTCGGCTTGCAACACGCCCTCGGTCACCGCGATGCCGGCGGCACGCAGCCGGTCCAGTCCCTCACCGTTCACCCGCGGATCGGGATCACGCATAGCGACGACGACGCGGGCGACGCCGGCCTCGATCAGCGCCTCGGTGCAGGGCGGCGTCTGGCCCCAGTGGTTGCAGGGCTCCAGCGTGACGTAGACGGTGGCGCCGCGCGTCAGTGCGCCAGCGGCTGCTAGGGCCAGCGGCTCGGCGTGCGGACGGCCGCGGGGGGAGGTAACGGCACGGCCGACCACGCGGCCGTTGTGCACCACGACGCAGCCGACCGCGGGGTTGGGCCATGTCGTGCCGAGGCCGCGGCGCGCCAGCGCCAGAGCCGCCCGCATATGTGCTGCATCGCCGGCTGGCCCGGGGTTGGTATTTCCGGGCTCCGTATCGAGGGCGCCCATTGCAGACGCCTCGCCGACCACATCATGGCCCGCATCAACGCTTGACGACCCGGCCATCGCCCGACTTGTCGGTTTCGCCCAGCGAGCCGACGAACTCCTCGAAGTCCTTCGCCTCGCGGAAATTTCGATAAACGCTGGCGAAGCGGACATAGGCCACCGGGTCCAGCTCCTTCAGCGTGTCCATCACCAGTTCGCCGATCTGCTTGGACGGGATGTCGCTCTCGCCGGACGCCTCAAGTTGGCGCACCACGCCGTTGACGATCCGCTCGATCCGCTCCTCCTGGATCGGCCGTTTGCGCATCGCGATGCGGATCGAGCGGGCCAGCTTGTCGCGGTCGAACGGGACGCGGCGGCCGTCCGATTTCACCACGGTCAGTTCGCGAAGCTGTACCCGTTCGATCGTGGTGAAGCGCTGGCCGCAATTGCCGCAGGAGCGCCGGCGGCGGATCGCCGCGTTGTCCTCGGTCGGACGGCTGTCCTTCACCTGGGTGTCGTCGTGCCCACAGAACGGACAGCGCATAGCGGGTCAGCGCCCGCGATAGATCGGAAAGCGGGCACAAAGCGCGCGGACCCGGGCGCCCACCGCTTGTTCCGCGGCGTCGTTGGCGCCGTCGTTGGAGCGGCCGAGCGCGTCAAACACCTCGGTGATCATCAGGCCGATCTCGCGGAATTCGACTGCGCCAAAGCCGCGGGTTGTGGCGGCGGGGGAGCCGAGCCGGACACCGGAGGTGATGGCGGGTTTTTCTGGATCGAACGGGATGGCGTTCTTGTTCACGGTAATCCGGGCACGCTCCAGGCTGGCTTCCGCGGCCTTGCCGGTGACGTGTTTGGGGCGCAGGTCGACCAGCAGCAGGTGGCTGTCTGTGCCGCCGGTGACGATGGCCAAGCCTTGTTCCGCCAGGGTCGCAGCGAGTGTTTTAGCGTTCTCGGCGACGGCCTTCTGGTAGGTGCGGAATTCGGGGCGCAGCGCCTCATTGAAGGCGGCGGCCTTGCCGGCGATGACATGCATCAGCGGGCCGCCCTGCAGGCCGGGGAACACCGCGCTGTTGATCTTCCGGCCGATGTCGGCATCGTTCGACAGCACCATGCCGCCGCGCGGGCCGCGCAGGGTCTTGTGCGTGGTGGTGGTGACGACGTGGGCGTGCGGCAGCGGGTTGGGGAACAGGCTGGCCGCGACCAAGCCGGCGAAATGCGCCATATCCACCATGAGGTAGGCACCGACCTCGTCGGCGACGCGGCGGATGCGGGCGAAGTCGATGAAGCGCGGATACGCGGAGCCGCCGGCAATGATCAGCGTCGGGCGTTCGGCGCGGGCGAGTTGTTCGAGCTGCTCATAGTCCAACAACCCGTCTTCCCGACGCACGCCGTATTGGACGGCGCGGAACCACTTGCCCGACAGGTTGGGCGCGGCGCCGTGCGTCAGATGCCCGCCGGCGGCGAGGCTCATTCCCAGGATGGTGTCGCCGGGCGACAGCAGCGCCAGGAACACCGCCTGGTTGGCCTGTGCGCCGGAGTGCGGCTGCACATTTGCGAAGCTGCAATCGAATAGTTTGCAGGCTCGCTCGATCGCCAGCCGCTCAGCGACGTCCACGTAGACACAGCCGCCGTAGTAGCGCCGGCCGGGGTAGCCTTCCGCGTATTTGTTGGTCAGGACCGATCCCTGGGCCTCCAGCACCGCGGCGGAGACCATGTTCTCCGAGGCGATCAGCTCGATGCCGTCCTGCTGGCGCTGCTGCTCGGCGCCGATGGCGGCGGCAAGTTCCGGGTCGGTTTCCGCCAGCGGGGCGGTGAAGAACCGGTGCAGGCTGGTCGCGGGCGATTGCTCGTTCATACGGCGACCTTTCCCACCATGCCCAGTTTGGCGCGGCGCGGCGCGTGGCGGCCGCCTTCGAAGCCCGTGGCGACGAACGCGTGCAGGCAGTCGAGCGCCACCATCTGGCCGATCACCCCTGCGCCGAGCGCCAGCACGTTGGCGTTGTTGTGGGTGCGGCCGAGACGGGCGGAGATGACGTCGTGGGCCACGGCGCAACGAACTGCCAGGTGGCGATTGGCGGCGATCGACATGCCGATGCCGATGCCGGTGGCGCAGACCACAACGTCGAACTGCACCGTGCCTTGCGCGACGGCGGTGGCGACTCGGTGGGCGTTGTCCCGATGGTCCACCGGCTCGGTGGCGGTCGTGCCGAAATCGTGTACGGCGAAGCCTTCCTCGCGCAGCATGGTGGCCAGATGGTCCTTGAGCTGGACGCCCGCGTGGTCGGCGCCAACGGCGACCGCGAGGGGTGGCAGGGTTGTGGGGTCCGACATGGCAGGCACGTCTAGCATGGCCCCGCCGGGGAACAAACCGTGCAACGACCGCGGCGCCATCTGATAACCGGCGGCGGCTGATCGGAGTCTTGGGTACAATCTGCTGAGCATGCACCGCCGAAATTCCAGAGTGCGGAAACCAGAGCCGGGAAGGACAAAGGGACCGATTCGGCACGGGCCGGCAACCGTTTCAAAGCAGAGTTCCTGCGCCCGGGCGAAACCATGGCCATGGTGATCGATATTCAAAAGCAGAACGCCGATCTTACCACCGAACGGGTGAAGTCGCTGGAGATCGCGGCCACCAACTACGGCCGCGGCCTGCATGACATGCAGCTCGCGTGGGTTGATATGGCCGTTCGGTCGGTGGAAGTGCTGCAGCGAGGAATGCAAAATCTTAATGGCTGCGGCAGCCCCACTGATTTGGCCGTGGTGCGGCGGGAGATACTGCGCGAAGGCATGGACCATATGCTGGTGGGCGTGACGAAGGTCCTTCAGGCTTCAAGCAAGGCCGCAGACCAGGAGAGCAAGCCGATCGTCGATCATCTCAAGCGCATCGTGGCCCTGGATGTTGCCGCATAACAAGCGACGATATCGGCTTTTGTGCGGTCGGCGGCTCGGGTTGCCTGAACGAAATGGTGTGGTGAACACGCTCGGGTAAGTAAGGAATCGGCGCGTCGTGATCGTAGCGATCGCCGCTGGACGCTTTGTCGGCGCTTGCCCGCATGGGGTGGCGGAAGGCACTACGCGTTTCCGCCTTACGGGACCTGCGGGACCTACGGGACCAGGGCGAACTGCTGGGCCAGCAGGACCATCGCTTCCATCATCATGTGGGCGCACAAATGCGCGGCCATGTCGTTGACGTCCTGCGGCGGGCTGACAGTGTTGAAGTCCATCGCGACGAGGTTCAGGCCGCTGAGGGTGCGCATCAGTTCGATGCCCTCACGGGCCGACAGGCCGCCCCAGGTCGGCGTGCAGACGCCGGGCGCCACCGAGGGGTCGAACACGTCCATGTCCCAGCACAGGTAGACCGGACGGCCAGCGACGCTGTCGCGGAATTCCGCCATGGCCTGGGCGAAGCCGCGGCGCAGCAGGTCCTCGGCGGTGACCACGCGGAAGCCGAGACCGTGCGCGCGCGGCAGCACGCCGGCGCAGTAGGTGAAGCCGCGCACGCCGACGTGCCAGGAGGCGGCGGCATCGATGGCGCCTTCCTCGGCGGCGTGGGTGAACTGGCTGGCGGCAGTGTAGCGGTCGTCCGGCGCATAGGGATAGGCGTCGGTGTGGCTGTCGATGTGCAGCGCGACCAGGCCTTGATGGCGGCTTCCGGCGGCGCGCATCAGCGGCAGTGAGACCGAGCCGTCGCCGCCGATGCCGATCGGCACGGCGCCGGCGTCGAGGATGCTGCCGGCGGCGGCCTCGATGCGCGGAAAGGCGTCATTGGGTCGACCCGGGATGAGAACAACGTCGCCACAATCGATCGCGCCGAGCAACTCGGGCACGTCGACGTCGGCGAGGCTGGGGTGGTAGCGCCGGATCAGGCGGGATTGCTGGCGGACGTGCGCGGGGCCCTGGCGGGCGCCGACACGGAAGGGGTGGGTGCCGCAGTCGAACGGCACGCCGATAATGGCGGCGCGGCAACCCGGGCCTGGGGGGCCGGCGGGCAGGCGCATAAAGGTTTCCGGAGGTTGCCAGAGGGGGTCGGTCATCGTTACGGTCGAGGTCCTGGTTGTTGTGTGGTGCAAGCGCAGACGTTCTGCCGCCCCGGGGTCTATGGGCTGGCCCTAGACGGGGCGCGAGCAGCAGGCATGGCGCCGCTTGCCGCACAAGGCGGGACAAGCGAGCCGTGGTCAAGGCCAGCATGGCCAGCCGGGCCACGCGTGCATCGTTGCTCAGGCAACAGCGACGCGCAGCGAATGGGACGGATAGCGATACCGATGCGATAGTGGCGAGGGTCAAGTGCACGGCGGATCGGTGGCGTGCCCTCGCAGGGTCGGGCTCCGCTCGGTCGCAAGGACATGTTTCATCGACGGGATGCCGGCACAGGCACTGAGTTTTCCAGGTCACACCACGCCGCAGGTGTCGCGGCGCAGCGGGCCGAGCTGGGGCCGATTTCCCAGCGGTTGCTTATTGTCGGCTTGGACCCGTATGCTTTACCAATTCACGTCAGCCGCACCTAGAATTGGGGCTTATTCTGGCCCCTTTCCGGAATTATCGAGGCATTACCGTGGCTATTTTGTGATATGCCGTGCGGCGTCAGTAACGTTGTTCAACTGGACGAGAGATCGATCACGTTAATCCACTCGGTTCTTCCAATCCACCGACCGTGGGCTACCTCTGTCGTTCCGTATCAACAGAAGGAAGGGCCAAAATGCGGAAGTCACTATTTTCCATCGTTACCGCGACCGTACTTGTGTCGGGTGCCGGGCTTGCTGGTGCCCAACAGACTACGACCACCACAACGACGACCTGGACGCCCGATCAAGGGGCCGCGATCACCCAGTACTCGACGACGCAGCACTATCAATCCTTCAGCGATCCCGGAGTGGCCGTCGGGACGGTGCTGCCGCAGACCGTTACGGTATACCCGTTGCCGTCTACGATAACCGTTCCGTCTCCGGATAGTTACAGCTATACCATCGTCAACAATCAGCCTGTCGTCGTCGAGCGCACCACTCGCAGGGTGGTCCACGTCTGGTAGACGACGGTACCAGACCAGTCTTCAGCCTGGTGGCCGCGCTACCATTCTGGTAGCGCGGCCGTCGTCTGGTGCATGAACGTCGTACTTTGAAGCGGCGCCATAGGAATGATTGTTGCGGCAACGCGACACTCACCAAGCCCGGCTGCAGAGGTCGCCGCAGGTCCAGTCGCCGCAAAGCCGCTCGACGCGTTCCGGCCCGTGGGTCGATAAGAGCCCAAGCTCACTTGGGCTTGATCTTATCCCAGGTATTCGCCAGGTCACTCTTGGCCTTCTCGAACGACATCTTGGCGGTCTGCCAGCCGTCCGCGCCCGCAGTCTTCAAGCCGTCCGCTGCCACCTTGGCCTTGGTCCAGGCCTTATCCAGATCATTCTTGGCAGCGGCGCTGCCCTGCTGCCCGGTGGTTTTTGCCGTCTCGCCGAAGTCGTGCACTTTTTGCTTCCATTGGTCCACGTCATCTTGCGCCTTCTCGGTATACTGCCCCCTATCGGCGTCGCTGTCGGCAGCCAATTGCATGTTGGTGTTGGGCGCGGTCGATTGGCCGGCAATGGCGGGCAGTGCTCCAATCACCAGCAGCGATCCAACCACGACTGAGGTTGTACCGATCCTCATGTTACCCTCCTGGGTGTGACGCGTCCGTGTTCGTGTCGAGATTGTACTTGGTGTTGCGCCAGCCACTCACAAGCACGCGATAATCCGCCGGTTCCCACCTGTGTCGCGCCTGCAGACCGGTCGACGTCGGCGAGGGCGGGACGCCGGCACGGCTGGGCGTGGCAATGTCGGATCACGCCGGAGTGAAGGCGCACATGCCCGGGATGAACGACGCCGAACGGGTTGGTGCCGCGGTCGAACGCTACGCCGAAGACGGCGATCATGTGGCGAAATGGATCAACCCGAAAGGCGGGACAGGCGCCGTCAGTTCACCCCCACCGCACCCCCCAGCGTGTCCCCGATCGGCTCGTGCAGCACAAGGTCGGCGTATCGATCCAGCCCGGTTTCCTCGCGGTTGACAATCACGAGGCTGGCACCGTTGTGCTTGGCCAGCTCCGGGAAGCCCGCGGCCGGATAGACCACCAGCGAAGAGCCGAGCACGATGAACAGATCGGCGGCGAGCGTTTCCGCCTCGGCGCGGCGCATCGCCGGCACCGGCATCGACTGGCCGAAGGAGATCGTTGCGGTCTTCACCAGGCCCTCGCACTTGATACAGCGCGGCGGGGTCTCGTCCGTTTCGAAGGCGGCGCGGATCGGTGCGAGTTCGTGGCGTTCGCCGCAGTCGAGGCAGGCGGCGTAGGTGGTGTTACCGTGCAGTTCGATCACCTGGCGGTCGGGCACGCCGGAGGCCTGGTGCAGACCGTCGATGTTCTGGGTGATCACCGACGCAACGGTGCCGCGGCGGACCAGGGTGGCGACGGCGCGGTGGCCGCGATTGGGTTCGGCGGCGCGGAACGTGTCCTCCATCGCGAAGCGGCGGCGCCAAGCCTCGCGGCGGGCTTCTTCCGAAGCAATGAAGTCCTGGAAGTCGATCGGGGCCATGCGCGTCCAGATGCCGCCGGGTGAGCGGAAGTCGGGGATGCCGGACTCGGTAGAAATGCCGGCGCCGGTGAAGACGACGGCGCGGCGCGCGATGTCCAGCATCTGGCGCAGTTGGGTGACGCCGGTTGGTTCGTTCATGGCTTGCCGGTCCGTTGCGCGGCGAGGATCTCGTTGATGCGCACGTTGGTGCCGTTGATGTCGGGAAAGCGCTCGCCTTTCGTTACGCGGGCGAGAGCGGCCTTCTCCGCCTCCTGCATGCCGATCGCGCGGTGCGCGGATGTTTCGATATCGGATGGCGGCATGACCAGCACACCGTTCTCGTCGGCGAACACCGCGTCGCCCGGGGTGACCGGCACGCCACCGCAGGAGATCGGCACGCAGAACTCACCGCCGATGAAACGCGGCTTGCAAGTGATCGGCGACAGGCCGCGCGCCCAGACCGGCATGCCGTAGGCGCGCAGTTCCTGGATGTCGGTGGCGACCCCGTCGATGATTATGCCGAGACAGCCGGCCTCGCGCGCGGCGAATGCGACGCCACCGCCGCAGCTTGCGTGGCGGGTGTCGCCGGCGCGGTCGATCACCAGGATGTCACCGGGGCGGAGTTTTCCCAGTGCATAATGGACGATGGAGGTGTCGTCGCCGTCGAACCGAATGGTAACCGCGGTGCCGGCGATGCGCCGGTCGGGCAGCAGGGCGCGGATGGCGGGGTCCATGAAGCCGACCTGGCGGAAGTGGCCGATGGTCGCGGGCTCGGCCTTGAGCAGGAGCGCAAGGTGCGCGGGGGCGATCTGCGGCGGCGGCTCGTGGATGACGAACATTCGGGGCCCTCCGGGTTGGTTGGGCGGAGGCTAACGCGGAGGGAGACGAGCGCCAACGGCGGTTAGGTTTGCTGCCTGGGGCGCATCACCCGCGGTCGTCTGTGTTCATTTTGGTTCCAGCGAATGGTGAAAGAGTCCCGCCGCAAGCGGCCTAGTCCACCACCCCCAACTCCCCCCCGCAAATCCGCAATACCCCGATCCCGCGTCCGAGGATTCCACCGCACCCGCCCACCGATCGGCGTATTCTCCACCTCCGGCAGCACTTTCAGCGCAACGAACACCGGCCCCGGTGCCCCCAGTATCCCCGGCAGCGCCGTCGCAAACGCCCCCACCTCCTCAAACGCAAACGCCCGCGGATACCCCGCCCCGCGCGCGATCGCGCCATACGCCACGCCCTTCGCATTCGGCACCGGCTGGCCACCCGTCGTCGCGTAGCACTCGTTATCCAGCAGGAAATGATAGAAATTCGCCGGCGCCTGCTCCGCGATCGTCGGCAACATCCCGAGGCTCATCAGCAGATCGCCCTCGGAATCGAACAGCACCACCCGCCGCGCCGGCTGCGCCAGCGCCAACCCCAGGGCGAACCCGGCATGCCCTCCCATCGCCGGATCGCCCAGCGGCACATCCAACGCCTGCCGCTCCGACAGCTTCACCCAGTGCCGCCCGCCCCTCCCCGGCACCACGATCGCATCGCCGCGATGCGCCAGGAACACGCGCAACGCCTCCGCCGTGTGCATCATCGCCCGCGCCCGTTCACCTGTTAAACCCGTGATACTCATCGACCACCAGCACCACCACCGGGCCGCGCCGCCGCTCCGCCTCGGCGAACGCGATCGAGATGCGCCCCGCGTCCGCATCGCTCTCCACCAGGTAGTACATCAGATCGAACGCGTGCAGGAACCGCTCGGTATAGGTCGCCGCACTGTCGGCGTTCACCCCGTGGCGCGTCCAGCCGCGATAACCCACCATCATCACTACTGGAACGTTCATCCCCAGCAGCCAGCTGCGGATCGAATCGCCGGATTCCATCATCCCGGTGTTCTGGAACAGGATCATCGACCGCCGCCCGCCGGCATGCAGCCCCGAAGCGATCGAGCACGCGTGCCCCTCCCGCGACACACCCACCAGCCGCAATCCCGGCTCGGCGCGCATCCGCAGGAACAGCCAGTTCGTCTCGCTGTCCGGCAGCCACACCACGTCGGTCACGGCGTTCTTGCGCATTTCAGCCAGCACCGTCTCCGGGCTGAGCGCCACCGTCGTATGGTTCATCGCATCGCTTGGCATGCCACCCCCCAGCCAACCGCATTTGTCGCGCCCCGCGCGGCGCATTAACGTCCGCGCCGGATGGAACGTCAAAGCGACCCAATGAACCGCGCCACCCGGCGTAACGAGCCCACGCCGCATCAACCGGCGCGGAATGAGCCGATACGGGCTGTATCCCCTGGACCCGAGGCCAAGCGAACCGAGACCCGTGCACTCGCGCTGATCTGCAGCGCGCACCTGGTCAGCCATTTCCACTATCTCGTGCTGATTCCGCTGTTCCCGCTGCTGAAGGCGCGGCTCGGCGTGGATTACATCGAACTCGGTCTGGCAATCACCATCACCAACGTGGTCTCGGCCTGCGTGCAGGCACCGATGGGGTATGCGACCGACCGGTTCGGCCCGCGCCGCGTGCTGATCGCCGGGCTGCTGCTGTCGGGCGTGGGGTTCGGCGCGCTTGCGCTGGACCCCAGCTACCCGGTGATGCTCGCCGCTGCAGCGCTCGCGGGAGTGGCCAACGCGGTCTACCACCCGTCCGACTACGCGCTGCTGAGCGCGATCACTGACCCGGCGCGCGTCGGCCGGGCGTTTTCACTGCACACCTTCGCCGGCTACCTCGGCGGCGCGATCGCCCCGCCGGTCATGCTGCTGGTCAGCACGCACGCCGGGCTGCAAGCCGCGCTGCTGACCGGGGCGGTGATGGGTCCCATCGTCGCGATGCCGCTGCTCGGCGCGTCCTGGCTCGATCGCCATGCCCCCGCGCAGCGCGCGAGCCACCCGTCGGACCGAACCGCGCCCGCATCGTTGCGCCAGCTCTATTCGCCGGCGATCCTCAACCTCACGCTGTTCTTCGCGCTGCTGGCGCTTTCCACCGGCGCGATCACCAATTTCTCCGTGGTGGCGCTGGCGGCACTGTACTCGACGCCACTGCCGCTGGCCAACGGGGCGCTGTCCGGCTTCCTGGCCGCGACGGCGGCGGGCGTGCTGGCCGGCGGCTTCATCGCCGATCTGACGCGCCGGCACGCCGAGGTTGCCGCTGCCTGCTTCGCGGTCACCGCGCTGGTCACCTTGATGATCGGCAGCATCCCACTGGGAGCGGTGCTGCTGGTGCTGGCGATGATCACCGCCGGGTTTTTGTCCGGCATGATCGCCCCCTCGCGCGACATGATGGTGCGCGCCGCGGCCCCCGCCGGTGCCGCCGGCCGCACCTTCGGCATCGTCACCACCGGCTTTAATGTCGGCGGCGCCCTGGGGCCGATGCTCGGCGGCTGGATCATGGACAACGGAGCGCCACGCTGGGTCTTTTACAGTTCCGCACTGTTCATGATGCTGACGGTCGTGCTCGCGCTGCACACCGACTGGCGGTCCCGACGACGAGCGAGGCTCGGCACCCGGGCCACGGCCTGACCCGAGGAAAGGCTGGGTTTTCACCCCAGACCCCACCAGGGGCATTGCCCCCTGGACCCCCACCAGAGGCGGAGCCTCTGGACCCCATCCATTTTGATTGGGGGCACGGGAAGGGTTCCAAGGGCTTCGCCCTTGGCGGGGTTCCAAGGGGCAGCGCCCCTTGGTTGGGTCGGGGGCGAAGCCTCGGCCTTCCTTCGGGTCAACTCCAGAACGGCTCCAGGCGATGAAATCGTTTCCAGGCCCGGGCAACGCGCCCGCGCGCATCGCCGCCGCGCGCCGCCAGGAAGCCGCGCACCAATCCCACGGCGTGGGCGCGCGGTCCCGCGGCCGAGCCCAGATCGGCCAGCAACGTGTTCGCCACCGTGCCGTCGTTAATCTGGCCCAGCCGATCTTGCATTGTCGCTAAGCGGCGCAGGAACCGACGCGTTGCCTTTGCCGGGTAGATCGGCGCGAACACCTCGGCGGCGTAGCGCAGCCGCTTGGCGCGCAGCCGGATCGCGTGTAGGGCGCCCGGATCAAGCTGCTCGATCTCCTCGCCGGCGGTAGCCAGCCGGTGCAGCCGGCGCGTGAGCGCGCGACTGGCGAACGCGTCCAGCCCAAGGATCTGTGTCTCCTGTTGTGCCGGTTCCAGCGCCGCCATCCATGCCTGATCGCCCGCGAGGCCCGCGAGCGCGATGCCCAGGCGGCGGAATGCGGGGCTGCGCAGCCAGTCACGCAGCGCGGCATAGGCGTGGCGCCGCCGGCGCTCGGCCGCGGCGCGCAGCCGACGCAGGCTGGTATCGTCGGGCAGCACCTCGGCGACTGCGGCGGCGGTCTCGGCCACGAACACGTCCCAGTCCCGGGCCGGTGCGAGGCGATCGGCGAGCGCTTTCAGGCCGACTGTCGCCGCGTCCACGGCAGGGCAACCGACCGCGGGGCGGAACAGGGCGATGGAGGAGCGCGCCCGGCGCACCGCGACGCGCATTTCGTGCACCGGTTCGGGTCCGTCCCGACCCGCGGCGGCAAGCGGTGCGTTGTGTAGAATGACGTCAGCAAGATGACCCAGCACAAAGCTGAACGCCTCCGCAACGGTCAGTCCGGCCGGCAATCGCGGTGGCCCCTCATGCCGCGGCGCGGGGACGGCGGCGGTCGCCGCCGCTCGGGCCTCGGCCGCCAGGCTGGCGGCAGGAATGGCGATCTCGACGTCTTCCGCCAACGCCGAGGCCAACTCGAGCATCGCCGCGTGGCCACCCAGTCCCCCTGTTGCCGCACTCAATTTCCGCGAACCCGCCTCGCCGGCCGCCTCTTCGCCTGCCTCGGCTTCGCCTGCCTCCACTTTGCCGGCGCCCGCTTCGCACTTCAGCACCATGCGGCAGGCGGGCCGCCTGCGGCGCGGCCATCCGATCGTGCCGATCGCCAGCTCTATCGTCATCGTCACGCCGACGCGCGCCAGTGGCAGGACGGCCACCGTCCCATCGAACCGCGCGACCTGCAGCAGTCCGGTTGGCAGCGGATGGTTGACCAGGTCGAGGGAAGCAGCCTGCTCGATCACCGGCGGTGGCGCGCCTGGCGCCCAGAATGTTGTGCCGGGCACCAGCCGCTCGAGCCGCCAGCCACCGCGGGTCTCAGCCAGCGCCAGGCCTTGCTGTGCCAACGCTCCATCCGCGGTGTCGTGCCAGACGATGCTGACCGAGCGTCGCCTCATTCGGCCGGCCCGTAAGCCGGACAGCAGCATGAGGCGCGGCAGCCGCCCGGCGGCATCGGGCGAAAGGACGAGCTCCAGCGCGGTCAATCCTCGGCCACTTCCGCGCCATCATGGGGCAGGTCGCGAGGACGGAGGAACCGGACCAGTTGTCCCCCACCGGTGCCGAGTTGCCACCATGGGCCGGCAATCCCGAATTCAGCCAGGGCGCCGGTCGGATAGCCGGCGGCCAGTAGGCCGATGGCGCCCCCCGACCGGTCGGCGCCTGTTGTCGTCCCGCGCGATCCAACCAGCAGCATCGCCAACTCGTGCATTCCGGGATTGTGCCCGATCAGCAGCACGCTGCGAACGGTTTCGGGCACGCCGTGCAGCGCATCCAGGAGTTGCGGCACCGTGGCGAGGTAAAGACTGTCCACCGGCTCGATCAACGGTGCGTCGTCCCATGGTTCAAGTGCCTCCAGCGTTTCGCGGGTGCGGCGGGAGGGTGACAGCATCACCATGTCCGGCGCCAGGCCAAGATCGCGCATTGTCCCTCGCATCAACGATGCCGCACGCCGGCCGCGCGGGCTGAGCGGCCGATCCTGGTCCGGCAGCGCCTTGCCATCCCAGGAGGATTTAGCCCAGGACGACTTGGCATGGCGCAAGAGCAGAAGCTGGCGCATGGGCATGGCGGCGGGAGGGTTCCTCTCGACTTGGTGACAGGGTGCCAGCTTCTGCAACAGCATGCGAGACTTGTCTCCGCCCGCGACCGCGCGCAGCCTACGGACGCGAATCATGCCGGTTGGGAGGGTCGCATGTCGGACCTGGCAGGGGTGATCGAGCGCAGGACGTTGCTGGTCGGCACGCTGGGCTGCGGCGTCGCCTATGCGCGCCGCGCCATGGGAGCGGCCTCCGCGTCGTCGGGGGTCGAGGCACTGCCGATCCCCCCATCCGGCACCATTTCATTCCGGGTGATGCGGTATGGCTCGGCAATCGGGACCCACACGCTCGACTTCCGGGTGAGCGGCGACACGCTCGCGGTCGCGATCGCGGCGGACGTGCTGTTCACCCTTGGACCCATCCCACTGGTTCGCTACACGCACCGTAACATCGAGGTCTGGCGTAACGGCCAGATCGCCAGTCTGGAATCGCATACCGACCGCAACGGCAGGGACCTGCACATGTCGGCGCAGCGCGTCGCGGCCGGGCTGCGGGTGGAGGGAAGCGGCACCGCCCCGTATATCGCGCCCGACGACGCGCTGCCGACGACTTACTGGAACTCTCGCATGCTGCGCGCGCCGATGATCGGTACGCAGGATGGCATCCTGGTGCATCCCAAGGTGACCGAGAAACCGATCGAGCCTGTGCGGCTTGCCTCCGGCGCCGAGGCGACCGCCCGTTGCTATAGCCTGACGGGCGATCTTGACCTGGACCTTTGGTACACCGGCGAGGGCGACTGGATGAGCATGCGGTTCAGCGTGGCCGACGGGTCGGTGATCAAATACGAGCGGCTTTAGGGCGGGTACGGCAGAATGGAATCGCCGCCGCGCCGAATCGGCCTTTGGGTGGAATCGACCTTGAAATGGAATGGCCCCTCAAATGGAATCGCAATCGTGCGGGGGACTTGCGGATCGGATCGGTGGGTCTGATCTAGCACAATCGAGGTTCTCTCGGGCAGCGCCCGGAGACTGCGGAGAAGTGAGACGACGGCGCCGTGCGCACGGCGCATCCAAATTGTCGCCAGCGCCTGTACTGAGCTGGTGCTGTCCCAATTGCGACGGGCATGACTGGAAGCGGGACAGTCAACCACCGTCCTGATCCGCCCAGCATTCCCGAAGAGGGTGAGTCTGTTCATGGTCACGCAGGTGAAAATCACGCGGGCCCAAGGTGCGAAACTCCGTAAGACGGACTCGCCGGGCCATCGGATCCGCGAGGATGACGCAAGGCCTGCACGGCGTCATCGATCGACGCCCGCCCGTGTTGTGCGCTGTGTTGTCTGCCTGGCGCCGATCGTCCTGACGGCATGTCAGGCGGCCGTCCTCGACCCGAAAGGAATCGTCGGGATCGCCGAGAAGACCCTTATGATCGACTCGCTCGCCATCATGCTTGCCATCGTTCTGCCGACGATCGCCGCGACCTTTGCCTTCGCCTGGTGGTTTCGAGCGTCGAACACGAAGGCGAAGTTCCTGCCGGATTTCACCTATTCCGGGCAGCTCGAGCTCATCGTCTGGGGCATTCCCATCCTCGTGATCATGCTCCTGGGCGGCGTGATGTGGATCGGATCGCATGACCTTGATCCCGCCGAGCCGTTGGCATCGAAAACGCCACCGCTCCAGGTCCAGGTCGTTTCGCTGGATTGGAAGTGGCTCTTCATCTACCCGAACCAGGGGGTCGCGAGCGTGAACCAGCTTGTGCTGCCCGCCGGCGTGCCCATTCACTTTTACCTGACCTCGGCGAGCGTCATGAGCGCCTTCTTCATCCCGCAGCTCGGCAGCATGATCTACACGATGAACGGCATGACGACGCAACTGAACCTGCAGGCGGACGCCCCAGGCACGTTCCACGGCCTTGCAAGCCACTTCAGCGGCGACGGGTTCCCGAGCATGCATTTTGACGTGCACGCGGTGCCGGCAGATCAGTTCGCCGCCTGGATCGAGACCGCGCGCGCCACCGGCCCAACTCTTGATGCCGCGAGCTACACTACGCTGGCCAAGCAAAGCATGAATGTAAGTCCGTTCACCTACCGTGCGACGGCTCCTGAACTGTTCCAGCAGATCGCCACACAGGTACTGCCTCCGGGACCTGGCCCGCAGACCGGCCGGCCAAATCCGAACGTATCCCCGCGGACGGAGAAATAGCATGTTGGGCAAACTTACCTGGGCAGCCGTTCCGTTCGACCAGCCGATCCCGCTGGTCGCCGGGGCCGTGGTCATCATTGGGATCATCGCCATCCTCGGCTGGATCGCGCTGAAGGGTTGGTTCCCGTACCTGTGGCGGGAGTGGATCACCAGTGTCGACCATAAGCGGATCGGGGTGATGTACACCCTGCTCGCGATGGTGATGCTGCTGCGCGGCTTCGTCGACGCGATCATGATGCGCTCGCAACAGGCGCTCGCGTTCCGGTCCGAAGGCTACCTGCCCCCCGAACACTACAACCAGATCTTCTCCGCGCACGGCACGCTGATGATCTTCTTCGTCGCGATGCCCTTCGTGATCGGGCTGATGAACCTGGTCGTGCCGCTGCAGCTTGGCGTCCGCGACGTGGCGTTCCCGACGCTGAACTCGGTTAGCTTCTGGCTCACCGCCACCGGTGCGCTGCTGATCAACATTTCGCTGGTCGTGGGCGAGTTCGCGCGCACCGGCTGGCTGCCGTTTCCCCCGCTGTCCGAGGTCACTTACTCGCCCGGCGTCGGCGTCGACTATTATCTTTGGTCGCTGCAGATTTCCGGTGTGGGGACGTTGCTGACCGGCGTCAACTTTGTCACGACGGTGCTGAAGATTCATGCCCCCGGCATGACCTATATGCGTATGCCGGTCTTCTGTTGGACCACGCTCGCCGCCAACCTGCTGATCGTCGCCGCTTTCCCCATCCTCACGGCGACGTTGGCCATGCTGCTGCTGGACCGTTACCTCGGCTTCCACTTCTTCACCAACGAAGCCGGCGGCAACATGATGATGTTCATGAACCTGATCTGGGCATGGGGACATCCGGAGGTCTACATCCTGATACTGCCCGCCTTCGGGGTCTTTTCGGAGGTGATCGCGACCTTCTCCGGCAAGCCGCTGTTCGGCTATCGGTCGATGGTCATGGCGACGATGGCGATCTGCATCCTGTCCTTCACAGTGTGGTTGCACCACTTCTTCACAATGGGGGCCGGAGCCGACGTCAACGCTGTCTTCGGCATCACTTCGTCGATCATCGCGGTGCCCACGGGCGTAAAGATCTTCAATTGGCTCTTCACGATGTTCGGTGGCCGGATCGTCTATTCCACGCCGATGCTATGGTCGATCGGCTTCATGGTAACGTTCGTGATTGGCGGCGTGACTGGTGTTCTGCTGGCCGTGCCCCCGGTGGACTTTTTGGTTCACAACAGCCTTTTCCTCGTCGCCCACTTCCATAACGTCATCATCGGCGGGGTGCTGTTCGGCGCATTCGCCGGCTACACCTATTGGTTTCCGAAAGCCTTCGGCTTCCGGCTGCACGAAGGGCTCGGCAAGGCTTCGTTCTGGTGCTGGATCATCGGCTTCTACGCGGCCTTTATGCCGCTTTATGTCGTGGGTCTCATGGGAATGACCCGTCGCATGCAGCACTACGATGTCCCGGAATGGCGCCCATGGTTGCTGATGGCAGCGGGCGGATCGGCCATCATCCTGGCCGGGATTGTCCTGCAGGTCGCGCAACTCGTAGTCAGCATTCGCTGGCGGGAAGAGCTTCGCGACGAAACCGGCGATCCGTGGAATGGCCGCTCGCTGGAATGGGCGACAGCCTCGCCGCCACCGGCCTTCAATTTCGCGGTGCTGCCCCGTATCGCCGGCGAGGATGCCTATTGGGGCATGAAACAGCGCGCGCTGCAGCGGGCGCGGCTCGGCGATGAACCTGCCTATACGGACATCGAAATGCCGAGGAACAGCCCAACCGGTTTCATCTGCGCCTTCTTCGCCAGCTTCATGGGATTCGCGCTGATCTGGCACATCTGGTGGATCGCCGCCCTGGCCGTGGTGGGCGCATACGCGACCTTTGTTGTTTTCGCCTGGCGGGACAGGGTCGAGTACGTCATTCCGGCTGACGCGGTTGCGCGCATCGATCGGACCAACCGAAGCATACGCAACGAGGCGCTTGCCCGCGCCCAGCCTTCGTCATGAGCCCGTCGTCATGAGCGCTTCGTCATGAGCGCTTTCCAGGGGGCCGCCGGCCGCGATGACCCGAACCGCGTAGGGAACGACCTTGGGGCGCTG
>DASRQX010000321.1:0-8162 GCA_035696165.1 Acetobacteraceae bacterium | reverse complement strand
GTGTCCCGTTGGGTTCCTTTTCCAGGTCTTTGTGTGAGCCCATGGCGAAATCAGACCAACCTACCACGATCAAGAAATACGCGAATCGGCGGCTCTATAATACCGGCACCAGCACCTATGTGACGCTTGAGGATCTCGCGGCGATGGTGAAGGAGGGCGAGGATTTTCTCGTCTATGACGCCAAGACCGGGGACGACATCACCCGCGGCGTGCTGACCCAGATCATCGTCGAGGAGGAGGGCAAGCAGGGCCAGAACCTGCTGCCGACCGCCTTTCTGCGCCAGTTGATCGGCTTCTACGGCGATCAGGTGCAGAGCCTGGTGCCGAAGTACCTCGAGCAGGCGATGGGCGCCTTCAGCCACCAGCAGGAGCAGATGCGCGCGACCATGCAGAAGACCATGGGCAACCTGTTCCCGTTCGGCAACATGGAGGAGGTAAGCCGGCAGAATCTGGCGATGATGGAGCGGGCGATGAGCTTCTTTACGCCGTTCTACCGGCCGATGGAGCCTGGCGGCTCGCCGGGCACCGACGCAGCGGGCGAGATCGCCGCGCTGCGTGCCGAGGTGGCGGCGTTGCGGGCGCAACTGGCGGAGAAGGCGAAGTAGGCGGGTAGGCGGCGGCTTGGCGACTGCCGCGCTCTGTCTGATGTACACCTCTCCCGCTCTTCGTGGGAGAGGTCGGCGAGCGGAGCGAAACGGGTGAGGGTCTTCACCTGCGGCTCGACCCTCACCCTCGTCGCTTCGCGCCTCGACCTCTCCCGCGAAGAGCGGGAGAGGTGGACAAACAGATCTGGCGAAACCGGTTCTACCGTTCCAATCCGTCGCTGCGGCGTAGACCGTCCGCGCTTAGCAAGGCGGTGGCGATGCTGTGCGCCGGCATGTCGACCGTCCGATCATCCACAACC
Organism: Acetobacteraceae bacterium; assembly: GCA_035696165.1. Lineage (GTDB taxonomy): Bacteria > Pseudomonadota > Alphaproteobacteria > Acetobacterales > Acetobacteraceae > Palsa-883. The sequence continues at coordinate 7,258 of DASRQX010000321.1, read as the reverse complement.
AACCGATCCGCTTGGCCTTCAAGTTCCAACGCGCGCAGGACTAGCGCCGAGCCGTCCTCGCTGAGCTTGATGGCGGTCATCGTGCTGGTCACCGCCCGCGTGCGCAGCCACTGGCCCTGCCAGGGCCGATCACCGCCGCGCGACACGTGCGGCGTGATGACCGGCGGACGCGCCAGCGCATCGGCCAACCGCCATGCGTCGCGCCGTGAAAGATCGGGCGCCGCCTGTACGCGGATGGTGAAGCGCTGCTCGCCCTGGTCCATGTGGCGATAACGCGCGCCGGGTTGCAGTTTCATCGGGTCGTGGTGGGCAAACACAGGTGAGCGCACAGCCGTGATGAACAGCGTGCCGTCCTGGGCAGCGTAGCTGTATTTCGCGTCATTGACGATGGCGACGACCAGATCGGAGCGCACGGCCCGGACCCAGCGCTGAGCGGGGTACTCCCGCCCATCATCCGGCCGGGCAATCCAGCCGGCGGGAACCTCGTACTCGAACCGCTGCCCGCCGATCGGATAGGCCAGCCGCAGCAGGCGATGCTGCTCCCGCCAATCCAGCGCCACGCGAAAGTCCACCGGCAGGTCGGCGTCTTCGGGCAGTTCCACGGTGGTGCGCAGCCTGCTCTCGCCGTGGCTGACGCGGATCTCCACCATGTGGCGAATCGGTCCGTGTTCCAATATCGCAACGGAGTCGCACCACATCGCGGTGCCGGCGACCGGATAGCGGTCCACCCCGTGGCTCCAGGTGTCGGAGGGATCGTCCACAACGATGCCCAGATGCGCCGGCGCGGTGAACAACGCGGCCCCCGAGCGGCGGTTTATCAGGCTGCGAATGGCGCCGCTCGCGGGGTCTACCTCCAGCCGCCAGCCGCCGGTCTGAACGACCAGGGGACCGGTCAGCACACGCCGCTCGCCGCGCGCCATCTTGGCGTCCGGCGCGTCGGCCGGCTGTCTCGCCACATAACGCAACAACCGATAGCCGAACGCGGGAACCCGCACACGAAAGGCGATGCGTTGGATGCCACCCATCGTCGCTTCGGTGTCGGTCTCCTGGAAGGGCACGGCCTGCGCTTCCTCGTCCAGCAGCGTCCGCGGCGGCGTCGCTTCGAAATCCATCCAGGGTTGCAGCTCGGCAATCCCATCCCAATCAGCATCATTGAAATTCATCAGCAGGAACTGCGGATCGCGCGGGTTCGCCGCGCGGCGCACACCTCGCGCGAGGTGCCGTGCCGCGGCGTTCAATTCCCGCTCCGCCCCGTCGATCACCGCGCCGTAGGTGTGAATGGCGTCATCGCACGCGCTTTCGATGCTGGAACCGCCCATCGTGTCGTGGAACTGGTTGAACAGCACGATCTGCCACAGTGTCGCGAAGGTGGTTCCGGGATAGGCTGCTCCGGTCTCGCGGAACGCGAGCGCGGCGGCCGTCTCGGCCTGACACAGCACGGATTCCGCGCGCCGGTTCAGCGCTTTCAGCGACGAGCCCGCGCTGTAGCAGCCGATGGCATGATATTGCAGTTCGCCAATCAATTCCGGCACAGCCACATCGCGCATCGCGGCAAAGAACCGCACCGGGTCGCTGAATTCGATCGGATCGCCCGCGGCACGACGGGCATCGATTATGGCCAGTGCCTCGCGCGTCGGTCCGCCGCCGTGATTGCCGACGCCATAGAAGCACATGAGGGGATGGCCGGCCGCCGCACTCATCTCCAGGTGCCGATCGATCTTGTCGGACAACGGCCCGGACCGTGTCGCGCTGTGATAGCCCATGCGGATATGGAAGGTGCGCACGCGCGAGCCATCCGGCGTGACCCACTCGAACAATTCCCCCGGCAGCGCCATCTCATGCGCCTGTGGCCGCATGAACACATAACTGTCGGACCCGGTGTGGCGCAGCAACATCGGCAGCGTGGCCGCGTGACCGAATGAGTCGACATTGTAGCCGACAGTGACGTCGATACCGAAACGGTCGGCGAAGTAGCGCTTGCCATACAGCGCCTGCCGGATCATCGCCTCGCCGCTCGGCACGTTGCAGTCGGGTTGGATCCACCAGCCGTTGACGATGACCCAGCGTCCCGCCGCGACGAACTCGCGGATGCGGGCGAACAGTGGTGGGTCGAGTTCCTCGATCCAGCGATAGATCAGCGCCTCGCCGCGGGTGAAGACGAATCCGGGATTTTCATCCAGGCGATCCACCGCTGACCAGCAGGTGGCGATGGCCTCGGCGCAGCCCTCGGTCCAGCGCCAGAGCCAGACCGGGTCCAGATGCGCATTGCCGATCATGTGCAGCATGGAATTACCCCACCTATTCATTGACCACTATCCATTCCACGATGCGGCGATCAAGCAGGAAAATACCGAGTTCATGGCGGCACATATCCCGAATGCCGGGCTGCTTCCGCAGCCCAAGGTCAGCCACCTTTTGTTGCTGCAGGATCCGGCCGTTTCCGCAGGATCCGGAAGAATTCAGCGCCGGCGTGCTGCATATCCTGGCACATAAAGAGCAGGCGATTGCCCGGCCGAGGGATTGATTGCGCCGCGCGGGTTTCAGCCTACGCTACGCGGCAAAGGGAGGCTCAGATGACCGACATTGGCCACCGCTTTATCGAGACCAACGGCATCCGTATGCACATCGCGGAGCAAGGCTCCGGCCCGTTGGTGTTGCTGTGCCACGGGTGGCCCGAATCCTGGTATTCGTGGCGGCATCAGATCGGCGCGCTGGCCGACGCCGGGTTCCGTGTCGTGGCGCCGGATATGCGCGGGTATGGGCAGACCGAGGCGCCCGAGGCGATCGACCAGTACACGCTGCTGCACTTGGTTGGCGACATGGTGGGCGTGCTGGATGCCCTGGGCGACGAGACCGCCGTCATCGTCGGTCATGATTGGGGTGCGCCGGTGGCCTGGCAGGCCGCGCTGCTGCGGCCGGACCGGTTTCGTGCGGTGATCGGGCTAAGCGTGCCGTATCGGCCGCGCGTGAAAGTGCGGCCGACGACGGTGATGCCTCAGACCGACGATGCGGTGTTTTACCAGCTGTATTTCCAGCAGCCGGGCGTTGCCGAGGCGGACTTGGAAGCGGACGTGCGGGCCTCGGTTCGCGGCATTCTACTGCGGCTTTCCGGAGAGGCGACGGTTTCGCCGGGCGGTTTCGCCATGGTGCCTCTGGCGGGCGGGATGCGGGCTCAGCCGGCAGCGCAGGATGCATTGCCGGCGTGGCTGACCGACGCGGATATCGATTTCTACGCGGGCGAACTCACCCGCACCGGGTTCCGTGGCGGATTGAACTGGTACCGGAACATAGACCGGAATTGGGAGATGCTGGCACCGTTCGCCGGGGCGAAGGTGACGGTTCCTGCGTTGTATGTGGCCGGAGAGCGCGATGTCGTGCTGGCGTTTCCAGGTGCAGCGGAGACGGTCGCGAACCTGCCGAAGGTCGTGCCGCGGCTGCGCGAGACGGTCATGCTGCCGAGGTGCGGTCATTGGACGCAGCAAGAGCGGCCGGAGGCGGTGAATGCGGCGATGATCGGGTTCTTGCGCGGGCTGTAGGGGTCCGACGCGAGATAACCGCTTCAAGTAGCGCACGACTTGCGCTCACAGCGTCATGCCGGCATCCACGACTTGCCTTCGTACGGCCAGCAAAGTCGTGGATGCCGGCAGGCGTCGGCATGACGGAAGCGACTTTCGTGCGCACGGTGAGACGATTCGGTTATCCTGCGTCGAACCCTAAGGCCGGCGGGGTATAGAGGTAGCGGCATTTGGTAACGCCGCGGCCGGTTCCGCGAGCCAGACCCAGCACCCTAGCCAGTTCCCGTGCTGCCCGGTCGCAGTCCGCCTTTGAATGACGCTGGTTTGGTGGTCGACATATAGCCGAGATCACCATCCATTAACCGCTAACCCTTCACCGCGCCCGCGGTCAGCGCGCCGATGATGAACCGCTGCAGCACGAGAAACGCAGCCATCGCCGGCAGCGCGGACAGAACGGCGGCCGCGGCGAGCAGGTGCGTGCTGACCGCATCGGTGCTGGACTGGAAGTCCAGGATGCCGACGCTGACCGGATACAAATTGCCGCGCGTCAGCAGCACGAACGGGATGATGAACTGCCCCCACGTGCTGATCGCCAGCAGGATCGCGGTGGACGCGAGGCCCGGCAGCATGACCGGCAATAGCACGCGGATCACCGATTGCAGCCGGGAACAGCCATCGATCCGCGCCGCCTCGTCCAGCGCCACCGGCACGGTGTCGAGGAATCCGGTCAGCATCCAGGTGGCGAACGGCGCGCTGAGCGCGACGTAGACCGCAACCACGGCGGCATGGGAGTTGATCAGGTTGAGCAACGAGAACCACCGATACAGCGGCAGCGCGGTCACCAGCGGCGAAACGAGCTGCACGCTGAGCATGCCGAGCATCACCAGCGATTTCAGCGTGGCGCTACGAAACCGCAGACGGGACAGCGCGTAGGCGCTCGGGACAGCTATGATCAGTGAACAGATCACCGTCGCCACGACAAGCTTGATCGAATTCAACAGATACAACGTCAGCGGAGAGCCGGTCAGCACCTGCCGATACGCCGCGAGCGTCGGATGCAGCGGCAGCAGGCGCGGCGGGTAGGCGAACAGCTCGGCCATGGGTCGCAATGACAGAGACACCACCCAGAGCAGCGGAAACAGGAACACCAGCCCAACCACGATATAGCCGGCGTATATCGCGATCGATCCGGCGCTGCGCCGCGCGCGCCACGACATCATGCGGCCGGTTCACGCCGAATAATCCGCGCGTAGCAGGCCGACAACGCGAGACCGACCGCCATCAGCATGACGGCGACGGCGCTGCCGCGGCCAAACTGAAACTCGGAAAACACCAGGTGGTAGATGTAGAGCGCAACCACCTCCGTTGCCCTGCCAGGGCCGCCGCCGGTGAGCGGCAGCACCATATCGAATGTATTGAGTGTCGCGATGGTGATCAGCACCAGGTTGATCAGCAGGATGCCGCGCAACGACGGCAGCGTGATGTGGCGAAACTGCTGCACCGCGCCGGCACCATCGACGGTCGCCGCCTCGTACAGTTCCGGCGGCACGGTCTTCATTCCGGCATATTGCAGGATCATGCTGAATGCAGTGCCGCGCCAGATATTCGCCACCGTCACCCAGACCAGCGCCGGCACCGGCGCCGACAGGAAGGCCGGCTCACGTACGCCAAGCATCGATGCCGCGTAACCAAGAATGCCCGATCCCGATTCGTCGAGCAGCAGCTTCCAGATGATGCCGATCACCACGCCGGGCAGCACCCACCCGACCAGCACGATCGCCCGGACCACGGCCGCGCCGGGCAGCCGCCGACGATCGCCTTCGCAGACCAGCACGGCGATCAGCATGCCGCACACCAACTGGCCGATGATGCTGGCGACAACGAAGATGGCGGTCACGCGGACCATTCCGGTGAACTCGGGGGACCCAAGCACCGCGCGATAACTGGCCAGCGTGTAGTGCGGGGCCGCGCTCGCGTCACCGGCATCGGTGAAGCTCAGCCGCACCACATCGAGCAGCGGATAGAGGTAGAGCACGCCGAGCAGCAGGAACAGCGGCGCCAGCCAAAGCAGCGGGCGGTCCTCGATCGGCCGCCATGTCGACCTGGTCAAGGCGCCGGCCCGGTCAAGGCGCCAGCCCGGTCAGGGCGCCAGCTTGTGCCACGCCTGGTCGAGCGCGGCCTCGGGCGTTTGCTGGCCGGTGATCACGTCCGAGATCGCGACCTGCAACTCAGTGGAAATGCTGGGGTAGATGGTGGCGCCCGGGCGCGCGCGTCCGTAGCGCAGCAGATCGAGAAAGCCATGCACCAGCGGCGTCTTGACGTAGGCATAGTCGCCGTGGGCCACGCTGGTCCGCGTCGGCAGGTTGCCCAGCGCGGCGGTCGAGGCCGCCATGGCATCCGGGCTGGCGACCAGGCTGTTCACGAGGTCGATGATCAGTTCCTGCTTCTTCGCATCGGGCGTGAACACGGCATACGTCCAGCCGCCTGCCGCGGTGACCGGATCGCCCGGCGTCATCAGCGGGATCGGCGCGATGCCCCACTCGGCCTTGTCGCCCAGCCCGCGCAATTGCTGCACCATCCAACTGCCGCCGAGGAACATGGCGACCTTGCCCTGCAGGATCTCGGGATACAGGTCAGCTTCGAAGCGATAGTTGACGACCCGGTTCGGACTGGCACCGGAATCGATGGTGCGCTTGAGGAAATTCAGCACGTTCAGCATGGCGACACGATTGTTGCTCGCGCCGAACACCGGCTGGCCGCCGGCGTCCACCAGTTCGCCGCCCTGCGCCCAGAACATCGGCAGGTGCTCCATGATGGTGCCCTCGCCGCGGCCACCCGGATACAGGTAGCCGGTCAGGCCGCGCTTTGACAGGTCGGCGGCCGTCGCGATCAGCTCATCCCAGGTCTTCGGCGCGCTGCTGACCAGGTCTTTGCGGTAGTGCAGCACACGCACGTCGGTGTTGACCCAGAGCGCCCGGAGCTTGCCGTCGGGGCCGCGCATGCCGTTGCGGGCGTAGGCGACGAAGTCGTTCACCTGGTCCGGGCCGTAGAAGCGGTCGAGCGGCTGCAGATACTGGTAGAAGCGGCTGACGAAGAACGAGTCGAGCATGGCGACATCGGGGGCTCGGCCGGCCGCCGCCTGCTCCTGCATCCGCGTCATGCTCGCGTTGATGTCCGCGCTGTTGAAGCTGACATCCAGCATCACGTCGGGATGCGCCTTGGCCCAGGCCTCGATATGCGAGTGGAAGTATTCCTTGACGGCGGGGACGGAGGATTTCGGTGACTGTGTCGGTTGCATCTGCCAGGTGATATGGATCGGCGCGCTGTCGGACCCGAACTGATCGGCGCGCGCGATGCCGGCGAGCGCGCAGGCAAGCGCGCCGATCGAGGCGCAGATGAGCTGCCGCCTTTGCATCGTTTCCTCCTTCGTGCCCCTTCGGGACGGAGACCGCCGCCCGACCGGAATTCGCCGCTCGATGACGGTCTTGATCGTTACCATCCGCGGATCCGCGTGCATTGACAAGGCGGAGCGTTGACTGATGTATCATTCGCTCGGGGAAATCCGTGTCGTTGATAACTATTGGCAAGCAAGGATCACCACTGAGTAAGCCAGCGGCCGGCGGGCGGCCGCACCGCGATGGGTGAAAATGGTCCTGCGGGTGCCTGGACGTGGGGGTTGGCGGCACGGACCAAAGCACGACACTCTGCGGCCGTGATCGCTTGGAGGTCGAAAGTGTCTGCGG
>DASRQX010000320.1:0-4257 GCA_035696165.1 Acetobacteraceae bacterium | reverse complement strand
TGTCCCCGTTGGGATCGACCGCCTCCGACTGGCGGTTCTCATCGAGCCGAAACACATGCGGGGCGAAGCTCTCGCACATCGCGTTGCCGACACAGACCTCGCGATCGACCCGGACTTTCAGCTTGCGCGCCAATGCCGTTCTCCTAGTGCCAGGTGACAGGCAGGGATTTCAGCGACCGGAAGGTTATGCTGGGTTGATATTCCAACCCCCGTGTCTCGGCACGCAGGTCGGGGAATCGTTCCGCCAAGGCCTTGAAGACCTCCTGACCTTCCACCCGCGCCAGCGTCGCCCCCAGACAATGATGGGTGCCCGACCCGAAGGCGACATGCTGATTCGGGTGCCGGTCGATGTCGAACGTTTCCGGGCTGGGAAAGGCATCCGGGTCCCGATTGGCGGACGAAATGAACCAGCGGATGCGGTCGCCCTTGCGCAGCACCTTGTCACGCAGTTCCACGTCCTGCGAGGCGATGCGCTGAATCGAGATGACGGGCGCGTCGTAGCGCAGACACTCCTCAGTCGCCTGCTTGGCCCGGCCGGCAGGGTCCTGCTTGAAAACCGCCCATTGATCGGGATGGCGGGTGAACGCCAGCGTGCCGTTGCAAAGCAGGTTGATGGTTGTCTCGTGCCCGGCCAGCAGCAGCAGCGAGGTGTTGACCAGCACTTGATGGCGCGAGAACACCCCCTGCTTTTCGCCGCGTGCCAATACAGAAATGAAATCATCTCCGGGGTTCACGATGCGCTCGTCGACCAGCGGCGAGACGTAGTCGATCATGCCCCGCATGCCCTCGGTCAGCGGCCTCATGCGGTCATACTCGCCGCGCCCGATGTACAGCAGCTTCTCGGCGAGTTGCCTGACATAGGGCCGATCCGACGCCGGCACACCCATCATCTGTGCGATCACCATGACCGGCAGCGGTGTCGCCAGGTCGCGCATGACGTCCATATGTCCTTTCGCTTCGGCCGCGTCGAGCAACTCCTTCACGGCATCGCGGACAAAGGGGCGCCAGGCTTCCATCTGCCTGGGCGTGAAGTAGCTGTGCATCACGCGCCGCATCTCGAGGTGCTCCGGGCGGTCGTGCTGGATGAACTGGTCGCCCTGGTAATTCCTGACGTAGTCGTAAAGGCCCAGATCGGACTCATCGATGGCGGGATAGGCCGGCCTTTTGTCGTTCCGGAAAACCGCTGACGAAAACAGTTCGTGATGGCGGGTCAGCCAGACCACGTCGTGGTAGCGCGTGACGACCCACAAGGCATATGTCTCGTTCCAATGTATCGGGTCTGCGTCTCGCAACCGGCCGTAGTAGGCATAAGGATCCGCGATGACATCCGGTGCGAACATGTCATCCGGAACGGGTGCGATCGTCAGCATCGTTGTCCTCCTTGGATTTTATTTGCCACTCTTATTTTCCACTGGGACCGGGCAGTGCCACGCCGTCCCAAGCCAGGTGCGGATCCCCGCGGCACTGGTCAACCCACATTGTGTCCTGGCTACATCCCGTCATGCCGGTCGCACCGGTCGGACGCGTTCTGGTTGGCGGCGGTCACGCGAAAAGGCCAGCCAAGCGAGAAGCTGGCCGTTACAGCCGCACCCGTTGCGCGCATGGTCCATGACAGCCTCCGATCCAGTGGACCGTAAGCACCAATCGACCGATATTCCGATTGCGAGCCATAACGCCACGCGGCCGGGGCTGTCAAACCCGGGCGCGATGGTTCGGCAGCGCGAGGCCGATTGGCTGCGACGCGGCGCTGACCGCGATCATAGTGGCGGTCGGGGGCCTTCGCACCTGATGGGGCGGATGCATTGGCACCTCGACCGTTGCATTCGCGATTCCGTGCGCTGCGTCGCGGCGCCGGGTTGAGTGCACGGGCGCAGACGCAGCGGCCGCCTGATGCCACCGTTGATCAAATTGCGCTTTGATCTATACTAATACAAAACGTGGTGATCGAAGATGTAGTGTGCGTCGTCTTCCGTATAACCATGGGTAACCCTCAAATCTTATTTGTTGTCGGTCACCGAAGCTTCACGCAAGCGCAGCCGCGCTGCCAGAGAAGCCCCTTGCAGCGCGGCTGTACCCGCTGTGTCGGCGCCGTACTTATGGCGCAGGACGCCGTAGATGGCGCGGTATCTCCCCGTCTCACCTGTGATGCCGCCAGAGCCGCCCGGGTGGTGCGCGAAATTGCCGGCACCACACCGGCGACGCCACCCTCACACGACGCGCGGGAGCGGCAGGCGGTGCTTTCGCGGCATGCGCGGGCGATCCGTACCACGCTGCTGATCCAGGACACCGCCGGCCGAACGCTTCAGGATATCCACACCGACACGGACGCCGATCTGGTGCCGAGCGGTGTCGGCTGAGGCTCGCGTGCCCGGACGACTGTTCCGCGCTTGATGTCCTACTGCTTAGTGTAGTGTGGTCAGCAGCGACGATGCCAACGTCGGCAGGGACTGCCATTCCGTGGCCAGCAGGTAGCCGCCGAGCAGGACGGCGATCCAGACCACCACGCCGAACACCGCGCGGCGCGTGTCGGTTGTGGAATCGCTCATTCTGCGTCCGGCTGTCACGGCAACCCTCCATCAAGCGGCGAGAGCACCAGACATGGGCCGGCCCGTTCCGCAACGCTGTGATATACTTCACTAGTTAAGGCCAAATTAAGGAAGCGTACGCTATTGTTCTCCTGCTGCACGGCAGGCAGAAACGCAGCGCATAGGTCACCGCGGCGTGGCTTGGTCATAATCGAATTCCTGTCTCCGATCCCGAGGACATCAGCTTGAGCGAGAACACGATCCGCGCGTCGCAGACTGTCCCCAATGCGGCCGTCGCCAGGGTGGCCGCGGTCATGGTCGCCCCGGTCCGGGCGACCTCGGCCAGGGCGGCGACGCTGGCGGACCCGGCGGAAACCACCACCTTCGCCATCCTGCTGTCGTTGAGCCTCTGCCATCTGCTCAACGATCTGAACCAGTCGCTGGTTCCCGCGATGTATCCGATCCTGAAAACCTCCTACCACCTCGACTTCGCGCAGATCGGGCTGATCACGCTGGCCTTCCAGCTTACCGCGTCGATGCTGCAGCCCGTGGTCGGCATGGTGACCGACCGCAGGCCGATGCCGTATTCGCTGCCGGTGGCGATGGGCTTCACCCTGGTCGGGCTGCTGCTGCTGTCGGTTGCCGCCAGTTTCAGTGCGATCCTGACGGCGGCGGCGCTGGTCGGCATCGGGTCCTCGGTGTTCCATCCGGAGGCGTCGCGCGTGGCACGGCTGGCCTCCGGCGGGCGCCACGGGTTCGCGCAATCGCTGTTCCAGGTCGGCGGCAGTACGGGGTCGGCGGCCGGGCCCCTGCTGGCGGCGTTCATCGTGGTGCCGCGCGGACAAGGCGCGATCGCCTGGTTTTCGGGCGTGGCGCTGCTGGCGATCCTGCTGCTGACCAATATCAGCCTCTGGTATCGCACCCGTCGGGCGCCGGCACGGCGCGGCGGCCTTGCCCAGGGCCTGGAGGCAGCGGGGATCGAGGCACTGCACTCACTGTCGCGCCCGAAGGTGCTCGGCGCCATCGCGGTGCTGATGGCGCTGCTGTTCTCCAAGAACATCTACACCGCCAGCCTGAGTTCCTACTACACATTCTACCTGATCCAGAAGTTCCACCTGTCGGTGCCGGACGCACAGATCCACCTGTTCGTGTTCCTTGGTGCGGTCGCGGCAGGCACCTTCACGGGCGGGCCAATCGGCGATCGGATCGGACGCAAGCCGGTGATCTGGTTCTCCATCCTGGGTGCCGCGCCGTTCGCGCTGATGCTGCCCTACGCCAGCCTGTTCTGGACCGGCGTGCTGACCGTGATGATCGGTCTGATCCTGGCGTCGGCGTTCTCGGCGATCCTGGTCTACGCACAGGATCTGCTGCCGGGGCGCGTCGGCATGGTGGCCGGAATGTTCTTCGGGTTCTCGTTCGGGCTGGGTGGGCTGGGCGCGGCTGCGCTAGGCGAACTGGCAGACCACACCAGCATCTATGCGGTATATCACGTTTGCTCGTTCCTGCCGCTGATCGGCCTGCTGGCAGCACTGCTGCCAGACCTGCATCGACCGCGCAGACCCACCGCGTGAGCAAAGCAAGGTCAGGGCGCTGCCCTGAAACCCGCCAGGGGGCTTTGCCCCCTGGACCCCCACCAAAGGCAGAGCCTTTGGGATCCATCCATTTTGATTTGGGGCACGGGAGGGGGGACTGGGCCGGCCTGGGCTGCCGCCAACACACCGGCCGATTGCCG
>DASRQX010000319.1:0-6154 GCA_035696165.1 Acetobacteraceae bacterium | reverse complement strand
GGCTTGTCTGGGACAACTATGAGGCCATCGTCGCAGCCTGCAAGGAGGCTTGGTATTTCCTCATCGGCGACAAGGAGCGCATTGATTCTATCGCCCGCCGCTCCTGGGCATGGGTCAATCATTAGGGCGGCTGGTATTAGACGCGGATTCTGAGGTCGATTCGATTGGCGCCATGTGGCCCTTTATCATTGCTGTATGTGAATGCCATCCCTACATTCTGCCCTGGCCCGCATTTCTCATACTGTTGCGGGATGATGGACCCGGGTAGTGTTGGGCATTGTCGTGCCCCAAGGGACCAAGGCGTGTTTTCGCGCCGCCGTCAATACCGGGTGTATTCGCCCAGTGGGTACGTGATCAACGTGCGAAAACCTGTTGGCCCGGCAAGGACCAAGCCAGCACCCGCGAGAGTGTGAGAAATGCGGGCTAGCCGGACACCGCCGAGATCGTGCCGGATCTGGCCCCGTTGCGGCAGCCTGGCATGCATCTTTGGACGCCCGTCCCGCGGATCGTCCGGGTGTAGCCGATCGACCCGCTCAAGCTCACTCGGCAGGCGCCGCCGGCGTCAGGCTGTGCCGGTGTCCATAGCCGAAGTAGATCACCAGGCCGAGAATGAGCCACACCAGCAACCGCAACCAGGTTGCCAGGGGCAGGCCGAACATCAGCAACAGGGAAAATGCAATCCCGAGGATGGGCACCCACGGCACGCCGGGCGTCTTGAAGGGACGGGTCGTCCGAGGCGAATTGCGGCGGAGATGGATGACCGCGAGGCAGACCAGCAGGAACGCGAACAGGGTGCCGATGCTGACTATTTCACCCAGCAGGCCGATCGGGAAGCTCGCCGCGATCAGCGCCACGACCACGCCAATCAGCGCCTGGCTGGCGAATGGCGTCCGGAAACGCGGATGCACCGCGCTGAAGAACCCCGGCAGCAGGCGATCCTGTGCGATCGAGAACAGGATGCGTGCCTGCCCGAACAACAGCACGAAGATCACCGTCGTCAGCCCGGCGAGAGCGGCGAATTTCACCAGTACCGACAGCCACCCGATGCCGGTCGCGTCGATCGCCACTGCCACCGGATCGGCGACCCCGAGCCTCGCGTACGGCACCATGCCAGTCATCACCAGGGCCATGAGGACGTAGAGAATCGTGCAGATGATCAATGAGCCGAGGATGCCGACCGGCATGTCGCGTTGCGGCAACTTCGCCTCCTGCGCGGCGGTCGAGACGGCGTCGAAGCCGATATAGGCGAAGAAGACCACCGACGAGCCGCGCAGAATGCCACTCCAACCAAAGCTGCCGAAGTCGCCGGTGTTTTCGGGGATGAACGGGATCCAATTGGCCCGATGGACGTAGAACGCGCCGACGACGATGACGACGCCCACCACGAACAGCTTGAACGCGACCATGATGTTGTTGACGCGCGTCGATTCCTTCGTACCGAGCATCAGCAGGGCGGTCAGGATCACGACGATCAGCACGGCGGGCAGATTGAAGATGGCGGTCGCCGACGATCCGTCGGCCAGCTTCACCGCCTCGCCGGTTGCCTCGGCCCATTGGGCCGGGATGTGGATGCCAAAACTCCCGAGCAGACTGACGAAATAGCCGGACCAGCCGACGGCGACGGTGGCGGCGCCCATGCCGTATTCCAGGATCAGGTTCCAGCCGATGATCCAGGCGAATATCTCGCCGACGGTCGCATAAGCATAGGTATAGGCGCTGCCGGACGCCGGAATCATCGCCGCCAGCTCGGCGTAGCAAAGGCCGACGAAGGCGCAGGCGACGCCGGACAGGACGAAGGACAGGGAGATCGCGGGGCCGGCGTAGCTGGCGGCGGCCTTGCCGGTGAGCACGAAGATACCGGCGCCGATGATGCAGCCGATGCCCAGGCCAATGAGAGAGAACGGTCCGAGTGTCTTGGTCAGACCCTTGCCGTCACCCTCGGCGCTCGCGGCGATGGCCTCGAGGGATTTCCGGCCGGTGTATTGTGCAATGGACATGTCTCTGCCTCTTTGCCTCGGGGTACCGGTCTTCGAACGCTGAGCCGAAACCGAAACCCATGCAAACGGGTAATGCATGTGTGCTGAGCACGAAGATACGATCGGCGGAGTATCAAAGCCGGCGATCTATCAGTTGAATCAAAGGTGGGAGACATCCGGTCATTGGGCAGTCCGATCTCGGGGCGGTGGCTGTTTTGGAGGCGTTTGGCGTGGCCCGGATCCGGCCGATCCTACACCCCGGGGTGAATGACGGAACGAGCAGCGCGCGGACGAGTGGCAAGATTGACGGCATCGGCAGCGCACGGATGGCCGCATCGGGGCCGGCCAGGACCGCTTGGATCAGGCATCCAAGGTCCAGGGGCGAATTCCCGACGTTCCGCGAGCTCAATCGGCGGCGATGAAGCGGTCGATCTTGCGGTAATGGAACAGCCAGTTTCCGTCCCGCTTGATCATCTCGTCCGCGTAAACACCGCCGGAGCTGACAATGGGTCCGTTCGGGCTGTTCTGCGCCAACGCCCAGTTGGACGCGACCAGGGCGCGATCGCCTGCCAGCTTGATCACGAAGTTGGTCACCAGGTGCGCGCCGCGCGGGCGCGGGCCGGCGCGATTGGCGACACGGTTGGCAAGGGCCTCGATATCGGCGCGGCCGGTCGCCTTGCCGAATGCGGTGTGCCAGGTGCCGTCAGGCGCAAACAGCGCAGCCATCTCGGCGAAGCGTCCGCCGTCGAGGCAGAAGCAATATTCCGCGAGAACCTCGCGGATGGCGTCCTTGTCTTCCAGTGCGCTGGACATGCCGGTTTCCTCCGTTGTGTTGCGGGCAAGAGTACCCAGCCTTGGGAGCCAGGCAAGCTGACAGTCGCTTTCCGGCAGGCCGCACGCTGGCCGACGGCGTCGCCCTCGCTATTCTGGTCGGACTTGTCCCGGCCATCCGTTACGGCACCGGCGGTGCATGGATTGCCGAGTCAAATCCGACCATGACGGTGGAGAAACGTCCTCGCGCATGTTGAGAACGCCACCGAACGCCCGCCGATCACGCTGCGTCACCGAAAGCGGACTGCTCTGCGTGCGCGATCAGCCATAGCCCGACATCGATCGCGCCGGCGCGGAAGCCTCCCTCGCAGTAATGCAGGTAGTACTCCCACATGCGGCGGAACCGGTCCGGAAAGCCCATGGCCGCAATCTCGGGCCAGGCCTGGGCGAACCGCTGGCGCCACTCGGCAAGCGTGCGCGCGTAGCTGGCGCCGAAGGTCTCCAGCGACAGCAGCCGCAGCCCGGCGCGGGCGATCTCGCGGCGAATGATGCCGTCGGTGGGCAGCATGCCGCCGGGGAAGATGTAGCGCTGGATGAAATCGGGCGCGCTGCGATAGCTCTCAAAGCGATCTTCGGCGATGGTGATCACCTGCAGCACCGCGCGGCCCGCGGGTTTCAACCGCGCGCGCAGCGTATCGAAATAGGCTGGCCAGTAGCGCTCGCCCACCGCCTCCAGCATCTCGATGGAGATGATCCCGTCGAACGTGCCAGAGGTGTCTCGATAGTCCTGCAACCGCAGGTCCGCCCGCGCGGCGTGGCCGCTGGCCCCCAGCCTGGCGCGGGCGTGCGCGAGTTGCGACGGCGACAGGGTCAGGCCGACCACCTTGCAGCCGGACGCCACGAGACGCTCGGCGATGCCGCCCCAGCCGCAGCCGATCTCCAGCACCTCCGCCTCCCGCGGTGGTCCCCCATGGGGCGATCCATCAGGCGGGAACAGCAATGCCAGCGCGCGATCCTGCTTCGCGATCTGCGCCTCGGCCAGGGTCATGTCGTCACGCACGTACAGCGCCGAGGAATACGTCATCCCCGGGTCCAGCCAGTGCGCGTAGAACTCGTTGCCAAGGTCGTAGTGATGCACGATGTTGCGGCGGCTGCCGCGGCGCGTGTTGGTGTGGCGCCGGTGGTGCAACCGGTTGACCAATTGCGCCAAGCGCGTGCCGTTGATGCGCTTCGACAGGCTGGCGTGATTGCGCGCGGCGATCTCGATCACCGCGCTCACGTCGGGGCTGGACCAGTCGCCGTCGATATAGGCTTCGGCGAAGCCGACATCGCCGTCGAACAGCAGGCGGCGCAGGGTGCGCCAGCGATGCAGCACCAGCGTTGCGTCAGGGCCCGGCGCGTCGGTGCGCCGCGTCGCGCGCGTGCCGTCCGGGGTGACGATGGTCAGCGTGCCGCATTGCAGCGGCGACATGACCTGGCGGAGCATCCAGGCGCGTATGCCGTGATGCGGTACGGCAGCGGTGGTGTCCGCGGTGCTCATCTGCAGGCTCATGGCGTCGTGCTGCCCCAATCCGTACCGCGTCCTGTCGCGCGCCCGGGAGAAACGGCGGTCACCAGATCAGCCGGCGGCAATGGCCGCGGCCGCGGTCGCAGGCCCTTGCGCCAGCGCTTCAGCGCCTCCCAGTGGATGCCGGCGACCACCTTCGCGGTCAACAGTGGATGCGCCGGGAAGGCCCGCAGCAATGCGGCGTCGGTCAGCTCCCGGCGGTTGCCGGCGAACGCCGCGCGCAGCGTCGGGCGGTCGGAGTCGCGTGTTTCGATCGTCACGGCGACGCGAGCGCCCGGAGGGACGATGCGGAAATGGTAGGTCATCGCCATGTCCATGAACGGCGAGACGTAGAAGCACTTCGGGCAAGACTGCTGAATCACGTCGCCTCCCTGGTGTTCAACCGGTAGCCTGTAGCTGTGCCGTTCGCCAAACGTATTGTTCACCTCGTGCGGGACAGCCATCAGCGAGCCGTCGCGCCGATGGCAGAAATACACACTCAGTAGATTGAACGCATAGCCGAACAACCGCGGCGTGGCGAGCGCCCGGATCGCCCCGCCGTCGACCTGATAGCCGGCGGCGCGCAGGTGCGCCTCGACCTGGCCGGTGCAGGACGCGCCCCAGTCAATTTCGATACGGTCGCGAGCGGGGATTGGATCACCCAGGACGTGACAATGCGCACGCCTGATCCGATGGCGGCGCTGGAACGTATACCCGGCGATGTATGCGTGGTTGTTATCGCTGACGATGAGCCTGTTCGCCGCCCTGTCCCCGGTCGCGATGTTGAACGCGCTCGCGCCGCGGGCCGGCGTGACGCATGTCGCCGACCTGTCCTACGCCGACGGCCCGCGCCACGGAGTGGACATCTACGCGCCGAACCCGGTCCGGCCCGACGCGCCGATCGTGGTGTTCTTCTACGGCGGCGGCTGGGAGGACGGTGACCGCCGCATCTACCGGTTCGTCGGCGCAACCCTGGCGGCGCACGGCGTCGTCGCGGTGATCCCGGACTATCGCGTCTATCCCGCCGTGCGGTTCCCCGACTTCATCGAGGACGGCGCGCGCGCGGTGGCCTGGGCGCGTCTGCATGCACCCTCCTACGGCGCCGATCCGGCGCGGCTGTTCCTGATGGGTCACTCGGCCGGCGCGCAGATCGCCACGCTGCTGAGCCTGGACGCGACCTGGCTCGCCAAGGTCGGCCTGGACCCGGCGCGCGACATCTGGGGCACGATCGGGCTCGCCGGACCTTACGATTTCCTGCCGCTGGACACGCCGACCCTGAAGGAGATCTTCGGCCCGTCGCAGACTTGGGCGCGGTCACAGCCGATCAACTACGTCACCGCGCACGCCCCGCCGATGTTTCTGGCCGCGCCGCGGTTGGACGACAGCGTCGATCCCGGCAACACGCGGCGGCTGGCGGCACGGCTGCGCGCCAGCGGCGACACGGTGGTGGAGCGCACCTATCGGTTTGTCGGCCATCGCACCCTGATGGGTGCCTTCGCCGCGCCGTTTACGTTCCTGGCACCGGTGCGCGCCGACGTGCTGGGCTTCATCGACGCCCGGGCCGCCGCGGCCGGCGGCGGATGACCGCGATCCTGATCCCGGGCGTCACCGCCGGCATGACGAGGGCACCGCGGAAGATCCGATCATTCGGGCGGTTGATCTCAGTCTGAAACCATAGCCCGCATTTCTAACACTGTCCCGGGATGATGGCGCAGGGCACTGTCGTGCCAACAGGTTTTCGCGCCGCCGCCAATACCGGGTGTATTTGTAAGGTGCGAAAACCTCCAAGGGGAAGAGGTCGCGCGGCAAGGACCAAGCCAGCACCCGCGAGAGTGTGAGATATCCGGGCTAGGCGACTTGA
>DASRQX010000318.1:0-4107 GCA_035696165.1 Acetobacteraceae bacterium | reverse complement strand
TCGGCCAGCTCCAGCCATTCGGTCGCCTGCCTGAATGTCCGAGAAGGGTCGCGTCCGGCGGTTCGGAGCAAACGACCCGGCTGCCGCTGCTTTCGGTGGTAAGCAGACCTGGGTTGCCGAGGTTCGGGTCAACTGGAAGTTACTCTACGGTCGCTGGAAGCCAGCCCATCGTTTGGGGAATGACCGGGGAGCACCTCGTGTCCTGAATCTGGAGGTCCGCCCGCCTGTCGTGACCTTGGTGGCTGTTGTCCGCCGCAATCCGATCGCGGCGTGGCGGCGTGTGGCGCTTCCTCAGGCCCGGCATCCGCGAGCCGGAGGCCTTCCGTCCTGATCGCCCAATCTTCTGGGCGGTACCAGGGGGACCGGTGACGCCGGCGTTCGATCTGCTCGGGGCGCTCTGCCTGGACGCTCCGAAGCACGTCACGGGCTTCTCGCGACCGCCCCAGGTACGCCAGAGCGGCCGCGGACAACAGCCGCGGCGACATAAACCGCGGGCGCAGGCAGATCACCTGGCGGAACGTCTCCAGCGCGGCGCCGAACTCTCGTGAGAAAAACTGGAAATCGCCGATCCAGTTCAACCAGAGCCAGGTCAGCGTATCAAGTGGGCTGGCGCGCATCGCCTGGCGCAGCCAATGGATCCCTTCTTCGCGGTATCCGGCGAAGCCCAGCGCCATGCCGAGAATGCTCATGACAAAGGCGCTGTTGGGATTGAGCGTGGCCGCCTTTCGCGCTTCGACGATGCTCGCCTCCCATTCGCCGGCCGCGGCCATCGTCATCGCGAGGACGGCATGCGCCATGTCATCCTTGTTGTCGAGCGACACCGCCAGGCGCGCCTCGGCGAACTCCCATTCCTTAAACTCCGCCAGGGACCGCGTTGAGTAGAACACAAAATCATAGAGCCTAGCGAGTGAATAACCATAATAACCGGGCGCGAAATTCGGATCGAGCGCGATCGCCTGGCGGAAGAAGGCTTGCGCGGACAGAAGATCCTCGGGTCCGTTTTTGTGGAAGTGCCACAGCCTGCGGTGGTAAGCCTCCCAGACGTCGAGCCGATCCGGCGGCTTGCGCGATGCGCGGCGCTGTTCGGCCTCCGCCAGCGCGGGCTCGATGATCGAGGCGACGCTCGACGTAATCTCGTCCTGTATCGCGAAGAGGTCGCTCGCGGCGCGGTCGTAACGGTCAGCCCACACATGGGAACCGGACATCGCGTCGATCAACTGCGCCGTCACGCGAACCGTCTCGCCGCGCCTGCGCACCGTGCCTTCGAGCACATAACGGACACCGAGCGCGTGCGCGACCTGACGCACATCCGCCGTCTTGCCCTTGTAAGTGAACGTGCTGCTGCGCGCGATCACAAACAGAGAGCGGTACCGCGATAATTCGGTGATGATGTCCTGGACCATGCCGTCGGCGAAGGACTCATGCTCGGCCTCGCCACTCATGTTGGCGAAAGGCAGCACGGCGATCGATGGTTTGTCCAGAAGCGGCGGGCCGGTTTCCGCCGCGGCAGTGGAAACCGCCGCCGTAATGACTGCCGAGTTGGCGATCGGTTCCGCCGGCGCCGCGGCGATCTCCGCGGCCACCGTCTCCGCCACCGGTTCACGAATGGTACCGACGAAACGAATACCCTTGCGCGAAAGCGTCCGGATCAGGCGCTGTTCGGCCTCGCTGTCGCCAATTGCCTTGCGCGCCGCGTTGAGGCGGGTGGTCACCGCCGACTCCGAAACAATGCGGCCGCCCCATATGGCCTCGATCAGCTCATCCCTGGTGACCACCCGGTCGGGGTGGCGAACCAGATGGACGAGAAGATCGAAGACCTGCGGCTCCAGCGCGACCGGTCCGCCATCACGTGTCAGTTCGCGTCGCGCGACATCGAGCACGCAGTCAGCGAACGCGTAGATCACGGCTGCTCCCCCCAAACACGCGGACCAGAGCCCACCGTCGGTGACGCACGAGAATCCTCCGATCCTGTCGGCGAGACGGGAACGAGCCAGGATATCGCGGCACGGCCTGTCTAACCGTTCACCGATTTTGGCGACCGGATGCCCCTTAATGAAAAGGCAAGGCTGTCTTAAGGGAAAAGGAAGCCCCCGGTAAAGCATCCCGTCGCGGCTTCCGGCATCCTCCTTCCAACAATGACAATAAGGAGGACCAGGAGATGCCCGCCAACGTGGTTCAATCCCAGCCCGTCACCGCCGTCAATGATTCGCCCGGCCTGGCGCAAGACCTGGTTTTGAACGCCGCTCGCGACCTGCCGGCCGTACTGATGCGGGGGTGGCTACGCCGCCAATGGGTTGGCGGGGGCATGGCCGAAGCTGGCCCGCGCTGGATCGCGTTGGCGGGCGCGAGCCTGGTCTGCGCGATCCTGGCCGTCCGTCACGGTCTCCATGTTGAGACCACCATGCTGGCGATCGCCGTCGCGTCATTGGTGTCCAGCATCGCCGGTTTCGCGTTTTCCGCCATCTGCGGAGCGATGCTGTTCCACCTCTCCGGCGATCCCGTCCAGGTGGTGCAGATCATGATGACCTGCAACATCGCCAACCAGGCGGCGATGACCTGGAGCACGCGCCGCGACATCGATTGGCCGGGACTGCTGGTCTATCTGACCGGCGGAGCGTTTGGTTTGATGATCGGGGTCGGGATCCTGCTGCACGCGGATCGTGCCGCGTATATCCCTGGCCTCGGCGTTTTCTTGTTGGTCTATGGCGCTTACATGCTTGTTCGCAAGCCGATGATCATCCGCCGGCAGCATGCCGCGTTGGATTTCGCCATGGGTCTGCTCGGCGGCGTGACCGGCGGCGCCGCGGGTTTTCCGGGTGCGGCCGTCACGATCTGGTGCGGCATGAAGGGGTGGGACAAGGCTCGCCAGCGCGCCGTGTTTCAACCTTTCATCCTAATCATGCAGGTGGTGGCGCTTCTGGCGATCACCCTGGCGCGACACGCCGGTGCCGCCGGAGTTGGAATCGGCATCGGCAACCTGCTCTTCATTCCGCCTTCGTTGCTGGGAACGGCACTCGGCCTGGCGCTCTATCGGCGGATGTCCGATAACCAATTCGCCCGCGTCGTCAACCTGCTGCTGGTCGCTTCTGGCCTCAGCTATGTCCTGTGACCGAGCCACCGGCTGACATAAGGCACTCAGCGCGCCGGGCGATCATCACATCTACGTAAAGTCCCGTGTGGTTGCCGTCGTCATGGATATTTGGGAGTGAAGACGGTTGGAACCTTGTCGGCTGATCGTTGATCGCCGAGCGGGCGGGATTCTGGGTCGGTATGCCGGCATTCGGACGCACGTCTCCCGCCGACAGGCAAGTCGGCCCAGAATGGGCGAGGGTACTCAGCAAAGTGCCACCGGCAACGGATGCAGGGCGGCGGTGGCGGCGCCTGGCCGTATCCCACCCAGAGCCGGGACGAGCTTGCGATGCTTGTCCCGCGGCGCCGCCAACTCCGAGCGCAGGTGGTCGACGTCTTACCAGTCAACCGCCACCACCAAACTCACGCCGCCGTCCGCGTCTCATCGCCCGCCTGCCGCAAATCCGGCGGCACCGCCTCCGCCGACAGCCGCGCATCGCCTGCCGCCCGGCGGCTTCGTGCCCGGTCTCGTGCCCAAGCGATCGTCTGGCGCGGTGGCCGCTCGGTGCATCGTCCGCCACACCATCGCTGCCAGCTCGGCGGACAGCCAGACTGCATCATTAAGAGACCTGCAAGCGGCCTCGACGGTGTCCCTAGCCGATTCGACGCGATTGGCGACATGCGGACGAACGCTCATCCCGCCTCCCGCAATGAAAGGATCACATGGATCACATCGCCCTCATGCCGCACCTCCATGGGAAGGCCGCAGCGCCGGAAGACGTTCAGCATGGGACGATTGCGGGAAAGGACGTCCGCCTCTAGCCGATCCAGGCCCTTCACCCGGGCGATGGCGATGATATGACGCATCAGCAGGCTGCCGATCCCGCGGCTCTGGAAGTCCTCTTCGACGGTGAAGGCCAGTTCGGCGCTGCGCCCCGCGGCGGCGACGGAGCCGCTGACGAAATAGCTCGCCCCGCCGATGACGACCTCGTCCTCGCCCGCGCCGATGGTTACCAGCAGCGCGACCGCCCGCTCGAA
>DASRQX010000317.1:0-47145 GCA_035696165.1 Acetobacteraceae bacterium | reverse complement strand
CCTGAAGGTGCTGGGCGTCGAGGCGCTGTCGGACTACCTGGTGAACGAGATCCAGGACGTCTATCGGCTGCAGGGCGTGAAGATCAACGACAAGCACATCGAGGTGATCGTCCGGCAGATGCTGCAGAAGGTGGAGATCCTGGATCCGGGCGACACTACCTTCCTGGCCGGCGAGCAGGTCGATCGCACGGAGTTCGACGCGGTGAACGGCAAACTGGCAAAAGCCGATCGCCCGGCGCACGCGATGCCGGTGCTGCAGGGCATCACCAAGGCGAGCCTGCAGACCAGCAGCTTCATCTCGGCGGCCTCGTTCCAGGAGACCACGCGGGTGCTGACCGAGGCGGCCACGGCGGGCAAGACCGACAGCCTGATGGGGTTGAAGGAGAATGTCATCGTCGGGCGGCTGATCCCGGCAGGCACCGGGGCGGTGATGAACCGGCTGCGTGCCATCGCCGCCGGGCGCGACCAGCGCACGCTTGGGCTGAGCACCCCGGGCAGCCTGACCGGCCCGGAGACGGCGAAGGCGGCGGAGTAGCAGCCTCCGGCTTCGGGTTGGAAGAGTATGGAGGGCCGGTGGTGCGCCTGTGCCACCGGCCTTTTTGCGGCCGAAGCTCTCAGGGGAGGAGGGACAGTTTCCCCCGCAGATGAGAATCGCCGGTGGGTCAGGGGATGTATTGACTTGGCCGGGGCCGGCCACTAGGTTCCGCGCCCTCAGCCGACCCCAGGGTCCGGCCGTCGTTTTGCAGGTACCGGCGCATGCGGCGCCGCCCTCGGCAACCAGCCGACGGGCCTAGGCCGCAAGCCACTTCCCCCCGCGGGCTGGGATCGCCCAGGCCCGGGGGCAATGCCTGTTGAAGGGACGGCCCGGTCAAGGATAGCCGGTCGGGACGCCAGTCGATTACACAGCCGGTTACGAAAGAGTATCAGGTTCATGCCGACCATCAATCAGCTCATCGCCAAGGGGCGGGAGCCGCGATCCAGCCGCAACACGGTACCGGCGCTGGCCGGTTGCCCGCAGAAGCGTGGCGTCTGCACGCGCGTGTATACCACCACGCCGAAGAAGCCGAACTCGGCGCTGCGCAAGGTGGCCAAGGTTCGGCTGACCAACGGCCACGAGGTGGTCAGCTACATCCCCGGCGAGGGGCACAACCTGCAGGAGCACTCTGTGGTGCTGATCCGCGGCGGGCGCGTGAAGGACCTGCCTGGCGTGCGGTACCACATATTGCGCGGCGTGCTCGACACCCAGGGCATTGCCAAGCGCCGCCAGCGCCGTTCGCTGTACGGCGCCAAGCGGCCGAAGTGACAAGCATCATGGGAAGCAAACCCATCATGGGGAACAGGTCATGAGCCGCCGTCGTCGCGCGACGAAGCGCGAAATCCTGCCGGACGCCAAGTTCGGTGACGTGGTGATCAGCCGTTTCATGAACGCGCTGATGTATGACGGCAAGAAATCGACCGCCGAGACCATCGTCTACAGCGCGCTGGATACGATGAAGCGCCGCGGCGGCGCACAGGCCGATCCAGTGCGGATGTTCCACGAGGCGCTGGACAACGTGAAGCCGGCGGTTGAGGTACGGTCACGCCGCGTCGGCGGCGCCACCTACCAGGTGCCGGTCGAGGTGCGGATCGAGCGGCGTCAGGCGCTGGCGATCCGCTGGCTCATTGACGCGGCACGCAAGCGCGGCGAGCACACGATGGAAGATCGGCTTTCAAATGAACTGCTGGACGCGGTGAACAATCGCGGCTCGGCGGTGAAGAAGCGTGAAGACACCCACCGGATGGCGGAGGCGAACAAGGCCTTCAGCCATTACCGCTGGTAGACCCCGAAACGGGACCAGGTCCGGGGACCCCGGACTTAGTTTGGAGACAAGACGATGGGCAAGGCTAAATTCCAGCGCACGAAGCCGCACTGCAACATCGGCACGATCGGCCATGTGGACCATGGCAAGACGTCGCTGACGGCGGCGATCACGAAGATCCTGGCGAAGACCGGTGGCGCGACCTACACGGCGTACGACCAGATCGACAAGGCGCCGGAGGAGAAAGCGCGCGGCATCACCATCTCGACCGCGCACGTGGAATATGAGACGACGGCGCGACATTACGCGCATGTCGATTGCCCCGGCCATGCCGACTACGTGAAGAACATGATCACCGGCGCGGCGCAGATGGACGGCGCGATCCTGGTGGTCTCCGCCGCCGATGGCCCGATGCCGCAGACCCGTGAGCACATCCTGCTCGCCCGCCAGGTCGGCGTGCCGGCGCTGGTGGTCTATCTGAACAAGATCGACATGGTCGACGATCCCGAGCTGATCGAGTTGGTTGAGATGGAGGTGCGCGAGTTGCTGTCCTCCTACCAGTTCCCCGGCGACGACATCCCGATCGTCAAGGGCTCGGCGCTGTGTGCGCTGGAAGACCGCAACCCGGAATTGGGCGAGCAGTCGGTCCTCGAACTGATGAAGGCGGTGGACGACTACATTCCGCAGCCGGTGCGGGCGACCGACCGTCCGTTCCTGATGCCGGTCGAGGACGTGTTCTCGATCTCCGGCCGCGGCACCGTGGCCACCGGGCGCGTCGAGCGCGGCATCATCAAGGTGGGCGAGGAGGTCGAGATCGTCGGCATCCGCCCGACCCAGAAGACCGTGGTGACCGGTGTCGAAATGTTCCGCAAGCTGCTCGACCAGGGCGAGGCGGGCGACAATATCGGTGCGCTGCTGCGTGGCACCAAGCGCGAGGAGATCGAGCGCGGCCAGGTGCTGGCCAAGCCCGGGTCGATCACGCCGCACACCAAATTCAAGGCTGAGGCCTACATCCTGACGAAGGAGGAAGGCGGCCGTCACACGCCGTTCTTCACCAACTACCGGCCGCAGTTCTACTTCCGCACCACCGACGTGACAGGCGTGGTGCAACTGCCGGAAGGCACCGAGATGGTGATGCCGGGCGACAACGTGACGATGGACGTGGAGCTGATCGCGCCGATCGCCATGGATGCGCAGCTCCGCTTTGCCATCCGCGAGGGTGGTCGCACGGTCGGCGCCGGCGTCGTCGCGTCGATCACGGCCTAGCGCCGAATTTCTGACCGGCGCTCCGCCAAACGGCGGGGCGCCGGTCTTCGTTTTGTAGAGCCCCGATTTGCCTGCGGGGGTTTTGCCAAGAGTGCGTGCGTGCGTTTTGTGAAGCGTGTTTGGGATACGGCGGAAATCTGAACGATGGACAACCAGAACATCCGCATCCGGCTCAAGGCGTACGATCACCGCGTGCTGGACAACAGCACGAAGGAGATCGTGAACACCGCCAAGCGCACGGGTGCCAGGGTCCGCGGACCGATCCCGCTGCCCACGCATATCGAGCGGTTTACGGTGAACCGCTCACCGCACGTCGACAAGAAAAGCCGCGAGCAGTTCGAAATGCGCACGCATCGCCGGCTGCTCGACATCGTCGAGCCGACGCCGCAAACCGTGGACGCGCTGATGAAGCTCGACCTTGCGGCCGGCGTCGACGTCGAGATCAAGATCTAGGGCGTCCAGGGCGGGAATGGGGCAGATGCGCACCGGATTGCTGACCAAGAAGCTTGGCATGACACGGATCTTCCGCGACGACGGCACCCATGTGCCGGTCACGGTGCTGCACGTCGACCAACTGCAGGTGGTCGCCGCGCGCACCACGGAGAAGGACGGGTACGACGCGGTTCAGCTTGGCTGGGGCAAGGCCAAGGTGAAGAACGTGTCGAAGCCGAACAAGGGGCATTACGCCAAGGCGAAGGTCGAGCCAAAGGCGAAGCTCGTCGAGTTCCGCGTGGCGCCCGACGCGCTGCTGGAGCCGGGGGCCACTCTGTCGGCGGCGCATTTCGCTGTCGGCCAGAAGGTCGATGTCTGCGGCACCACGATCGGCAAGGGCTTCGCCGGCGGCATGAAGCGCTGGAATTTCTCCGGCCTGGAGGCCAGCCATGGCGTGTCGATCAGCCATCGCAGCCTCGGCTCGACAGGCAATCGGCAAGACCCGGGCAAGACCTTCAAGAACAAGAAAATGGCCGGCCATCTCGGGGTGGAGCGCGTGACCACGTTGAACCTGGAGGTGGCGGCGGTCGATGCGGAGAAGGGGCTTTTGATGATCCATGGTGCCGTGCCGGGTGCCAAGGGCGGCTATGTGCTGGTGCGCGATGCGATCAAGCGCGCGCGTCCGGCTGATGCACCCTACCCGGCGGCGTTGGCCGGCTGACCGGGGCAAGACGATGCAGATCGCGATCACCACGCTCGATAGTCCGACTGGCCGCAATGCGGTCGGCAATGCCGTCCCAGGCTCCGATGCACCGGGCTTCGATTCACCGGGCTTCGATTCACCGGGCTCTGGCGGCCCAGGCTCCAGTGGCCCAGGCCCGGGTGATTTGGGCACCGCCGAGCTGCCGGACGAGCTGTTCGCCGCCAAGCCGCGCGTCGACATCATGGCGCGCGTGGTGCACTGGCAACTCGCCAAGCGCCGGGCCGGCACGCACAGCACCAAAGGGCTGAACGACGTTCGGGGCACCACCAAGAAGCCGTACCGCCAGAAGGGCACCGGCAACGCACGCCAGGGCAGCTTGCGCTCGCCGCAGTTCCGCGGCGGTGGCATCGTGCATGGCCCGGTGCCGCATTCGCACGCCTACAGCCTGCCGAAGAAGGTGCGCCGGCTCGGGCTGATTTCCGCGCTGTCGCAAAAGCAGGCCGAGGGCAAGCTGGTCGTGCTGGATGCTGTCGCCGGCGCGACGAAGACCGGCGAGCTGGCGAAGAAGCTGAAGGCGCTGGGCTGGCGTTCGGCGCTGGTAGTGGATCACACAGTGGACGCCGGCTTCCTGCGTGCCAGCCGCAACATCCCCGGCCTCGACGTGCTGCCGACCATTGGCGCCAATGTCTACGACATCTTGAACCATGACGTGCTGGCGATCACTTCGGCTGGCCTTGAAGGGCTGAAGCAACGGCTGTCCACTTGTGTTCCGGCCAAAGTGGCTCAGGTCGATGGAACCCCGGCCGAGGCGACCGCGACCGAGGCGACGCCGGCCCAGGCGACCCACGGCGATGGGACCCAGGCCGAAGGGATGCAGCCATGAGCGAAACGCAGAAACGCCGCAAGCAGCTCTCGCGCGAGGCGATGTACCAGATCATCCGTGCCCCGCTGATCACCGAGAAGGCGACCGGGCTGTCGGAAGTGAACCAGGTGGTGTTCCGCGTGGCGATCGGCGCCTCGAAGCCGGAGATCAAGGCGGCGGTCGAGGGGCTGTTCGGCGTCAAGGTGCTGGGCGTGAACACGCTGGTGCAGAAGGGCAAGACCAAGAAGTTCAAGGGCCGGCCTGGTGTGCGGTCCGATATGAAGAAGGCGTTCGTCCAGCTCGAAGCGGGCCAGTCGATCGACTTCACCAACGCGCTGACGTGAGCGGCGGGGAAGTTCAGCGATGCCGATGAGGAATTTCAATCCGGTTACCGCCAGCCTGCGCGGCACCGTGCTGATCGACCGCTCCGACCTGTGGAAGGGCAAGCCGGTCAAGGGTCTGACGGCCGGCAAGACCAGCTCGGGCGGACGCAACAACCACGGCCACATCACCAGCCGGTTTCGTGGCGGCGGGCACAAGCAGTCGTATCGCGAGATCGACTTCAAGCGCCGCAAGTTCGGCGTGCCGGCGGTGGTGCAGCGGCTGGAATACGATCCGAATCGCAGTGCGTTCATTGCGCTGATCAAGTACCAGGACGGCGAGCTGTCGTACATCCTGGCACCTCAGCGGCTGCGTGCCGGCGACACGGTGGAAGCCGGCGAGCGGGCCGACATCAAGCCGGGCAACGCGAAGCCTCTGGCCGCCATCCCGGTCGGCACGATAGTCCACAACATCGAAATGAAACCGGGCGCCGGTGGCAAGATCGCGCGTGCCGCGGGCACCTATGCGCAGCTCGTCGGCAAGGATGCCGGCTGGGCGCAGATCAAGCTGATGTCCGGCGAATTGCGTCTGGTGCGCGCGGAATGCGTGGCCTCGATCGGCGCGGTGTCCAATCCGGACAACATGAACCAGAAGATCGGCAAGGCGGGGCGCTCGCGCTGGCTTGGCAGGATGCCGCACAACCGTGGCGTGGTGATGAACCCGGTCGATCACCCGCTGGGTGGCGGCGAGGGACGCAGCTCCGGCGGACGGCATCCGGTCTCGCCGTGGGGCCAGCCGACCAAGGGCTACAAGACGCGCGGCAACAAGCGGACCGACGGGCTGATCATCCGCCGCCGGAAAACCGGCAAGTAATCGGGAGCAAGGAAGATGGCACGCTCCGTCTGGAAAGGCCCGTTCGTCGACGGGTATCTGCTGAACAAGGCCGAGACCTCGCGCGGGTCGGGCCGCAACGAGATCATCAAGATCTGGTCGCGCCGCTCGACCATCCTGCCGCAGTTCGTCGGGCTGACTTTCGGTGTCTACAACGGGCGCAAGTTTCTGCCGGTGCAGGTGAACGAGAACATGGTCGGCCATAAGTTCGGCGAGTTCTCGCCCACCCGGACGTTCACCGGCCATGCCGCCGACAAGAAAGCCAGGCGGGCCTGAACCATGAGCAAACCCAACCATCCCCGCGGGCTCGCGGACACCGAAGCACAGGCGATCGTCAGCAACATGCGGGTCTCGCCGCGCAAGCTGAACCTGGTCGCCGGGCTGATCCGCAACCAGCCCGCCAGCGCCGCGGTCGCGACGCTGACTTTCTCGAAGCGGCGCATCGCCAAGGAAGTCAAGAAGGCGCTGGAGAGTGCGATCGCCAATGCCGAGAATAACCATCAGCTCGACGTCGACAGGCTGGTGGTGACGCGCGCCGAGGTAGGGCGCTCGATGGTGATGCGCCGCTTCATGGCGCGTGGCCGCGGCCGCGCCTCACGGATCGAGAAGTGGTTCAGTCATTTGAAGATCGTCGTTGCCGAGCGTGCGCAAGACGCCGCCGGGAAGGGGGCCGCATAGGATGGGTCACAAGGTCAATCCGATCGGACTGCGGCTCGGCATCAACCGCACCTGGGACAGCCGGTGGTACGCCGGCGCGGACTATGCGGCCATGTTGCATGAGGATCTGAAGCTGCGCAGCCATCTGCGCAAGAAGCTGCACGGCGCCGGCGTGTCACGCGTGGTGATCGAGCGGCCGGCTAAGAAGCCTCGGGTGACGATTTATGCGGCGCGTCCCGGCGTGGTGATCGGCAAGAAGGGCCAGGACATCGAGGTTCTAAAGAAGGACCTTAGCCGGATGGCGAAGGCCGACGTGTCGCTGAACATCGTCGAGATCCGCAAGCCGGAGATCGATGCGCAGTTGGTCGCGGAGAACATCGCCCAGCAGCTCGAGCGGCGCGTGGCGTTTCGCCGGGCGATGAAGCGCGCCGTGCAGTCGGCGATGCGGCTTGGCGCGCAGGGCATCCGCATCAACTGCGGCGGCCGGCTGGGCGGCGCGGAGATCGCCCGGGTCGAGTGGTATCGCGAAGGGCGCGTGCCGCTGCACACGTTGCGCGCGGACATCGATTACGGCCAGGCGACGGCAAAGACGACCTACGGCACCTGCGGCGTGAAGGTCTGGGTGTTCAAGGGCGAGATTCTTGCGCAGGACCCGATGGCGCAGGACCGCCGCGCGGCCGAGCAGGCGCCGCAACGCTAGATGGATCGGTAGAAATACAATGCTGCAACCCAAGCGCACCACCTATCGCAAGGCGCACAAGGGCCGCATCCATGGCAACGCCAAGGGTGGGTTCACGCTGAACTTCGGCACCTACGGGCTGAAGGCGCTGGAGCCGGAACGCATCACCGCGCGCCAGATCGAGGCGGCGCGACGGGCGATCACGCGCGCGATGAAGCGCACCGGGCGCGTCTGGATCCGCATTTTCCCGGACGTGCCGGTCTCCACCAAGCCGGCCGAGGTCCGTATGGGTTCCGGCAAGGGCTCGCCCGAATTCTGGGTATGCCGCGTGGCACCGGGCCGCATCATGTTCGAGATCGATGGCGTGCCCACCGGGCTGGCGCGCGAGGCGCTGACCCTGGGCGCGGCGAAGCTGCCGATCCGCACCAAGTTCGTCGCCCGGATGGGAGACGCCTGATGGCCAAGGCGGCACAGCACAAGGCGAGCGACGTTCGCGCCAAAACGCCGGATGAGATCGGCACATTGCTGCTCGATCTGCGCAAGGAACAGTTCAACCTGCGGTTCCAGCGCGCGACCGGCCAGCAGGAAGGCACCGGGCGCATGCGCGAGGTGCGGCGCGAGATCGCGCGGGCGAAAACGATTCTGACGGAGAAGCAACGCTCCTCCGACGTGGCGAAGCGCGCGACAACAATTCCGGCGGAGCCGCACCGCGGCTCCGTCGTGGCGAAGTAAGGAGACAAGCGCGACATGCCGAAGCGCGTGCTCACGGGTCGCGTGACCAGCGACAAGATGGACAAGACCGTCACGGTGCTCGTCGATCGTCGCATCATGCATCCGTTGTACAAGAAGTTCATCCGCCGCTCGAAGAAGTACGCGGCGCATGACGAAGCCAATTTGTGCAAGATCGGCGATGCGGTCCGCATCGAGGAATGCCGCCCGATCAGCAAGCGCAAGGCGTGGCTGGTGATCGAGCGCAACGGCGCGCCAATGGCGGGCCACCGGCCGGCCGGGATGTCGGCAGCCAGCGCTTCAGGTGCCAGCGCTTCGGATACAGGCGCCCTAAATGAGGGAGCCGCGGCATGATCTCGGTCGAGTCCAATCTGGAAGTCGCCGACAATTCCGGCGCGCGTCGCGTGCAGTGCATCAAGGTGCTGGGCGGTACGCGGCGCAGAACCGCCTCGGTCGGCGACGTGATCGTGGTCTCCATCAAGGAGGCGATCCCGCGCGGCAAGGTGAAGAAGGGCGACGTGCACCAGGCGGTGATCGTGCGTACCTCCTATCCGGTGCGGCGTCCCGACGGCTCGGCGATCCGTTTCGACCGCAACGCGGCGGTGCTGATCACCAAACAGATGGAGCCGATCGGCACGCGCATCTTCGGCCCGGTGGTGCGCGAACTGCGCGCCAAGAAGTTCATGAAGATCATCTCGCTGGCACCGGAGGTGCTGTGATGATCCACATGCCCGAGGTGTTGTAATGGCCGCGCGCATTCGCAAAGGCGACACGGTGATGGTGATCGCGGGCGCCGACAAGGGCCGCCGCGGCGAGGTGCTGCGGGTTTTCCCGCGCGTCGATCGTGCGTTGGTGCAAGGGGTGAAAATCGCCACCAAGCACACCAAGCCGAAGGGCATGGCGCAGCCTGGCGGTATCGTCGAGGAAGAGGCGGCGATCCATTTGTCGAACCTGATGCTGATCGATCCGAAAAGCGAGAAGCCGACCAAGGTCGGGTTCCGCGTGCTGGACGATGGCCGCAAGACCAAGGTGCGCGTCGCCAAGGCGACCGGTGACGTGATCGAGAGCTGAGGCAACCGCGATGAGCGACACGAAGAAGAAACCCGGGGGCAAGTCTCCTGGCAAATCGCCTGGCAAGTCTTCCCGGAAGCCGACCGGGAAGCCCGCTGCAAAGTCCGGTGGTGGCGGCGCGCCGCGCGGCGGTCCGCCGCAGAAGGTGGTGCGCGAGAAGGCGTCGGCCGACACCGGCGTCATCGCGCAGGCCTCGCCGGCGGAGACGCCGCGGATGCTGCGGCGGTACCGCGACGAGGTGCGGGCCAAGCTGACCGGGGAGTTCGGCTACACCAACCCGATGCAGGTGCCGCGGCTGGAGAAGATCGTCATCAACATGGGTGTGGGCGATGCGACCGCCGACCAGAAGAAGCTGGATGCGGCGGTTGCGGAGCTGACCGCGATCGCCGGCCAGAAGTCGGTGAAGACGATCGCGAAGAAGGCCATCGCCGGGTTCAAGATACGCAAGGGCCTGCCGATCGGCTGCAAGGTCACGCTGCGCAAGGCGCGCATGTATGAGTTCATCGACCGGCTGATCACCATCGCGCTGCCTCGGGTGCGGGATTTTCGCGGCATCACCGGCAAGGGCTTCGACGGGCGCGGCAACTTCGCGATGGGGCTGAAGGAGCAGATCGTGTTCCCGGAAATCAACTACGACAGGGTCGACTCGGTACGGGGGATGGACATCCAGTTCGTCACCACCGCGAAGACCGACGCGGAAGCGAAGGCGCTGCTGAAGGCGTTCGACCTGCCGTTCGCGAACTGACGATTTTGGAAAACCGCTGGGAAATCCCTGAGGGTTCCGGAGGAAGAAGATAGGATGGCCAAACTCTCCCAGGTCAACCGCAATGCGATGCGTGAGCGCAAGGCGAAGCGCGACAAGTCGAAACGCGCCGCACTGAAGGCGGTGGTAATGGACCGTACGCTGCCGGTGGAGGACCGCTTCAACGCCACGTTGAAGCTGGCGCAATTGCCGCGCAACGGTGCCGCGGTGCGGGTGCGGCTGCGCTGTGCGCTGACCGGGCGTTCACGCGGCAACTACCGCAAGTTCAAGCTGTGCCGCATTGCATTGCGCGAGCTGGCCTCGTCCGGGCAGATCCCGGGCATGGCCAAGGCAAGCTGGTAAGGGGGCACGCGATGTCTATGTCCGACCCCCTGGGCGATATGCTGACCCGGATTCGCAATGCACAGCGCGCGCGCCACAGCTCGTGCGTGGCGCCGGCCTCGCAGTTGCGCGCTAACGTGCTGGACGTGCTGAAGCGCGAGGGCTTCATCCGCGGCTTCGCCGCCGAGCAGCTTCGCCCCGGCGTGGCGCAGTTGCGGATCGAGTTGAAATATGACGCCGGCGAACCGGTCATCAAGGAGATCACGCGCGTCTCCAAGCCAGGCCGGCGGGTCTATTCGCGGATCAAGGAGCTGCCGCGGGTCTATGCCGGCCTCGGAGTCTCGATCCTGTCCACGCCGCGCGGCGTGATGAGCGATGCCGAGGCGCGCGCCGCCAATGTTGGCGGCGAAGTCCTGTGTCGGGTGTTCTGATGGCCCATCTTCTGATGGAGAGCAGGTGATGTCGCGCGTTGGCAAGTATCCGGTGGAGATTCCGGCGGGCGTGCAAGTGGCGATCGCCGGCGGTATCCTGACCGCCAAGGGCAAGCTCGGCGAGTTGTCGCTGCCGTTGACCGATCACATCGAGGCCAAGGTCGACGGCAACCGTGTCACCGTGGCGCCGCGCACCTCCGAGCAGCAGGCGCGGATGATGTGGGGCACCACGCGCGCGCTGGTCGCATCGATGGTGAAGGGCGTGTCCACCGGCTACACGAGGTCGATGGAGATTACCGGCACCGGCTATCGTGCCGCGGTGCAGGGCGACCGGCTGGAGATCAGCCTCGGGTTCTCGCACCCGGTCGTCTATCCGGTGCCGAAGGGCATCAAGATCACGTGTGAGCGGCCGACCGCGATCAAGGTGGAAGGCGTCGACAAGCGGCTGGTCGGCCAGGTCGCGGCGGAGATCCGCGCGTTCCGCCCGCCCGAGCCCTACAAGGGCAAGGGCGTGCGCTACGGCGACGAGCAGATCCGCCGCAAGGAAGGCAAGAAGAAGTAGCATGAGCGCGAGACAGGATCTGCGGGAGCGGCGGCGTGAGCGCCTGCGCTTCCAGTTGCGCCAGAAGGCCGGTGGGCGGCCGCGGCTGTCGGTGTTCCGTTCCGGCAAGCACATCTATGCCCAGGTGATCGACGACAGCCAGGGCCGCACCGTGGCGGCTGCGTCGTCGCTCGACAAGGGACTGCGCGAGGCGGTGAAGGCCGGTGAGCTGAAGACCGGTGCCGACAAGGCCGCCGCCGCGGCGGTCGGCAAGCTGGTGGCCGAGCGCGCACTGGCTGCCGGCGTCACCGAAGTGGTGTTCGATCGGGGCTCGTATCTTTATCACGGCCGCGTCAAGGCGTTGGCCGAAGCCGCCCGCGAAGGCGGGTTGGCGTTCTAGGGAGACAACAGAGTGGCACGCGAAGCACGCGAGGGTCGCAGCCGCGAGCGGGAACGCGACCGCGACGGCGGTGACGACATCATCGACAAGCTGGTCACGATCAACCGCGTGGCCAAGGTGGTGAAGGGCGGGCGGCGGTTTGCGTTCGCGGCGCTGGTGGTGGTCGGCGACCAGAAGGGCCGCGTCGGCTACGGCGCCGGCAAGGCGCGCGAGGTGCCGGAGGCGATCCGCAAGGCGACCGAGCGGGCCAAGCGCGCCATGATCCGTGTGCCGATGAAGGAAGGCCGCACGCTGCACCATGACGTGGAAGGCCGTTACGGCGCCGGCAACGTGATATTGCGCACGGCCCCGGCCGGCACCGGAATCATTGCCGGCGGACCGTTGCGCGCGGTGTTCGAAACGCTGGGGATCGGCGACGTGGTGGCCAAGTCGCTCGGCAGCCGCAACCCGCACAACATGGTGAAGGCGACGTTCGCGGCGCTGCAGCGCGTGGCGTCGCCGCGCTCGGTGGCCAATCGTCGCGGCAAGAAGGTGGCGGAGCTGTTTGGCCGGCCACCGGCGGCGGTGTTCGGCGCGGTTGGACCGGCGGCTGCCGGGCAAGACCTGCCGGCGTCTCCGGAGGCCGCGCCCAATGCCTAAGATTCGCGTGACGCAGATGCGCTCGGCGCTCGGGCGCAAACCGGGCCAGAAGGAAACACTGACCGGGCTTGGCCTCAACAAGCAGCGCAGCACGCGCGAGTTGGAGGACACACCCTCGGCGCGCGGGATGATCCGCAAGGTTGCCCACCTGATCAAGGTGGAGGAGTTGGGCTGAGATGAACCTCAATGAATTGCGCGACCGGCCGGGATCGCGGCTGAAGTCGAAGCGGCTTGGCCGCGGCATCGGGTCCGGCAAGGGCAAAACCTCGGGCAAGGGAGTGAAGGGGCAGAAGGCGCGGGCTGGCGTGGCGCTGAACGGCTTCGAGGGCGGCCAGTTGCCGATCTACCGCCGGCTGCCGAAGCGCGGGTTCTGGAACCCGTTCCGCAAGGTATATGCGCCGATCAATCTTGGGGCGCTGGCGAAGGCGATCGAGGCGGGCAAGCTGGATGCCGCACAGCCGATCACCGAGGCGACGCTGCGGGCCGCGGGGCTGGTGAGTGGGCGCAAGGTCGCGGGGGTGCGGCTGTTGGCGGAGGGCGAGATAGGGCGGGCGATTACCATTACGGTGTCGGGTGCGTCGGCCGCGGCGAGGGCCGCGGTGGAGCAGGCTGGGGGGTCGGTGACGACGACTGTTGCCGTGGTTGAGGCTGCGGTCGCTTAATTGCTCCCCCTCCCGTTGAGGGCTTGGGCCGCGAAGCGGACCGAGGTTTGGGGGAGGGGTCACTGCGGCGCACTTTTGGGAAGCCTGTGCGTGGTGCGAACCCCTCCCCCCAACCTCGGTCCACTTCGCGGCCCAAGCCCTCAAGGGGAGGGGGAGTCTTAACGTCCTCCCCCTTTTTCTTAACGTTCTAGACCCTTCACCTTGGCGCCCGGGAGCGGCAAACTAGGCTGAACCACGCGAGGACCCGCACATGGCATCCGCCGCCGAACAACTTGCGGCCAACCTCAATCTCGGCGTGCTGTCAAAGGCCACCGAGCTCAAGCAGCGCATCTGGTTCACCCTCGGCGCGCTGATCGTCTATCGGCTGGGCACCTACATCCCGGTGCCGGGCGTCGATGCCTCGGTGATGACCGAGATGCTGAACCAGCACGGCGGCGGCATCCTGGGCATGTTCGACATGTTCACCGGCGGCGCGCTGCGGCGCATGACGGTATTCGCGCTGAACATCATGCCCTACATCAGCGCCAGCATCATCATCCAGTTGATGACCGCCGCCATCCCGTCGCTGGAGACGCTGAAGAAGGAGGGTGAGAGCGGGCGCAAGAAGCTCAATCAGTACACCCGCTACCTGACGGTGTTCATCGCGCTGTTCCAGTCCTACGGCATCGCCATCGGGCTGGAGAGCATGCATGGCAACTTCGGCGCCGCGGTGATTGCGCCGGGCATGTTCTTCCGCTTCTCCTGCGTGGTCACGCTGGTCGGCGGCACGATGTTCCTGATGTGGATAGGTGAGCAGATCACCGCGCGCGGCGTGGGCAACGGCACATCGCTGATCATCATGGCGGGCATCGTCGCCAACCTGCCCAATGCACTTGCCAGCCTGTTGGAACTTGGGCGCACCGGCGCGCTGTCGGTGTTCTTTATCCTGGGCTTCATGGTGCTCGCGGTCGCCGTGGTGGCCTTTATCGTTTTCATGGAGCGGGCGCAGCGGCGCATCCCGGTGCAATACCCGAAGCGCCAGGTTGGCAATCGAATGTTCGGCGGCGATTCGACGCACATGCCGCTGAAGCTGAATACCTCGGGCGTGATCCCACCGATCTTCGCCAGTTCGATCCTGCTGATCCCGGCGACCGTCGCCGGGTTCTCGCAAGGTCAGGGGCCGGGTTGGCTGCAGTTCATCTCCACGCAGCTTGCGCACGGCCAGCCGCTGTACATGGCGCTGTATGCGGCGATGATCATCTTCTTCTCGTATTTCTACACCGCGGTGGTGTTCAACCCGCAGGAGACGGCGGACAACCTGAAGAAATACGGTGGGTTCATCCCCGGGATCCGCCCCGGCAGCGCGACGGCCGACTACTTCGATTATGTGCTGACGCGGCTGACGACGGTGGGCGGGCTCTACCTGGTTGCGGTGTGCCTGCTGCCGGAGATCCTGATCAGCGATTACGGGCTGCCGTTCTATTTCGGCGGCACCTCGATCCTGATCGTCGTTTCGGTTACCATGGACACGGTGACGCAAATCCAGTCACACCTGTTGGCGCACCAGTACGAAGGCCTGATCCGCAAGGCACGGGTGAAAGGGAGGCGATGAATCTGATCCTTCTGGGCCCTCCCGGCGCGGGGAAGGGCACGCAGGCGAAGCGGTTGCGGGACCGTTTCGGTATCGCGCAAATTTCGACCGGCGACATGCTGCGCGCCGAGGTCGCCATCGGCAGCTCGATCGGACGCGAGGCCAAGGCGGTGATGGAGGCCGGTCAGCTGGTGTCCGACGACATCATCATCCGCATGCTGGGCGGGCGGATGGAGCACTTGGACTGCGCTAGAGGGTTCATTCTGGACGGGTTTCCACGCACCGTGCCGCAGGCCAGGGCGCTCGACGGACTGCTGGGTCAGCGAGGCCTGAAGCTGGACGCGGTGATCGAGCTGAAAGTGGACGATGCCGCGCTGGTCGAACGGATCTCGGGGCGTTTCACTTGCGCGAATTGCGGCGCGGGGTATCACGACACGTTCCAACCGACCCGGGTGCCGGGGGTCTGCGACAAGTGCGGCAGCCGGACGTTCACCCGCCGCCCTGACGATAACCGCGAGACGGTCAAGGCTCGGCTGGATGCGTATCACCGCCAGACAGCGCCGATCCTGCCGCATTATGCGGCGCAGGGTCTGCTGCGCTCGGTCGACGGCATGGCGGCGATTGACGAGGTGGCAAGTCAGATCGACGCGGCGCTTGGTGTCCCGTCGGAGGCATGATGCCTCCGATGTCTTTTGGCGGGGTGCTCAGGCCGCTTGTCTTGGGGGGTGCCTCGGGGCGCGGTTGGGTTCCATTGCACCGCACGATTATCACGAAGAATTGATCAGCACGCGTTGACTCCCTGTCCGCCGACAGTATAGTCCGCGCCTCCGACGAGCCCCCCTATGGGGCCGCCGCCGCTCGCGCATATCACCGCCCTTCGGGGTACCGACTGCCCGGCGCCATCTGGCCCGGGCCGACAGGAGTTAGCCAGCTTGGCCCGTATCGCCGGCGTAAACATTCCGACCAACAAACGCGTGACCATCGGGCTGCGCTATATCTACGGCATCGGCCCGACCAAGGCCGCCCAGATTTGCTCCCGGCTGTCCATCCCGGATGAGCGCCGGGTGAACCAGCTCTCGGACGATGAAGTGCTGCGCATCCGCGAACTGGTCGACCGGGACTATCAGGTCGAGGGCGACCTGCGGCGTCAAGTAGCGATGAACATCAAGCGCCTGATGGATCTGGGCTGCTATCGCGGGCTGCGCCATCGCAAGGGACTGCCGGTGCGCGGCCAGCGAACCCACACCAATGCCCGCACTCGCAAGGGCAAGGCGGTGGCGATTGCCGGCAAGAAAAAGGTTACCAAGTAGGGCGCGCCGCGTCCTGGCGCCGGGGGATTATCCCTGACGCATGCGCATAGGACGCCCATTCGCCCGACGCCACATCGCGATCTGAGACACGGAACAGGACACAATAGAACATGGCGAAGCCGGCCGCCGCTGCGCGCCCCCGCAGAAAGGAGCGCAAGAATATCACGTCCGGCGTCGCGCACGTCGCGGCGACGTTCAACAACACCGTGATCACCATCACCGACGCGCAGGGCAACGCCATTGCCTGGTCATCGTCCGGCAGCCAGGGCTTCAAGGGCAGCCGCAAGTCCACCCCGTATGCCGCGCAGGTGGCCGCGGAGGACGCCGGAAAGAAGGCGCGCGAACACGGCATGGAAACGCTCGAGATCGAGGTCAGCGGACCGGGCTCGGGCCGCGAGAGCGCATTGCGGGCGTTGCAGGCGGTCGGCTTCTCGATCACCGCCATCCGCGACATGACGCCGATCCCGCACAACGGCTGCCGTCCACGCAAGCGTCGGCGGGTTTGATTAAGGCCCCATTGATCACGGGTCGGCTGACCGCGGGCAGTTGACCAGCGGCCGGCCGATCGCAGGCCGTCGGGCCGGGGACCGAGTGATCACAAATCGTCCGATCACGGGCGGGGGGATTTCACTTTCCGACCGGTGTGCCGCCCGTGACTGGGCAAATGCACCGGCGCAACAGGAATTGGGTGCATGAGACAGACTTTGGTTATCCAGCGAAACTGGCAGTCACTGATCAAGCCGGAGAAGCTCGAGGTCGAGCCCGGCGCCGATCCGTCAAAAGTCGCCACCGTCGTCGCCGAACCGCTCGAGCGCGGCTTCGGCATGACGCTGGGCAACGCCATCCGGCGCGTGCTGCTGTCGTCGCTCCAAGGCGCCGCAGTCACCGCAGTGCAGATCGACGGCGTGCTGCATGAATTCAGCTCGATCCCCGGCGTGCGCGAGGACGTGACGGACATCGTGCTGAACATCAAACAGCTTGCGCTGCGGATGCACGGCGAGGGCCCGAAGCGGATGGTGCTGACCGCGACCGGCCCCGGGGAAGTGCGTGCCGGGCAGATCCAGGCCGGCCACGACATCGACATCATGAACCCCGAACTGGTGCTGTGCACGCTGGACGACGGCGTGAAGTTGGGCATGGAGTTCACCGTCAACCTGGGCAAGGGCTACGTCGCCGCGGCGGCCAACCGGCCGGAAGACGCGCCGATCGGCCTGATCCCGGTCGACAGTATTTACTCCCCGGTGCGCCGCGTGTCGTACAAGGTGGAGCCGACGCGCGTTGGCCAGGTGACCGACTATGACAAGCTGCTGCTGACGGTGGAGACGAACGGCGCGGTGACGCCGGAGGATTCGGTGGCCCTGGCGGCGCGGATCCTGCAGGATCAGTTGCAGCTCTTCATCAACTTCGACGAGCCGCAGCAGATCCGCGCCGAGGAGCCGGAAGACAACCTGCCGTTCAACCGCAACCTGTTGCGCAAGGTGGACGAGTTGGAGTTGTCGGTCCGCTCGGCGAACTGCCTGAAGAACGATAATATCGTGTATATCGGCGACCTGGTGCAGAAGTCTGAGCAGGAGATGCTGCGCACGCCGAATTTCGGGCGCAAGTCGCTGAACGAGATCAAGGAGGTGCTGGCCTCGATGGGTCTCTCGCTCGGCATGACGGTGTCGGGCTGGCCGCCGGAGAACATCGAGGACATGGCCAAGCGGCTCGAAGAGCCGTTCTGATGGAGGTCGCGGCTCGAATAGCCGTTTTGATAGAGGCCGCGGCTCGAAGAGCCGTTTTGGTAGAGGACTAAACGATGCGACACGGGGTAGCCGGGCGCAAGCTGAACGTCACGTCGACGCACCGCGAGGCGATGTTCCGCAACATGGCCGTGGCGTTGATCAGGCACGAGCAGATCACCACGACCTTGCCGAAGGCGAAGGAACTGCGGCCGGTGACGGAGAAGTTGATCACGCTGGGCAAGCGCGGCGGATTGCATGCGCGCCGCCAGGCCTATGCGCAACTCCGCGACGACGTGATCGTCACCAAGTTGTTCGACGTGCTGGCACAACGTTACAAATCGCGCGCCGGCGGCTATTGCCGGGTGCTGAAGGCGGGCGTGCGCTACGGCGACGCGGCCGACATGGCGGTGATCGAGCTGATGGATCGCGATCTGGCGGCGAAGGGCACGGATAGTGGCCCGAAGCAGGAGGTCGCGGAGGAAGCTGAAGCGGCGTAGCTCGCTACCGCCGCGCCCGGGCGCATTGCTACGCCGACGGCTTGCGATAGGCGTAGTTGCGGCCCAGCCCCTCCAGCAGGTAATCGCCATACCGCACCGGCTGATATTTTGGCGGATTGGCCGGCCCCTGGCAGGTCAGCAGCACCGCGATGCTGCTGTCCATCGACATGTCGAAGAAATACGGACAGGAATAGCGGACTGTACCCGAAACATTCCTGACCCGGTGTGGCGTGGATTGCCAGCGCCCATTGGTCCAGCGCGACAGCATGTCGGCGACGTTCACTACCCAGGTGTCCGCGATAGGCGGCGCATCCAGCCAGGTGGCGTCACGCCGCCGCACCTGCAAGCCGCCGCGATGGTCCTGCGCGAGCAGCGTGATGAAGCCATAATCCGTGTGCGCCGCGGAGCCGAACGCGTCGTCCGGTGCGTCCGCTGCCTGTGGCGGGTAGTGCAGCAGCCGCAGGAACGTCGTCGGTTGAGCGAAATACGGTGCGAACCAATCCGGGGACAGGCCCAGCACGAGCGCCAGAGCCGGCAGCAGGCGCAGGCAGAAGCCGTGCATCGCCGCTTCATATGCGGTCACGGCCGCCGCAGATCGGGCCACTGGTTCGGGCCGTCGCGTGGCCTTCCATGGCGCGGATCGCCGGTCGGAACCTCGTGCATCAGCATGAATGATTCGCTGTCGTTCGGCCGGGTGACCCGCGCCACCGACGAGGTTTCAATCAGCGAAGCCTTCGGCGCCATGTAGCCGCGATGGAAGCGATTCATCGCGATCGCGTCCTTGGCGGCCCGCGGCAGCGCATGGAAGCGGCGCGAGGCGGCAAACACGCCAGCCACGAGAGCCGGATCGATACCGGTCCCGCGGAAATAGCAGAACCCGATCCCGGTGAATGCCGCGTCGATCTGGCGCGCGAGCAAGGCGTCGCTGACGCCGGCAAAATCGATCAGCGGCAGCGCGCGGTGATCCGCAGCAGTGGCGTCCAACATGGCAGTGTTTCCTCCAGAACAGAGGGCTATCCTTCAGAACATCGGGCGATGCGCGCGGCAGACGTCGAGGTGCTTGACACGGCCAATCCGTCCGCTCCGCAATACGGGGCCATGTCCAAGTCCATCGATCAACCTATTGCGCTCTCCAAGGTCGGCGCCAGGCGTATCTGGCTCCGCGCCCAGCAACTTGACACCCGCGCGCCGTTCGGGGGCGGCGCCGAGGCGACCCGCCGCGCGGTGGAGCACCTTGGTTATGTGCAGATCGACACGATCAACGTGATCGAACGCTGCCATCACCACATTCTGTGGACGCGCATTCCGGGCTATCGGCGCGCGCATCTGCGTCAGGCTCAGACCGTCGACAAGACCGTGTTCGAATACTGGACGCACGCGCTGTCCTACGTGCCGACCAGGGATCTGCACTTCTTCCGTGCGGAGATGATGCGTCATCGGCAGGCACCGAAGAGCTGGTTCAGTTCGGTCAAGCAAGAGGATTTGCGCCGGGTGCTACGCCTGGTGCGCCAGGACGGAGCGCTGACGATCCGTGACATCGAGGACGACGTGCTGGTGGAGAAGGACCATGCCTGGGCCAGCCGGAAGCCGTCGAAACGCGCGTTGCAACTGGCCTTCTACCGGGGTGCCCTGACGGTCAGCGAACGTTCCGGCATGCTCAAGACCTACGAGCTGATGGACCGGCATTTCGGCTGGGACAAGCCGCCGAAGCCCGCGACGGAGCGGCAGACCCTGGACTATCTGCTTGATCGGGCACTGCGGTCGCAGGGGCTGGTGAGC
Organism: Acetobacteraceae bacterium; assembly: GCA_035696165.1. GTDB lineage: Bacteria > Pseudomonadota > Alphaproteobacteria > Acetobacterales > Acetobacteraceae > Palsa-883. The sequence goes on along the minus strand of DASRQX010000317.1, from coordinate 27,098 downwards.
CTTGACTCCATCTGCCACCTGGACGCCAGGCGCAAGGCCGCGGTGCGTCGGGTGATAGAGGCGCGCGTGCGCCGCGGGCAACTGGTGCCGGTCGCGGTCGAGGCCGCGGGCAGGACGGAGCATTGGGCGCAGCCGGAGACGCTCGACGCCGTACCGTCGCCGGCGCGGGAGATGACCCACATCCTGTCGCCGTTCGATCCGCTGATCATTCAGCGCAAGCGGTTGCAGCTTCTGTTCGGCTACGATCATCGCTTCGAGGCCTATGTGCCGAAGCCAAAGCGCGTGTTCGGCTATTTCGCGCTGCCGGTGCTCGTCGGCGACGAAATCGTTGCGGCGATAGACCTGAAGGCCGACCGCGAGAACCGTGCTTTGCTGATGCAGCAATGGACCTGGGTCGGGCACGGGACGGCGACAGCGCACAAGACCAGGATCGAGGAGGAATTGCACCGGTTCGAGCAGTTCCAGGTGCATTCCTGATCGCTGGTCCGCCACGCGGTAGCCGGGCTGCGCGCAATGTCCATCTATCATCCCATCACGCCGTCGGAACCCACCCCCACCGCGGATGACCTCTTTGATCCTGCGCCCGAGCCAAAAACCCAAGTCGGCCCGCGGCCGCTGGCCGACCGCCTGCGTCCCCACACGCGCGAGGAAGTGACCGGTTGGGCAACGCCCGGACATCTTGGCTCGCCGGACGTGAAACTGGCTTTTGACCCAGGTAACGGTCTAGCTGGGAACTGCGTTGAACTACGACGAGCACCACACCGCGTACAACGCGGCGCGAGTGCTGGGGAAACCGACCGGCAACGTTTTCGAACGCAGCAGGGGAGATCATGATCGACCTCTATGACCAGGACATCCTGACCTGGTCGGAGCGGCAAGCGGACCTGCTGCGCCGTCTCGCTGCCGGCGAGCGGGTCAACGACCAGGTGGATTGGCAGAACGTCGTAGAGGAGGTCGAGAGCGTGGGTCGCAGCGAACTGCATCGCACCGAGTCGCTGCTGACCCAGGCGCTTCGTCACCGGCTCAAGATCATGGCTTGGCCCAACTCGCCCGAGGTGCCGCATTGGCAGGAGGCGGCAACGCTGTTCCAGATGGATGCAGCGCGCGCGTTTCAGGAATCAATGCGGCAGCGGCTTGACATGGCGCTGATTTACCGGCGCCACCGCTTCCCGCAGCAGATGGATGGCCAGTCGCCTCTGCCGCCGCACGAGAGCTGCCCGGTTACGCTGGACGAGCTGCTGACCGGGCCGTGAGATCGCCGGCGTCTCGGCATTCCTCAACGCCGCGCCAAGCCCTATCTTTCACACGTGCCCACGCAGCCTGCCACAGCCCCGGACGACCTCTTCGGCCCCGCGCCTGCGCCGGAAGCCCCCACAGGCCCGCGCCCGCTCGCCGACCGTCTGCGCCCCCGCGCGCTGGAGGAGGTCGTCGGCCAGGACCACCTACTCGGCGCCGACGGCACCGTGACCCGAATGCTGGCGCGCGGTTCGCTGGCCTCGTTGATCCTCTGGGGACCGCCGGGTGTCGGCAAAACCACCATCGCCCGGCTGCTCGCCGCCCGTTCCGGGCTGGCTTTCGTCCAGCTCTCGGCGGTGTTCTCGGGCGTGGCGGACCTTAAGCGCGCGTTCGATGAGGCCACCCGCCGGCGCCGCACCGGGGAGGGCACGCTGCTGTTCGTTGACGAGATCCATCGCTTCAACCGCGCCCAGCAGGACGGTTTCTTGCCCGTGGTCGAGACCGGCACCATCACGCTGATCGGCGCCACCACGGAGAACCCGTCCTTTGCGCTGAACGGCGCGCTGCTGTCGCGCTGCCAGGTGCTGGTGCTGCGCCGGCTGGATGACGACGCGCTGGAGCTGTTGCTGTCCCGCGCCGAGGCCGAGATGGATCGCATCCTGCCGCTCGACGCCGAGGCGCGCACCGCGCTGCGCGCCATGGCCGATGGCGACGGGCGGTATTTGCTCAACATGGCCGAGCAGCTCTTCGCATTGCCCGCGGACACGCCGGTGATGGACGCGACCGCGCTCGCTGCTTTGCTCGCCAAGCGCGCCGCGCTGTACGACAAGGACCGCGAGGAGCACTACAATCTGATCTCCGCGCTGCACAAATCGATGCGCGGCTCGGATGCGGACGCGGCGCTGTATTGGTTCGCGCGCATGCTGACGGGCGGCGAGGATCCGCGCTACATCGCCCGGCGCCTGGTGCGTTTTGCCGCGGAGGACATCGGCATGGCCGATCCGCAGGCGCTGCCTCAGGCTTTGGCGGGGTGGGAGACATATGAGCGCCTCGGGTCCCCGGAAGGCGAATTGGCGATCGCTCAGGTCGTCATCTACCTGGCGACGGCGCCGAAATCGAACGCGGTCTACACAGCGTTCGGGGCAGCGCGGCGGGCGGCGAAGGACACCGGATCGCTGATGCCGCCGGCGCACATCCTCAACGCACCGACCAAGCTGATGCAGGAGCTGGGGTATGGTGCCGGCTACGCCTATGACCACGAGGCGGAGGAGGCGTTCTCCGGGCAGAACTACTTCCCCGACGGGATGGCGCGCGCGGAGTTCTATCAGCCGCGTGATCGCGGGTTCGAGCGGGAGATCGGCAAGCGGCTGGCGTACTGGGCCAAGCTGCGGGAGGAGCGGAATGGCTGAGCGCGGTGGCGCGCATTGCTTCTACTCCCGCATCGCCGCCGAACGCGCGGCACACGACATGCTTCGGTCCCGCCGAACACCTTAAAAAGGCGAGACAAAAATCACGTGAGTTTCATCAGGTAGTTCAGCATTTTTGGTATCGCCCAAGGACAGTTCGCGTTGGCCAACGACTCCCATAACGGGATCGTACCAGACCTTCCACCTTTTGCGGTATTGGCCGATAGCAGTACCCCACTGGGCGCTAGGGCGGTCGATATCGTGCTCAAATACGATAGCCTGGACATGGCGGGTGCCGATTTCGAGGGACTCTTGCCCCAGGCGAGTCCAGGACTCCACGAATATCGGGAATGGATAGTTGGTCGTCAGTTGGGTCTGAAATTCCACTTGATCTTTCCGGCCTGAAAGCAAGTCCTTAAGCGCTCTGCTCACCGATGACCGGTCACTCAAAGCCTTGGTGTCGTATAAATTATACAGCAGAGTCCGGGTTTCTCCGGTCGACGTAGACATTCGACACAATGCGGGGTCAGCCGGATCGACGGGCTGATACGTCCCCGTAACCGTCCGGCTGGCATCCATGAATGTGACCCTGGTGCCGGGCCTTGGACAGAGCGACCCATTGGCGTCCAACATGTCTCGCGAAGCGCCGTCAGGCCCATGCGTCGTATTGAAATAGAACTTGTCCGCGGTGGAATACGAAATCCACGGCTGCTGCTGATGATCGGTCGCCTGATCGACCGCGACCTGCACCCGATCGAAGACATCACGCATTTCCAGGCCGCCTGCGCTGACCGCCGCGGCAAAGGCACTGGCGAACGGGCTGTCGGCCGCGCCGTTCGCACCGTCCCGCGCGATACCGTTTGGTCCCGTGGAGTAAATGATCATCGTCCCGCTCGCAGCAGAGGGGGCGCCCATGGGTGCGAGCCCCTTGGCGAGTTGGTGCGATCCGTGAGTGGCTGCGCCATGTGACAGCAAGGGCGGGTGATCGCGGCATGCGTCGAGAATCAGGATGTTCAGGCGCCCGTTGGCCTGCTGCATTTGCTGGAGTACCGCGTCGTCCAACGCCACGAGATTTCTGTCGTAGTCATCGTCGGTTTGGGGGATCGCGGCGCCGGCGGGGACAATGAAATTCCTCGCATTGGCCTGGACGCCATGACCTGCGTAGTAGAACAGCGCTATGGTACCGGGCTCGATCGAGTGCGCAAACGTCTTGATGGCATCGAGAAGATGTGGTTTGTCGAGATCGATGAGCGCACCGCCCCCGGATATCGCAAAGCCCTGTCGGGTCAGGGCACCTGCTACCAGATTGGCATCGTTTTGCGTCGTGGCGAGCTTGCCCCATTTACCGTCGCCACTGCTGCCGACCACCAGGGCAAGCCGCCTCGGCTGATCCTGGACCACTCGCAGGCGCGCCCGTTTCAACTCTTCGTTCGTTGCCCGCAACAGCGAGAGCGTTGCCGCGGGGTCTTGGTCGTACGCAAGGCGTAGGGCGGGGTTCGCTGCTATCTGCGAGGCTTCGGCCTGGGTGGGCGTCGCAGCGGTACGCGATGCTCCACCGTCTCGCGGATTTCTGACCAGTACGCTGATCTTGCTGACCATGTTCCAAAGATTGTCAGGATCGTCGCGCGCGACGTCGGCAAGCAATCGGTTCTGCTGCAGCAGGGGCGCCAGCGCGCTGGAAGGCGTGGTGGGGACCGATTGCGCGATGGCACTCGCGGCTGGGCCGTAGGCCACGATGGAAGCAAACAAAATCAAGAGAAGGCGTGACATGCTCACTCCGGGACCGCTGGGCCACGACAGGTCATCTGGGCAGCGACTGCCGATGGTTGTTAGAGTAGCATGGGAAACGTGTGTCGACCAACGGCCATGGGCCACGGTCATCGGGTAATGAATAATGGCTGGTATGACCAACATTGCCCGGGATGCCCCGGCGCTGCTCGACCCCGAGCCTGAGGCGCCCGCAGGCAGTGGTGCCCGCCTGGGCCGGCGCAACCAGGTCGGGCCAGATGATCTCCGGTCGTACCACCGAATTGGACGCATGCTTCTCGATTCCGCTATGCGGACCGGCAGAAATCAGGCGGCTTGCGCGGCCGTCGAGATATTTCGCGAGGCGCTGGGGCGCATCCCGAACGACGCATCGCTGCGCAACGGACTCGGTGCCGCATTGGTGGAACGTGCGCGATTGGAATCGAACGTCAACGCACCGGTCACCCTGAAGGGGGCGATGAAGGCATTTCAGGGTGCGTCGGTCCTGGCAGCTCGCCAGGCGGTTCCCCGCGCCGTGGGCCTGAGGTACGAGATCAATATCGCAATGACCTCGTGGATGCTCGGGGAGCGGACGGAGGACACCGAATGCGTCAGCAGGGCCGTGCATATTCTCCAGTCGCTATCGGCCGAGTTGTCGGAATCGTCAGCGCATTGGTCACATGTGCAAGACAACCTGGGCAATGCTCTGATGGCGCTTGGGCGCACCGAGGAGGCGATACAAGCCTATCAGGTGGCGCTCGATGGGCGGCAGGTTGCGATCGAGCGTGGCCGGTCGCTCAACAATCTGGGAACCGCTTACGCCGAGCAGCGTCGTTACGCCGAGGCGTGCCGAACCTACCGCGACGCGCTCCTGCTTCAGCCACGCGAACAGGTGCCGCGCGCCTGGGCCTTGACGCAACACAACCTCGGCAGCGCGCTGCTGCAGGAAGCGCTTGCGAGCAATCAATCGCGCCCTGCCGGCAAGCAGCTCAGTCAGGCAATCGAAGCTTTCGAGGCTGCCCGAAGCCGACGGAAGCGTCCGGACACGCCGCTGGATTGGGGTCTCACGACCGCGAACCTGGCCGGCGCTTACCTCGGTCTCGGGGCGCATCTGTGTGTGCGCGAGGCTCGACCGGACTGTCGAACCGGCGCCAGGCATATCCGGCGAGCCATCGAGCTGTACAATGACTCGCTGCCGGAATTGACGCCTGCCGATGCGGCCGGGACGATCGAGAATATTGCGATCGCCTTGCGGATGCTACGGAAAGCTTCTGACAGTGAGCACACCGAAGCGGAAATTCACCGGCATCAGGTTGCCCTGGTGTCGCTCGCTGCACAGCACGGTCTGCGGGACCTGATCGATTCCATTGGACAAGAACCCCGTGAGCGCCGCCTGATTGCAGCGGCGCCGCGCGAGACCCCGATCGCAGCGACGCCGCGCAAGAGGGGGGCGGCGACGGCCCCTGCGCTGCCGGCCGGTCTGCAATGGCCGACGGAATCCTACGCGCAGGCACACAAGTTGGGCGGCGAAAACATCGTGGCGTTCTTGTCACGAGTCTGGCTGCCATTGATCAAGTTGGGGGTCGTCGACCTGCGTACCTTGCGTGCGAGGGATCCCTCGGCGGCCAAGGCCATCGATAATTTCACTCAAAGGACCGACCCGGTCACCGGGGAGCGCCGGAGATTGCCGCCGCATCTTCATATCCCGACGAAGAAGGAGCTGAACGACAAGCTGGCGGCGAGCATCCCTTACGCCGGGGATCGCCCGGCGCGGCTAGACTGGGCGTTGCGATCGCGCGCTCGCCGCGCTGCGCAAAGGAAATAGACCTATACTTTTTCCTTGATCTTGACGCCGCGGGATGGCATCTTTCTCGCGGACGGCGACGCCAATCGGCGTCCTGCTCATCGCGGGCTGATGGGGGTTCATGATCGGTATGGGCGTATGACGAGATGGCCGCTGCCCTGAACCACCGATCCCTCGCGGCCCCGCCGGACCGGCCGTCGATATGGGCGCGCAATGGCAGCGGCTGCGCATCCCGCGCGCCTTGGCGCCCGATCTCCGATATGCGCGATTGCAAGCTGGCCGGACATGTTTGATCGGGCGGTTTTTCCGCCGCGCAAGATTGCGTTCATCGTGGCTTCCACCGACCATGGCACGATGATTGTCAATAGATTCGACTATAAAATGGAGAGCGAGGCTAGTGGGTTTGGTGTGGGCTTCAAGATATTGAACGAGACATCATACGAACATAGCGAAATATCGGTTGGCAGCTTTATTCTGGCATCGCGGCGTAAGCATTTTGGCGATGGTGTTGTTGCGGTTGATTGCGGCGCGAACATCGGCACACATACCGTCGAGTGGGCCAAGCAGATGGCCAAGTGGGGTTCGGTTATTGCAATCGAGGCTCAGGAGCGAATCTATTATGCGCTGGCGGGGAATGTCGCAATCAACAACTGCTTCAATGTGAAGCTCATTCACGCGGCTGTCGGTAACAGGAACGGTTTGATGAAAATACCCAACCCTGACCATTTCGTACCGAGCAGCTTTGGAAGTCTTGAGCTAAGGCCGCCGAGGGTACCGGAGAACATTGGGCAGAAGATCGATTACTCCGACAGCGCGCTCGTGTCGGTGCGAGCGATTACACTGGACTCTCTGGCATTAAGGCGGGTCGACCTTCTCAAGATTGACGTCGAGGGGATGGAATGCGAGGTGCTGGAGGGCGCAAAGAGGACAATACGCCAATTCCTGCCCGTCATAATCATCGAGCATTTGAAGGCCGGTCCTGAGAAAATTGCCAGCGCCCTGCAACACTACGGGTATCGTCTGGCGGAAATGGGCGTTAACATCCTGGCGGCGCACCCGACAGACAAGACGTCAGATGACCTGAGCGCGTCAACACCAGGCGCATAGAGTGTCGCCCAAGCGTCGAGCCTGGCACGAAGCCTCGTGCCGGTGATCACGTCCATCGGCGGTAGCTGCGTCGCTGCGATGACATGGCTTCCCGCCAGCGGCGTATCCGGGCACTGCCTCAATGTCGACAGCAGAGACCTGCATCCAGCGGTTCTTATTTTGCCTCGGGTAGGATAGCCTGATTGTCGTCGCGCCACACTGAGAATTGCGGGCCCGTATCGCAGAGTCCGCCACGAATTTTCCAGTCCGGTGCGACGCAGGTATGCTGGGCGCAAGCTTGACCTGAGCCGAGCCGACCCGCACAGCAGGTGTGGTCCTGCCAACGTAGCCGACGCAACGACCGGACAATGACCCTCGCGCCCCACACCGTGTTGGAAGACGAAGCCGATATCCGCCTGGATCGCTGGTTCCGCCGGCATTTCCCGGGGCTGACCCAGGGCGCCATTCAGAAGCTTTGTCGCACCGGGCAGGTTCGGGTGGATGGTCACCGCGCGGAGGCGGCTACGCGGTTGGCGGCCGGCCAGGCGGTGCGGGTGCCGCCGATGCCAACCGCGCCGGCGGCGCCGAAGCCGGTGGCCGACGTCGATCCGAACACCGCCAAGGAGTTGCAGCGTGCGGTGCTCTATCGCGACGACCAGCTTCTTGTGCTGAACAAGCCGCCCGGGCTGCCGGTCCAGGGTGGGCCGGGCATCTCCCACCATCTTGACGCGCTGCTCGACGCGCTGCGCTTCGACGGCGGGCGTCCGCGGCTGGTGCACCGGCTGGATCGCGATACCTCGGGCGTGCTGGTGCTGGCGCGCACACCGGGCATTGCCGGCAAGCTTGCCGCCGCGTTCCGCGGCCGCGCGGTGGAGAAGACCTACTGGGCCGTCGTCGCCGGCCGCCCGGTGCCACCGGAGGGACGGATCGACCTGCCGCTGCGGCGCACCGGCGGCCCGCGTGGCGAACGCACTGTCCCAGCCGAGCGCGGCGACAAGGAGGCCGTGCATGCGCTTACCGACTACCGCACACTGGACAGCGCTGGCCAAAAACTCGCGTGGCTGGAATTGCAGCCGTTGACCGGGCGCACGCATCAACTTCGCGTGCACTGCGTCGCTCTCAGTGCGCCGATCCTGGGCGACGTGAAGTATGCCGAGCCGGACCAGAACGATGCCTTCAGCGCGCTGGTCTCCGGCCTGTCCGGCAAGCTTCACTTGCACGCCCGCGCGCTGCGCCTGCCGCATCCCGCGGGTGGCACGCTCCTGGTCGAGGCCGAGTCGCCACCGCATATGCGTGCGACCTTCCGTACGCTCGGCTTCCACGCGCCACCCGCCCAGGCGCCGATCCGCACCAGCGGCAGGAGCTAGCCCGAGGAGGGAAGCAAACAGGAGTTTCGCCGATGGCCCGCCCTCCCATTCGCCGCCGAGGCCGCCTGGTTCGCACCATCATGCTCGCCGTTGCCGGCGTCGTTGTGCTGGCGGTTGCCGGCATCGCCGTCTTCGTTGCCACCTTCGATCCAAACAGCCGCAAGCCGCAGATCATCGCGGCGGTGCAAGCCGCCACCGGTCGCGAGCTGACCATCGGCGGGCGCATCGGTCTGTCGATCTCCCTGCAGCCGACCCTGGAGGTCAGCGACGTCAGCTTCAGCAACCCGCCCGGATTCTCCCGCCCGCAGATGGCGACGCTGCAGAAGCTGGAGCTGCAGCTTGCTCTCATCCCGCTGCTGTCCAAGGAGATCCGGGTCGCCCAACTGGTGGTGCGCAAGCCGGACCTCCTGTTGGAGACCAATGCGAAGGGGCAGTCCAACTGGGATTTTTCCCCGGTGGGCGTCCGAGCGGGCTCATCGGTGGGTGGTCCGGCGGGTGGTTCGGCGGGCGCTCAGGCGGGCTTGCCTGGCGCCCCGCCTGCCCTGCTCCCGTCAGCTTCCTCGTCATCCCCAACCGGCAACGGCGGCGCCACGCGACCACCGAGCATCGCGCTTTCCAGCGTGAAGATCGAAGGCGGCACACTCGCCATGCGCGACGCCTCCGGCCACACGATTGCGCTGGCACTGAAGGAGCTCACCGCCCGGGAACCTGCGCCGAACGCGCCGCTGCACCTGACTCTGGACGCTGCGTATAACGGGGCGCCGGTCAGCCTGACCGCCGATACCGGCCCCCTGGAGGGACTGCTGGCAGGCGGCGCCGTGCCCTGGCCGATCAAGCTTGTCGCCACCGCCGCCGGCGCGAAGCTCGGTGTGGACGGAACTGTGGCGGAGCCCGCCGCCGGTCGCGGCCTGGCGATCGCCCTGACCGCCGATGTTCCTGATCTCGCCGCGCTCTCCGCGCTGGCCGGCACCGCCCTGCCACCGCTGAAGACCGTTGCCGTGCAACTGCGGCTGGCGGACATGGATGGCGGCAACGGCATCGCTGTCAGCGACCTGAAACTGACGCTGCCGAACGCTGATCTGGCCGGCTCGCTATCCGTTCAGCGAGGCGTCCGGCCGCTGGTCAAGGCGAACCTGTCGGCCAAGCGGATCGATCTCGATGCCCTGGCGCGAGCCATGTCGGCCGCGGCACCCGCGGGGCCTGGGAAACCGGAGCCGCCCGACACGCGGGGGGAACGATCGGGCCGCGTGATTCCCGACACCAGGCTGCCCTTCAGCGTGCTTCGCCTGGCCGACAGCGATATCCAGCTTGCTGTCGACGACCTGCGGAGGGGCCAGCAAGACTACAAGTCGATCAAGCTGCACGCCGTGACCAAGGATGGGCGGCTCACGCTCGACCCGCTCACGCTGGATGTTCCGGGCGGCCAGATGGACCTGAAGGCGACGGTCGACGCCAAACCGGCCACGCCGCCGGTCACGCTGACGCTGCGCGCCCCCGGCCTGGCGCTGCAGGCACTGCTGAAGGCGCTCGACAAGCCCGGCTACGCCAGCGGAACGCTTGAACTGCGGGCCGACCTGCGCGGCGCCGGCGACACGCCGCAGGCGATCGCCGCGTCACTGGATGGCGCGGTGGGCGCCGCCGTCGTGAAAGGCGAGATCGACAGCAAGCTTCTGGGCAACATGATGTCGGGCCTGCTGCATAAGACCGAGCTGACCCAGCTTGCCGGCAAGGCCGGGATGAGCGCGCTGACCTGCTTCGCCATGCGCCTTGATGCCAGCAACGGCGTCGGCACGCTGCGGGCGTTGCGGCTGGATACCAGCACGCTCGGCATGACGGGCGTCGGCACACTGAATTTCGGCGCCGAGACGCTCGATCTGCATGTCCGCCCGAGCGCCGGTATCGCCGGCACGAACATCACCGCTCCGGTCATTGTCGAAGGCACGTTCGCCGATCCATCCATCCACCCGGATGTGGTTGGCACGATGACCGGCAATGCCGGCACCGCCGCCAAGCTGGCGCTTGGTGCGAGCACCGGTGGGCTGGCGCTAATCATCGGGTCCGCGGTCGATAAGAAACTGTCTGGCGACCAATGCGCCGAAGCGCTGGCCCTGGCGCGCTTCAGCCAGCCGCCCGCCGCCAGTGGGCAGTCCGACGGTAGCGCTCCGCCGGCCGGCCAGCCGCCGGCGAAGGCCGCCAACAATCCGGCCAACGCGCTCAAGAAGCTGTTCCAGTGATGCGGCGGACCGTGCCGCGATGGTGAAGCGCTTCTGGGATCAGGCGACGGCGGAACCAGTCGATGGCGGCTACGCGGTACTGCTGGATGGCAAGCCAATGCATCTGCCGGGGGGGAAGATCCTGCGCGTCGCACATGCCACGCTCGCGCAGGCCGTCGCCGCGGAATGGCAGGTTGCCGGCGGCGGCAAGGGCGGCGAGATGTCCTTCGCGGACACCCCGCTGACCCGCCTGGCCGGCACCGCGCAGGACCGGATCGCCGCCGATCCGTGGCCGACCGTGGACGCCATCGCACGCTACGGCGAGACCGACCTGCTGTGCTACCGCGCGGAGGCTCCGGTGGAACTGGTGCGGCGCCAGGCGGGTGCGTGGCAGCCCTGGCTGGATTGGGCGGAGCAGCAGCACGGGGCGAAGCTGCGCGTTACCGCCGGCATCGTGGCGGTCCGCCAGCATCGCGCCAGCGTCGCGGCGCTGCGCGCGGCGGTGGGTGCGCTGGATCTGTGGGCGCTGGCGGCGCTTGGCGTCGCGGTGCCGGCCCTGGGCAGCCTGGTTCTCGGGCTGGCGCTGGCGGACCAGCGGCTTGATCCGGCAACCGCGCACGCGCTTGGTGCGTTGGATGAGCTGTTCCAGGCCGAGCAGTGGGGGGAGGATGCGCAGGCCGCCGCTCGCCGTCAGGCAATCGCCAATGACATCGCAATCGCGGCGCGTATGATCGCGCTTACTCGGGCATAGTCGACGCATGGCAGCAAAACGTCTCATCATCGCCGGGCAGGTCCAGGGAGTGGGGTATCGCGACTGGCTGGTCATCCATGCCGAGGCGGCCGGGCTTTCCGGCTGGGTGCGCAACCTTTCGGATGGCACGGTGGAGGCACTGATCGCCGGCGAGACAGCCGCGGTCGAGGAACTGGTCCGGCAGTGCCGCCGGGGGCCTCGGCTGGCCGTGGTGACCAGCATCGAGGAAGACTTCAGCGAGGCGCCGGCCGAACCCGGTTTCCACAGTCTGCCGACGCCGTAGGCGGCCAGCTATGCCGCGTTCAGGCGCCCGTGGGCATGACACAGGCGGGCGCGGGACAGGCCGGCGCGGCAAGTTCAGCGGGGTTCCCGAACACCTCGGTCCAGGCCGCGTGCAGCGCCGCGTCGGCCTGCGCCATGGTTGCCGGGATGCCGAGCGCCGCCAGGCTGGTGACCCCGTGCTCGCTGACGCCGCACGGCACGATGCCGGTGAAATGCGAGAGGTCCGGGTCGACGTTCAGCGACACGCCGTGCCAGCTTACCCAACGGCTGACGCGGACGCCGATCGCGCCGATCTTGGCCTCGGTTCCGGTTGCGCGGTCCGCCACCCAGATGCCGATACGGCCGGTCCGCCGCTCGCCGCGCACGTTGAATTGGTCGAGCGCGCGGATCAGCCACTCCTCCAGGCCGTGGACGAAACATCGTATGTCGCGCGCCGGCACGGTGCCGTGCGGACGGGTCAGGTCGAGCATCACATAGGCCACGCGCTGGCCCGGGCCGTGATACGTCCACTGTCCGCCGCGTCCGGCGGCGTAGCTGGGGAAGCGGGTCGGATCGATCAGTTCCGTCGGGCGCGCCGAGGTCCCGGCGGTGTAGAGCGGCGGATGTTCCACCAGCCACACCTGCTGGGGTGCGGTGCCGTCCCGGATCGCCGCCGCCCGCGCCTGCATCGCGGCGAGCACATCGGGGTACGCGGTGAGACCCGGGGCGACGCGCCACTCCGGTTGGTGTTCGGGTGGATCGCCATTTGGGTCGCGAGTCGGGTCGGCAGTCGGATCGGTACTCATTGAAGCCCCGTCATTCATCCGCTATACCGCGCCGCCCGCCGGTGCGAGAAGTGCCGCGCGCCCCATGATATGCGGTCGTGGCGGAATGGTAGACGCGCAAGCTTGAGGTGCTTGTGGGGGAAACCCCGTGGAAGTTCGAGTCTTCTCGACCGCACCAGCCCCGATCGCCTCCCCGTAGCGCGAGTTGTCAGGCCACTGCAGACCGGGGTGCCGGGACGCGCCACTTGCGTATCAAACGGCGCCCTGGCAGTTCGACGGCGTGATGCGCGAGACTGGCAAGCGCAAGCAGGGCGACGACAGCGGTTGTGTCGATGACCAGCGACGAATTCGTCGGCAGGTGCCCGGCGCCCCACAGCACGCCAACATGCAGCAGATAGATCGCATAGGACAGCGTGCCCAACCGCTAGATCACGCCGTGCCCAAGCACTCGGCCCGGTCGTCCGCGGGTTGCGTACAGGCACAAGACCAACGGAGGCAGCAGCGTGTAGATCGCCAGATCGTTGACATCGAGCAGCAACGCGGCAGCGAGGAGCGCCACCAGTACGACTGCAGCCAAGCCCTGCCGAGCGAGTTGCATGATCCCAGGTGAGCCGGTCAACCGATAGGTCAGCAAACCGAAGGTGAATCCTGCAAAGCACCGCAACAACGGGAGCGGTGTGGTCTCGCGATACAGGTCGAGTGTGCCGTTCCCCCCTGGTCGCAGCAGCGGCCTGATCATCGCGGCGAGAATCAGTAGGATTGCGGCCGCTACCGTAGCCTGAGCGGCACGCCGACCGCCGCCGAACAGGGTTGCACGCAGCAGCATAGGGAACAGCAGATATGCGGCGAACTCAGTGCTGATCGACCAGGCTGGGCCATTGAGCGACACGGTGGTCCCCCAGGCCTGTATGAGCAGGAAATTGGCCACAACGGTGGCCAAGCTGTCGCGGAGGTTCCACCCCGGAAACGCGCCGACGCCGACGCCCAACACCGTCAGGCCGAGTATCACGACATATAGCCTGTAGATGCGCGCGAACCGACGCAGCAGGAAGTCTCCATATGCGGGTGCGTCAAATCCGTGTGCGAATCGGTGTGCGTAGGTCAGCGCCATCACAAATCCGCTGAGGACGAAGAACATGTCCACCGCCAGATAGCCACGCGATGCAATCTCGCGCAGCAGTGAGGGCACTTGCGGTGTTGCTTCGACGTAATGATACTGGACCACCACACTAGCCGCGATGCCGCGTAAACCGGTGAGACTTCGTACTTCCGTGGCCATACGGCCCTATGGCCAGAGGAGGGTTTCCGCGCGGTAACACGAGACCGGTCCGCGCCAACGAAACCGATGTGCAACGCCCACGGCGTTAAAGTAACCGGCGGAAACGTTGACTCCTCCAATGCCTCTGCTGGCAATGCTGCTGCTGGTTAGTATCGCGCGCCGGGCTGCCAGTAGGAAGCAGAGGGCAATGGCGCGCCAAACCAGGGATTGATATTGACGGTCATGCTTTGCGACCGTCGGTACGAGATGCGAAAGTGAGGCCATTGACACACGGATGATGGCACGGATGGACAACGGGCAGCCCGCGTAGGCGGGCAAGGTCAGCCGGGGGCGGCGCCTTGCGTCTGCACCTGCAGCATGTACAGCGACTGGCTGGCGCACGTGAACAGCATGTTGCGCTTTGGCCCGCCGAACGCGAGATTGGCACACACCTCCGGCAGGCGGATGCGGCCGATCAGCTTGCCTTGCGCGTTGAACACCAGCACGCCGGCATAGCCAAGCACCGTGTTCGAGCTGATCCACATATTGCCGGACACATCGGCGCGCATGCCGTCCGGCCCGCAATGCACGCCGTCCACCATCATATCGGTAAACAAACGCTGGCCGGAAAGCCTGTTGCCCTGCACGTCGAACGCATGGACGACGCCCTTGCCGCCAGCCCCGGTATCGCCCGGTCCCTTGCCGGTGCTGATCACGTACAATGTCTTGTGATCGGGTGAAAAGCAGATTCCGTTCGGGTCCGGAACCTGATCCTCGGTGAGCACCACGTCCAACTTGCCGCTGGGGTCCCAGCGATACGTCTGTGTCGGCAATTGCCGCTTGGCCCCGCCGATGGCGCCGGCGTTCTCGGCGCCGGTCCGCGGGTTCAGCAGCCCTTGCGGATTGGTGGGGCCGCCGGCCTCGTCCGGATGGCCCTCGGACAAGGTGCCGCCATACGGTGGATCGGTGAACCAGATGCTGCCGTCCGGGTGCGGCACAAGATCGTTGGGCGAATTGAGCGGCTTGCCGTCGAACGAATCGGCAATCACTGTCATCATGCCGTCGTGCTCCCAGCGAATGACCCGGCGGAAGAAATCCTCGGTGGAGAGCTGGCGACCCTGGTAGTCGAACGAGTTGCCGTTGCTGTTGTTGGACGGCTTGCGATAGGCAGTGACGCGCCAGTCGTCCCAGAGGAAGCGATATTGCGTGTTGCCCTGCACGTCGCTGAACACGAGGTACTGGCCTTCGCTCGACCAGGCTGGGCCCTCGGCCCAACGGAAGCCGGTGGCAACGCGATGGATCGCGGTGATGCCGAGCAACAGCGACTTGAACGACGGATCGATGACGATGATGTCGGGATCGGGGTAGATCTCCGGCGGCGCACGATGCCCCCATTGCCGCGGCGGATTGGTGATGACGCTGGGCGGGGTGCCAAGATTGGGATTGGCCTGCTGCGCGAACGCCGCAGGCGCGATAATGGCGGCACTGGCCGCCCCAGCGGCGGCACGGACAAAGCCGCGACGCGAGGTCTCGCGCAGCCCGCGATGCGGGTGTGTTTGCTCCTGCATTGTTTCCTCCCCAAGGCCGGAGTATCGGAGTGCGATGGTATCGGAAGCTTGTACGCCGCCGCGCCAACTCACAAGCGGGGGAGTGGGTTCGCGGTGATGGCGCGCGCTTTGTTATTCCTGTGTAAAAACAGACGCGGCAATCTCCTGCCGGACGGCCAGCGGCACTGAGGTATCCGCCGCGTCAGGCAACCGTGTTGTGTGTTGGCAGGGCCGCCCGAGGACAGGCTCCGGTCGGTATTCACAACTATATTTGCTGCGACGAAGGCAAGTCGTCGATACCGGCCTTCGCAGGCATGACGTGAGTGCGTTTAATTGCGGACGGCCCTCAGTGCGCAGCCGCGGCCGGTGCCTTGGGTGCCACCACCTTGCGCATCAGCGGCACCAGCAGCGTCGCGACAACGAACGCCAGCATGATGGCGCGGAACGCGTCGGCGAACGCCAGGGTCGAGGCCTCGCGATATGCCAGGTTCCAAAGCTGCTCGAGCGCGGCCTGGTGCCCCACCACCGCGCCGCCGGGCATTGCGCCATAACGTTCCGATGTTGCTTGCACAAACCGCTGCATCGCGCCGTTGGCTGGCGTCAAGTGCCCGGCGATATATTGGAAATGCAGATTGGTGCTGTCGTTGATGATCGCGGCACTGGCCGCGATGCCGACCGCACCGCCCAGATTGCGCATCATGTTGAACAGGCCGCTGGCATATTTCAGCCGCTCCGGCGGCAGGCTGCCAAGGCCCAGGTTGACGCTTGGCGCGACGGCGAACACCTGCGGAAAACCGCGCAGGACCTGCGGCACCAGAAGCTCGGCCGCACCCCAGTCATGCGTAATGAAGCTGAAGCTCCACATCGACAGCCCGAAGCACGCCAGCCCGAACATCATCAGCCAGCGCACGTCGAACTTGCGTGCCAGGACGATATAGACGGGGGTGCCGAGCAGCGATGCGATGCCGGTGGAAAAAATCGCGGTGCCGGTCTGCCAGGCGCTGAAGCCGCGGACATAGCCCAGGAACAGCGGCGTCAGGTAGATGGTGGTGAAGATGCCCACCCCGGTGATGAACGACAGCAGGCAGCCGAGCGCGAAGTTGCGATTGCCCAGCGCGCGTAGATCGACGACCGGATTGCGATAGGTCAGGCTGCGGGCGACAAACAGGATCAGCGCGATGCCGGCCACCCAGGCGCAGGTGGTGATATTTCGGTCGCTGAACCAGTTCCAGCGCGTGCCTTCCTCCAGCACGTATTCAAGCGTGCCCAGGCCGACCGCCATCAGCACGATCCCGGGATAGTCCGCGTCGCGGATCAGCGACAGGTCCGGCTTGTCGATCTTCACCAGCAGTGGCACCAGCGCGGTGATCACCAGGCCTGGCACCAGGTTGACGTAAAACAGCCAGTGCCAGTTGAGCGTATCGGTGATCCAACCGCCGATCACCGGCCCGAGCGTCGGTGCGATCGAGGCGATCGTTCCGACCACGGCCGCCGAATAGACCCTCCGCGTGCCCTGGAAGTAGTGGAACGAGGACGTAAAGACGGTGGGGATCATCGACGCGCCGAGGAGCCCCTGCAGCGCGCGGAAGACGATCATGCTCTCGATGTTCCACGCCAGGCCGCACAGCATGCTGGTGGCGGTGAAGCCGGCTGCGGAGATGGTGAACAGCCAGCGCGTGGAGAACACCCGTGTCAGCCAGCCGGACAGCGGGATCATGACGATCTCGGCGATCAGGTAGGCGGTCTGCACCCAACTGATCTGATCCTGCGCCGCCGACAGCCCGCCGCCGATATCCTGCAGCGAGGAGGCGACGATCTGGATGTCCAGCAGGGCAATGAACATGCCGACGCACATCACCACGAAGGGCAGGATCGAGGGATGCCGCGGCGCGGTGGTGATCACGGCGCCTGCCTCCGCTCCGCGCGCGTATCGACACTGGCCACTGTCGACAATCCAGGCCGCAACATGCGCAAGGCGGCATCGCCGGGATCGAGCATCACGCGGACCGGCACGCGCTGCACGATCTTGGTGAAGTTGCCGGTTGCGTTCTCGGCCGGAATGACGCTGAACACCGCGCCGGTGCCGGGCGCCAGGCTGGCGACATGGCCATGGAAGGCGTGGCCGGGCAGCACGTCGGCGGCAACGGTGGCGGCGTCGCCGTCCACCATGTGGGTAAGCTGATCTTCCTTGAAGTTGGCATCCACCCACAGCCCGTCGGAGGGGATGATCGAGATGAGGTAGGCGCCGGCGGCGACGTAGGCACCGACCTGCGCTGCGCGGTTGCCGACGTAGCCGTCGATCGGCGAACGGACCTCGGTGTAGCCAAGGTTTAGCTGTGCGGTCTGCAAATCGGACCGCGACTGCGCGACGTCAGCTTCGGCCTCAGTCACCTGCGCTGCCAGCACCTTGATCTGCTGGCGCGCGGCCTCGAGCGAGGCGGCCGCAGCAGCCACGGTGGACCGGCCTTGATGCTCCAGCGCGGTGGTCCTCTGCTGATCCTGCCGCGACCCCGCGGGGGTCTGCGCCAGGATCCGGTAACGATCGGCGTCCTGGACGGCGAATTCCCATTGCGCGGACTTCGCGGCCAGGTCGGCTTCCTGCTGGCGGATGGTGGACTGCTGCAGGATGTATTGCGCGCGCAACGCCTCGAGTGCCGCCAGCCGCGCGCCGACCACCGCCGCCGCGTGATCGAGGGCCGCCTGGTAGTCGCGCTGGTCGAGCCGGATCAGCACCTGGCCCGCCTTGACGTGCTGGTTGTCCGTGACTGGGACCTCAGCCACGAAACCGGCGACGTGCGGCGCGATGGAGGTGACGTTGCCGCCGACATACGCGTCGTCGGTGCTCTCGATGAAGCGCCCGTTGTTCCACCACTCGTGGCCGTACCAGGCGGCCCCCGTGAGAATGGCGAGCGCCACGCCGGCCAGGGCAAGGCGCCGCGGTCCGAACCGGCGCGCCGCATGCCATGCCGGGCGCTTGGTGCTCGTGGGTGCCGCGTCGGTTTCCCTGGCGAGGACGGTGCTAGACATGGGTGTCCCCCGCTTGCGGTGTGGCGCGTCCGCCTGTGGTAGCGCGAACGCCTGTGATAGCGCGGCTGGGCGCGGTCGCGAGGTGCGCATCCCCGGGGGCGGCAGCGATGGCGCGGGTGACCACGCCATGCCGCCGGATGGTGTGTTCGTCGGCGGCGGGACCGGCGGCCGAGCGAAACGCCGGTGCCGTCATCACGCGGCCGCTGGCGCGGTCCACCAGCACCGGGTCCGCGAGCGCGCCGGTCACCGCGTCCACCAGTACGACGCTCGGCCCCTCCGGCGCGAAATGTCGGTTGCCCCAGGCGAGAAGCGACCAGAGTACCGGCCGAAAATCGCGGCCGCGCTCGGTCAGCCGGTATTCGTGACGTGGCGGCCGATCGCTGTAGCGATGCCGCTGGAGCATCCCCGCCTCGACCAGGCCGTTGAGCCGCCGCGTCAGGATGTTCGGGGCGATGTGAAGGCTTTTCTGGAACTGCTCGAACCGGGTCGAGCCGAGGCTGGCATCGCGCAGGATGAGGATGTTCCACCACTCACCGACGCGCTGCAGGCTGCGGGCGACTGGACATTGCCGGGTTTCGAAGCTGGTGCGCTGCATTGGCGGGGCCCCTGTGGCTAGCATGATGCAAGTGATACCGATGTTACTTTCATAATGCAAGTCACAAATCGTGTGATGTCGGAGGGCTGGGCGTCCGAACCGCGCCGGGCGGCCATCTCGGTCGGGCCAGCGGAACGGATTGGCGGAATGGATCGGGGGGAACGGACTGGGGGGAAGCGCGCCCCCAACTTGGTGGGCGCTAGACACCGCACGAACCGAACCGACACCGAGAGCGGGGCTGCCAGTGAGTTCTACCAGCGGAACGATCGACGCCGGCTGACGAGTTGCGCCGCCGATCGAGCGCATCACCGCGCTGCTGGACACACGCGCTGCCTGGCGGACGGTTTGTGCCGCGACCTGCGCGGTTCTGCTGGTGCCGCTATTCCTGGTCGATGTGCCGCCGGTGCTGGACAATCCGAACCATCTCGCGCGCATGTACGTGCTCGCGTTCGGCGCGCAGGACCCGATCCTGTCGCGCATGTATGTGCAACATTGGGCGATCATTCCCAATCTGGCGATCGACCTCGTGTCGCCGGAGATGCTGAAGTTCCTGCCGATTTACCTGGCGGGGCGCCTGGTGCTTGCGGCCACGCTGCTGATGCCGTTGCTCGGGGTGAGCGCCTATCACCGTGCGGCGTTCCGTGTCCGCTCCTACTGGTCACTGGCCACTGGGCTGACCGCCTACAACGCGCTGTTCCTGCTCGGCTTGGTGAACTTCCTGCTCAGCCTCGGCATGGCGCTGCTGGCGGCTGCGGCGTGGCTGCGTTGGCGCGCGTCGCATCCCGTGTGAGTAACCGTGCTCGGCGCACTGGCGACGGTCGCAATCTTCTTCATGCACCTGCTCGGCCTGCTGTTCCTCGCGGTGCTGCTCGGCGGTGAGGAGTTGGCCGTGTTGTGGCGTCTTCGGCGGACCACCGGGGCGGGGTGGCCCCATCTGCGGTGCCGCATGGTGATGGGCGCCATCGCCTTCGCGCCGCCATTCGTGCTGAATCTGATGGCGCCGCTCGATCATCTCGATAACGGCGTGATATATCATCCGATATGGCGCAAGACTCTACAGTCTGATGGAGCCGTTTCTGGCTTATGACGGCTTCGTGGATGGCCTCACCCGGGGGCGTGTTCATGGCCGGTCTCTATCTCGCCTGCCGCTATCGCCTGCTGCGCATCGCGCCCGGGATCGCACTGGGACTCGCGATATTGTGCGTTGGCTATCTGATCTGCCCGTTTGCAATGAAACAGACCGGATTCGTCGACGCGCGCTTCCCGATCATGCTCGGGTTGCTGCTGTTTGCCGGGCTGCGACCGACGGCGCTGTCGCCGTGCGCGCGGATTGCCATCGCTGCCGTGCTGGCGTTCGTTTTCCTCGCACGCACCGCGAGCCTCGCCGGCGTCTGGTTCGATCACAACCACGACGTGGCCGAGTTCCGCCGGGTCATCGCCGCGGTCGAGCCGGGCAGCCGCATGCTGGTGGTATCGGTCGATCCGCAGGGCGCACCCGACTACTGGGCCGACGTGCCACGAGGGCGGCGCATCCCCGGCTTCTTCCGGCTGGATTTCCATCTCCCAGCCCTGCTGATGATCGAGCGCCAGGCGTTCATTCCGTATCTATTCACCGTCGCCGCGAAGCAGCCGCTGAGCGTGCGCCGGCCGTTCGATCGTGTCTCGGTGCCGGAGGGGCCCCCGCCCGACTGGCGGTCGCTGGCAGTCGGCCATGATGTCAATCCGGTGATGCCGGCGCCGTACCTCGCGGACCGGCAGCACGACTTTGACTATGTACTGCCGCTGAACGCCGGCGATGCGGGCAACCTCGACCAATTCCTGCCGCTACCGCTGCGGCTTGTCGCTGCCCGTGACGTCGCGGCGCTATATCGTATCCGACGAAATTGACTGGATGATCCCGGCAGTTGCCGGCGCTGTCGCGCGAGGTCTGCGTCGGAGAAATCCGCCCGCAACCAGCTGGGCAATAGACACGGCACCAGCGCAATCGAAACCGAGCGTGAGGCTGGTGATGGTGGATGGCAGACGCGAACCGATCCGGTGGTCAGCCGCTGGCAGAGACATGCGGTTCGCAGTACGTTCTAGCTCCGGAACGATCGCAGCAGGTTGGCCGGCCGCGCCCATGATCGAGCGCGTTGCCGCGCTGCTTGCCACGCGCGCGGCGTGGTGGTCGGTTCTGGCCGGGACGTGCGCGCTTCTGCTGGTGCCGTTGTTCCTGGTCGACGTGCCGCCGCAGCTCGATTACCCGAACCATTTGGCGCGGATGTACGTGCTGGCCTCCGGTGCGCACGACCCGATCCTGTCGAGCTTGTACTAGCAGCACTGGGCGGTTAGCGTGCAATTGTGAGCAAATCGCCAGGTGACCCCGCGTAGCCGGCACGGCCCTCGCCTGCGGCGGCTGCCTCCACGGCGGCGGTCGCGGTGTCAACTACCGTTGTGCTGCCTTCTGCCGGTAGCAGCCTTCTGCCGGTATAAGTTTCCACCGGCACGACCGACCCGCCCTGAATGAAACAAGTTGGTGGAATTCGGTCCGGTCAGGAGAAAATCTTTCTTGCTTGTGTTTAGATATGCCAGCTCGAAGAGGTGGAGACCCGTACAGATGAACGTCTCGATCACCCCGGAACTGGAGGATTACATCCGCCGCAAGGTCGCGACTGGCCCCTACAGCGACCCTGGCGAGGTCATTCGCGAGGCGCCCCGCCTGATGCGGGACCGCGAGACCGGCGGTTGCCTGGCGCCCAACAAGGACCATGTTGCTGCCGCGCTAAAGGCGCTTGAGCCGGAGTTGCGCGGGCGGGGCGTTATCTCGGCAGCCTTGTTCGACTCCATCGTCCATGGCAGGGCCCGCCCCGATAACGATGTGGACGTGCCCATCGGGGTCGATCCGGCGGCGCGGTTCGACCTGATCGATCTGGTCGGGGTCAACAACCTGCTCGGCGACCACCTTGGACGCGAGATCGACTTGGTGGCACGGGACTCGCTCAAGCCGCTGCTTCGCGACTCGATCCTGACTGAAGCGGAGGCCGTGTTCGGACGACGCCGCGTCGCGATCCCCGGGCCTACGTCGGAAACATTCTCGAGGCGATCGCGAACATCAAGGCCGACACCGGCGGATTGGACTTCGACCAGTTTGCCGCGGACCGGCGTGTTCGCCTGTTGGTCGAACGCAACGTTGAGATCATTTCTGAGGCGAGCCGCCGGCTGCCGGACGACGCCAGGGCAGCCGAGCCGGATGGTTCCCTGGCGCAAGATCGCCGGGATCGGCAACATCCTCCGGCACGATTATGGCAGTGTGCGGCCCGACCCTCACCCTCGTCGCTTCGCGTCTCGACCTCTCCCGCGAAACGGCGGGAGAGGTGTGTGCAGGTCCGGTCAGCCTGAACCGCTGTAACGAGCCACCAGCCGCGGGCGGCGTTAGCGCAGCCCGCGTGCGCGTCTGGCGCGCAGGCGCCCCGTGCCTGTATGACGCCAGATGTTATGGTGCCGGATGTCTGTGGGGGGAGTGGCTCTGAATGGACGACGATTTCCGCCGGGCGGCGCTCGACTACCACCGCCTGCCGCGGCCCGGGAAGCTGGCGATCGAGGCCACCAAGCGCATGGCGAACCAGCGCGACCTGGCGCTGGCCTACTCGCCCGGGGTCGCCGCCGCCTGCGAGGCGATCGTCGACGATCCCGACAACGCCCGCCTCTACACCGCGCGCGGCAATCTGGTTGGCGTGATCTCCAACGGCACCGCCGTGCTTGGCCTCGGCAATATCGGCGCGCTGGCCGGCAAGCCTGTCATGGAGGGCAAGGCTGTCCTGTTCAAGAAATTCGCCGGCATCGACGTGTTCGACATCGAGGTGGATGCCGCCGACCCGACGCGGTTCTGCGACGTGGTTGCCGCGCTGGAACCGACCTTCGGCGCCATCAACCTGGAGGACATCAAGGCGCCTGAATGTTTCGCCATCGAGGCGGAACTGCGCCGGCGGATGCACATTCCGGTGTTTCACGACGACCAGCACGGCACGGCGATCACCGTCGCCGCCGCGGTGCGGAATGGCCTGCTCCTGCAGGGCAAGGAGCTGTCCGATGCGCGGCTGGTGACCTCGGGCGCCGGCGCGGCTGCGCTGGCTTGCGTCGATCTGCTGGTGTCGATGGGGCTGCGGGTGGAGAACGTGACGCTGACCGACGTCAAGGGCGTAATCCGCACCGACCGGGCGGGCATGCTGCCCAACATGGCCCGCTATGCGCGCGAGACGAACGCCGAGACCCTGCCCGACGTGCTGGCCGGTGCCGATATCTTCCTCGGCCTGTCGGCGCCGCGCGTGCTGAAGGCAGAATGGCTGCCGCTGCTCGCGCCGAAGCCGCTGATCCTGGCGCTGGCCAATCCGGAGCCCGAGATCATGCCGGAGCAGGCGCGCGCGCTGCGGCCCGACGCCATCATCGCCACCGGCCGGTCGGACTATCCGAACCAGGTCAACAACGTCCTGTGCTTTCCGTTCATCTTCCGCGGCGCGCTGGATGTCTCCGCCACCACGATCAACGAGGCGATGAAGATCGCGGCGGTCGAGGCGATCGCGAAGCTGTCCCGCGTCGAGGCGTCCGAGGTGGTCGCCGCCGCCTACGGTGGCGCCGCCCCGGTGTTCGGCCCAGAGTATATCATTCCGAAGCCGTTCGATCCCCGGCTGATCCTGGAGATCGCCCCCGCCGTCGCCCGCGCGGCGATGGACAGCGGTGTCGCCCGCCACGCCATCACCGATTTCGCCGCCTATCGCCACGACCTGGAACGTTTCGTCTTCCGCTCCGGCCAGCTCATGCAGCCGGTTTTCGAGGCGGCGCGCAAGTCGCCGAGGCGCATCGTCTACAGCGACGGCTCGGACGAACGCGTGCTGCGCGCGGCGCAGACCCTGGTGGATGGGGACATCGCGGTGCCGATCCTGATCGGCCGGCACGAGGTGATCGAGCGCAAGGTGCGCGAAATGGGATTGCGCCTCGATCTCGGCGGCACGGTGCGGGTGCTCGACCCGGCCCAGGACAGCCCAGCCGCGGATCGGGCGGTGTTCGCGCCCATGCTGCACGACTACCAGCGCCTGGCCGGCCGGCGCGGGGTGCCACCGGAGGACGCCGCCCATTGGCTGGCGAGCCGTGGCACGGTGGCCGCGGCGATGCTGCTGTATGCCGGGGAAGCCGATGCGGCGATCTGCGGCGGGACCGGCGACTGGTGGGCGCAGCTTCGCGAGGTCCTACCGATCATTCCGCGCCGGGCGAATGTCGCGCGCAACTACGCGCTGTCCTGCCTGATCCTGCCCGCCGGGTCGCTGTTCGTGTGCGACACCCACATGGTCGTCGATCCCACCGCGGAGCAGATCACCGAAATGACCCTGCTGGCCGCCGCGGCGGTCCACCAGTTCGGCATTGTGCCGAAAGTGGCGCTGCTGTCGCATTCGAACTTCGGTGCCAGCGACAGCGATTCCGCGCGCAAGATGCGCCGCGCGCTGGCGATGATCCGCGAGCGTGCGCCGTTACTCGAAGTCGATGGCGAAATGCACGGCGACGCCGCGCTGGTCGAGGTCATTCGCGATCGCGCGGTGGCCGACGCGCGGCTGCGCGGTACGGCGAACCTGCTGGTGATGCCGTCGCTGGATGCCGCGAACATCTCGTTCACGCTGCTGAAGGCGGCCTCGGACGGACTTCCGGTTGGGCCGATACTGTTGGGGATGTCGAAACCGATCCATGTCGTGGTGCCGAGCGTCACCGCGCGCGGCATTGTCAATCTGAGCGCGCTCGCCGTGCTGGAGGCCCAGGAGCTCGAGACGGAACTCGCGCCGGTCCTGGCGGCGGGCTGAGCCATGGTATTTAGGGGTGTAGCCGGAGCGCAAACTTCTCCCCCTCCCCTTGAGGGAGGGGGGTGGGGGGAGGGGTTGGGGCGCTCGATGCCGCGGTGCGATCCTGGCCCCGCCCCCTTCCCCCAACCCCCTCCCTCAAGGGGCGGGGGAGAAGTTGGAGAAGTTCGTGGCCCGGTCCCGGCGTGGTCGCGCCGCACGGGGAATTGCTGATGCTTTGGCTCGTTCTTGGCGGGCTGATACTGTTCGCGTTCTGGGGCGGGCTGCGGGCCTTCGAGCGCGCCTCGGTCACCTCGATCAAGTCGCTGGTCGCCTGGATCGCGGCGCTTGCCGGGATCAGCCTCGCGCTCCTGCTGATCCTGACGGGCCGCGGCGGCATCGCGATCGGCGCGCTGGTGATGTTTGGTCCGATGATCTGGAATCGCTGGCGGGCGGCGCACCCGCGGATGGGGCAAGGTGCCGGCTCTCAAAGTGGCGGCCGTCAAGGTGGCGGCTCTGGTGGGCAAGGCAGCGGCGCCGCGGGACAGGGCGGTCCGGCGCGCGGATCAACTGCAATGACGCGAGAGGAGGCGTATCAGGTGCTCGGTCTGAAGCCCGGGGCCAGCGAGGACGATGTCCGCGCCGCTCACCGACGATTGATGCGGGCCTCGCACCCGGACAGCGGCGGGTCCGACTGGCTTGCCTCGCGGATCAATCAGGCGCGAGACATATTGTTGGGTGGTTAATTGGATACCTATACCCTAGCCAGAGTTATCACCTAGTTATCAGCTTGGATGGTTGTAGTCGGTTGAGCGGAGTAGATGGCCAGTGCCACAATTCGGCCGGACGGTCATGGTCCTTCGACCGGAACGTAGCTTGAGGGTTGAAAACATTGCATAAACAGCTCCGTAAAGCGGTACTGCCCGTTGCCGGCCTCGGCACGCGGTTCCTGCCCGCCACCAAGGCGATGGCCAAGGAAATGCTGCCGGTCGTCGACAAGCCGCTGATCCAGTACGCGGTCGAAGAAGCGCGCGCCGCCGGGATCGAGCAGTTCTGCCTGGTCACTGGCCGAGGTAAGACCGCCATCGTCGAGCATTTCGACATCGCCTTCGAGCTGGAGGCTACGCTGCGCGAGCGCGACAAGGCGGACGCGCTGACCCTGCTCAAGGCGATCCAGATCGAGCCGGGGTCGATGATGACGGTGCGCCAGCAGGACCCGCTGGGGCTCGGCCATGCGATCTGGTGCGCCCGCACGTTCGTCGGTGACGACCCGTTCGCCATCCTGCTGCCGGACGACCTGATATTGTCGGACACTCCGTGCATCGGGCAGCTTGCCCAGGCCTACCAGGAGACCGGCGGCAACGTCGTCGCGGTGACCGAGGTGCCGCGCGAGCACACCCAACGCTACGGCATCCTGAAGGTGGGCCGCGACGAGGGGCGGTTGGTCGAGGTCACCGGGCTGGTCGAGAAGCCGGCGCCGGACGTGGCGCCCTCCAACCTGTCGATTATCGGCCGCTATGTGCTGATGCCCGAGGTGATCGGCCACCTGTCGCGGATGGAGCGCGGCGCCGGCGATGAGGTGCAATTGACCGATGCGATGGCGAAGCTGATTGGCACGCAGCCGTTTCATGGCGTGCGCTACGAGGGGCGCCGCTTCGACTGCGGCGACAAGATCGGCTTCCTCGAGGCGCAGATCGCCTTCGCGCTGAAGCGCCCCGACCTTGCCGACGCGGTTCGCGGCTTCCTGCGGCACTACGCCTGATGGCGTTCTCGCATGACTTTGATCCGACGGTGCTGCGCGAGTACGACATCCGCGGCGTCGTCGGCAGCACCCTGCATCCGGCGGACGCCTTCGCGATCGGCCGCTGCTTCGGGACCCTGGTGGCCCGTGCCGGAGTGGCAGGGGGCGCCGGAACCACGGTCGCGGTTGGCTATGACGGTCGCCTGTCCAGTCCGGAGATGGAGGCGGCGCTTGTCGACGGGCTGACGGCGAGCGGCATGACGGTGCTGCGGATCGGCCGCGGGCCGACCCCGATGCTGTACTACACCGCCGCGACGCGACAGACCGGCGGCGCGGTGATGGTGACCGGCAGCCATAACCCGCCGGACTACAACGGCTTCAAGATGACGCTGGGCGGCAAGCCGTTCTTCGGGCCGCAGATCCGGGCGCTGGGGGCGATGGCGGCCGCGGGTGACGTCGTGCCGGAGGCCGCGG
>DASRQX010000316.1:0-22549 GCA_035696165.1 Acetobacteraceae bacterium | reverse complement strand
GTCACTGCTGTCCGGTTCACGGCGACCGAATAGGCCAGAAATGGCTGTCGCATAAGGACTTCTCGATGATTTTGGGTGGTGTCGACTTGAACTAAGTTTCGGCGGCTGGGGCGGCTCTCCCGCCGGATTTGGCCAATTTTCTTCGAAAAGCAGATCGGCGCGATGGCTTCGGCCTACACATTGGAGGGCATCCTTTCGCGCAAAGCATTTCAAAGACTGTAGACGGGGACATTGGCTTTAAAGTCAGTCTGCTGATATGGAATGGCAACGTATTATAAGACGTTGAAACTACTGGCCTATTCACCGGACAGTAGTGGCGCCTGGTATAAGTCAATACTTTCGGCCGCTGGCATTAAATGCTCGCCGATACGGACCATCAGGTACCGTGGATGCATTTTCCGGATACTTGCGGCCGCCACTGCGCGGGAACAGTCGCACGACAATGCCCGATACTGCCCTGGGCCATCATCCCGCAACACCATGAGACATGCGGGCAGACAACTTCGCGCGACGCCCTGCGTAGATTCCGAGTCTTCATTCCGAGTTGGCAGTCAATCATAGTCAGGACCGTCAGCCACCCGCCCCTGGGATTGGTTGAGACTGTCCCTACCTGGGAGCAGGCATGCGTTAGCCCCCAAGCACCCGTGCCTGCTCCCTTTTTGCCGTCGCCACAAGGATTGTTGCGGAAGGAGCGTCGATGTACCGGGTCGAAACCGCCATCCTGGTTGGCCTCTATGCCTTGCTGGCGCCCCTCATCATCACATTGGTACTGCACTGAGCGAGCGCCGTAGGACCCTGAGATGACCGAGCACGTGTCATCGATACTCCAGATTGTGCGGAGCGAATTTACCGCGGGCCGGCGGCGAAGAGAGGCCGACCGAGCCGGAATGGCACTGCTGATAGCTGGCGAAAAACTGGTATTGAGGCAGCGGCGCGCGTCGCTGTTGGCCCCTGCTTCCGCACCGGAGCCCGTCGCGCGTCGCCTTCCCAGTCTCAGTTGTCCGCGCCATCCCTCACGCCGGTAACTTTGCGAATGTCTCTCGGCGCGTGGTCCGGCGGGCATTCATGGCTCCCTCATCAGGAAACCTGACCGCCTTAGCCTTGGGCGCACCTGGCCCGCATTTGTTATACCAAGCGCCCGAATGATCGACGCTTCGGTGCTACCCCCGTCATGCCGGCGCCCCCGCCTCCGCAGGGGACAGGCTCCGGCCGGTATCCACGGCTTGCCTTCGTTGCAGCAAAGAAAGTCGTGGATACCGGCCTGCGCGGCATGACGGGGGTAGCGGCCCGCGCGTCAATGATTAGGGCCATGGCTTACGTGATCACGGCAAAATCGACGGCGCAACGATGACGACGGCGACACCCATGCCGGCCGGCGTTTGCCGCAGCAATTGGGCGTAGACGTCGAGGCCACCGGCCTAACGGCCTCCGCAAACGACCGGATAAGGTCTTTGCAAATGCGCAGCCCGCCCCGAGTATTCCCGTGCGGGATTACTTCTTCAGGGCATCCTTCAAGCCGCCAATTGCGTTCTGCACTTTGCCTTTGACTTTGTCGCTTTTACCCTCGGCCGTCAGCTTGGCGTCGCCGACGACCTTGCCCAGAGTCTCCTTGATGGCGCCCTTGGCTTCTTTGGCCGCACCAGCGATACGATCCTTGTCCATGTCGTTGTCACTCCGTTGTTGATGACCTCGCGGCAAACTCTCGCGACCGGTAATCGTCGTCGCTCGTCCGATGGGTGATCAGCGTCGCCGAGGACCTGTCTCGCCCATCATGGTTGGACGCGCCTTCCGGCACCTTGTTGTCGATTGACGACGTAGCCACCGTTCCCTCGCGCCCTTCCATCAGATGGACGGCAGCGGCTCGATGTGCCAGTTCCGGAAACTACTCAATGTCATCTTGAATTGCGCCACGCCGCCGCAACGCGCTCATCGGCAGATATATCAGGCGCCGCAGCGCGGTTGTCCGCGCGAACGGTCGATCGCGCCCGCATTCCGCCAGCTTACCTGAGTAGTTTCCGAGCCTACCGACGGCCCGTTATGCCTGCCACATCACGTGACAAGACCGTAGGCGATTTCCGCTTGCAGGTAACTCCCTGGAGAATACGACATGATCAAAACCTGGCTCGCCGCGGTCGCGGCGCTTGCGATGACGACGGGGATCGCGCTTGCGCAGACCTCGTCTTCCAGCACGACAACAACTCAGACGGCAATCCCCGTTCCTGCTCCGGTCATCGGTTCCGCCGGCTCCAGCCGCACCCAGACTACCGACAGCAATGGCGTCGTGACCGACAAGACCCAGACATACTCGAACGGCACCAGTGTTGCGCCATCCGGTAATTTAACGACAACCCGGAAAACGACCTCTACGACCACGGGGGAATAGCCACGCGATTTTTTGGGTGTCGGGCGGTTCTGCTCGTCCGCCCGCTATTTCGTTGCTTTGTTGATGCGGGTCCTCCGACCCGCATGATCGCGACCACTCGCGCGAACTAAAAGGACCCAGACAATGACCAAGATAACATCGCGTTTCGGCCTGGCCGTTGGCATGGCACTGATTGCCGGAACGGTTGTGCTGGTCGCTTGCGGTGGGCCGGCGCCAGTTACCCGCACCACAACCGTCGATCAAACCACGACGTCAGTGCCCCGCCCGACGGTCTCTTCGACCACCACCACCACGCAGCAGACCCAGGTGCCGTGACCTAACCGGCTGCGCGGAGGACTTGAGTATCGCCGGGTCCGCGATCGATTGCGTGACTTCGCGCAGCCGAACGTCAGTCCGGCGACGGCGGTTGGGACCAAGGCGCATCGTGCGCAAAACCTACGTTCGGCGGAATTCCTGATCTGAGCGTTAGTCGGTGGCACTTCATACAGTGCTGCCGCTCAGGACTCCGCTGCGAGGCGTTGCGAGAGCCGGACCCGGGTGGTCATCCGCGCCTACGAGAGAAATACGGAATAAGCGGCAGCCAAACCCACCCAACTCACACATCACCAGCCCGACCGATCACCAACCCGACCCACCACCAGCCCCAATCACACCAGCCACGTCGTATCGCTGTCGCCCCAAACATCATCCTGCGCCAGCCGCGCCGCGGCCTCGTTGACCTGCTCCACCAGGAAATCGATCACCACCCGCGTCCGCGGCGCCAAATGCCGGCGCGACGGATACAGCACGAACGCCGGCTGGCGCCCCGTCTTGAACTTCGGCAGCAGCCGATACAGCCGCGCCGCGCGGATGTCGTCGACGATCAGCGCCTCGGGCACCATAGCAATCCCGTGCCCCGCCAGCACCGCACGATGCACCACCTCGGCGTTGTTGGCGCGGAAGGCGCCTTCGATCCGTACCTCCACCGGCCCCTCCGGTCCCTCGAACTGCCACACCGCGCTGTCCGGGCCGCTCTCGTGGATGATGCAGGTATGCGCAGCAAGCTCATCCGGGTGTGCCGGTGTGCCGCGCTGCTCCAGGTAGATCGGCGACGCCACCAGGGTGCGCCCGAACGCCCCCGCCGTCCGGGCCATCAACGACGAGTCCGCCGGCTGGCCGACCTGCATCGCCACGTCGAGCCGCTCCTCGATCATGTCGCCCAACCGGTCGCGCACCACCAGCTCCACCATCAGGCCCGGGTATTGCGCCAGCAGGCCGAACATCCGCAGTCCCAGCAGCATCGCCCCAGCCATGGTGACGCCAACCCGCACCAGCCCGGTCGGTGAGGTGCGGTGGCGCCCGAGCGCCCCCTCCATCCCCTCGGCGATTTCGATCAGATGGTGGGCGTGCGCCAGCAGGTCCTGCCCGTCCTCCGTCAGGCTGAGCCGACGGGTGGTGCGGTGGAACAGCCGCACGCCGAAATGCGCCTCGAGCTGGTCCACCAGGCGGGTTACCGTCGACTGGCTGGCGTTCGTCTCGCGCGCCACGGCCGAGAACGAGCCGGTCTCCGCGATCCGGCTGAAAACGCTAAGGGCACCTATCAAGTCCATGATCTCACCATTCTTGGCATAAATCCCTTGCTAATTAATAAGATTATCCTGGCGCAAGGCAAGGATCATATCCGTCCGCGTCGATAAGGCGAGGTCACATGCCGCCACCGACGAGATCAACCTCCGCTGATCGCGCGGAGAAAAAGGAGAACGACGATGAAAACCATGTTCCTGACCCTGGCGGCTGTTCTTGGTATCGCCATTGGCGCGGCCTCGCTGATCCCCGCGGCAAACGCCTCGGCGGTGTACCAGCAGGCGCAGCACGACCCGCACGGCTGAGCCGGCGGTAACCAATTGAACTGCATCCCTTCGTGGGGTGGGTCGGCCCTTGCGCCACCCACCGTCTTCAGCGCAAGTCCGGCGGGGTGGTGTTAAAGAGGTGGGTGGCGCAAGGGCTTACCCACCCCACAGCGAACCAGGCTAGCGCGCGGCGCGTAAATTCTCCCGCAGTGTCGCGCGCTCGTAATCCGTCCGGAAAATTCCGCGTCTTTGCAGTTTGGGCACCACCACCTGGGTGAACTGCTCGAACGTCCCCGGAAATACCGTGGGCGTCGACACGAATTCGTCGCAGGCATCGGACTCGAACAGATCCTGTAACTGGTCGGCGACATGCGTCGGTGTGCCGACGATCTGCGGGCACAGTTCGCTGACGGCGAAACGTTCCGCCGCTTCACCCAATGTCGGCCCACCGGCGCGCGTGCCCTGCAGGATCACGTCGAACGACCAACGCGAGCCTTGCTTGATGTCCATGTCGGCCAGCTTCTGATCCTGCGGGTAGCGCGACAGGTCCACGCCGGCATGCGCGGAGATCAGCGCGATCCCCAACTCCGGATCGACCAGTCCATTAATGTACTCCTGCTTCTCCCGAGCGATCCAGCGCGTCTCCCCAATGATCGGATCGACCCAAGTCAAGATCGCACATTCATTCGCCGGCCGGCCGTATTTGTCCATTCGCTCCGCCACGTCGGCGCAGAACGCCTGCATGCCCGGCTTGGCGTGCTGTAGCGTGAAGATCACCTCCGCCCAGCGAGCAGCGAAATCGCGCCTGCGCGGCGAGGACCCCGCCGGCATGATCACCGGGCGTCCCTGCGGTGAGCGAGGCACCGCCAACGGGCCGCGCGAATTCACCCACTGGCCGTCATAGTTCACATAATTCACCTTGGAAGGATCGGCGGACCGGCCCGACGCCTTTTCCAGCACCAGCGCGCCGTCCTCCCAGCTTTCCCACAGCGCAACGCACGCTTCCAGCACCTCATCGGCCTGGTCGTAGCGCGTGTTGCGATCCAGATGATCCTTGACGCCGAAATTGCGCGCCGCGGCGTTGCCGGACGTCGTGACGACGTTCCGCGCGATGCGGCCCCTGCTGAGTGTGTCCAGCGTGCCCAGGCTGGGCGCCAGTTGAAACGGCTTCTCGAATGAGGTCGAAACCGTCACCCCCAACCCAACCCGTTACGTCACACGCGAAACGATGGCGCAGCGGCAGCGGATCGAGCAGCCCCATCTGGCCGCCGAGCCCCAGCATGGTGTCGAAGTTGCCCTTATAGAAACTGGGCAGCGCCAGCACGTCGGCGAAGAACAGCTCGTCGAACTTGCCCGGCTCCAGGACGCGCGCGACGTGCTCGTAATAGTCCGGCTCCAGGAACCGATGGTCGGCCCCCGGATGCCGCCACATGCCGTGATGGTGCGACGTGGGGCCGGACAACAGGAAAGCCACCAGGTGCATCTTGCGGCGTCGCATGACGGCTCTCCATGACGAGGGTCGGTATCCAGCCCGATGTCACGCCGGTCGGGCGCCGCCATGCAAGCGGCTTGCCGGTGACCCGAGTGCATGGGGGCACGTGAATGCGTGGGGATCCCCCATTCAGTTGGGGGATTATGTCTTTTGCACACACGGCCGGCATGGGTGGAAGGCGGACACTACGACCGCTTGCGTCGCTGGACCGATCATGACGATTAGCCGACCCTCCCGCTCGCGTTGGCTGATGGTACGCCCAATGCTGGCAGGAATCTGTGCCCTGCCGCAGGTCCGCAAGCAAGGATCACCACAGAGACACAGAGGCACAGAGCAGAAAAGCCAAGTGAACGACTTGATATTCTTCTCCTCCGTGTCTCCATGCCTCTGTGGTGATTATTTCTGGCAAATAGTTATCAAAGACACCGATTTCCCCGAGCGAATCGTATATTAGCACCCCCAAGGTAACGCCCCCTTGCCGCCGGTATCGCGTGCGCGGGTAACGCAAGCACCCGGAAACAGATCGAGGCAACGTAATGCGTCATATGGGGAGGCTCGGTAACGGTGATCGTGCGTCGCGGCGGATGACCCGCCGTGCGGTGTTGCAGTTGACCCTGGTCGCGGTCTGTTTGATGCCGCTGCCAGTCGGCGCCGCAGACACAACCGGAGCGTCCGATGCGGTCACCGAGCTGAACGCCGGTCTTCTGGCCCAGATGAAGGCCGGGCGCGCCGTGCCCTTCGCCACGCGCTATGCGCAGCTCGCCCCCTTGATCGAGCGCGTGTTCGATCTGCCTGCTATCCTGACGGCCAGCGTCGGGCTGCGCTGGGCAGAGTTGCCACAAGACGATCAGACCCAGCTGCTGGATGTCTTCCGGAGCTACACCGTGTCGTCATATGTGGCGAATTTCGATCACGATGGCGGCCAGCGCTTCGTCACTCTGCCGGACACGCGGAGCGTCGGCGAGCAGGTGGTGGTGGCGACGCAGATCGTGCCGTTGTCCGGGGCGCCGGCGCGGATCGATTACGTCCTGCGTCCAGAGAACGGCGAGGGCCGTGTTCTCTGGAAGGCCACTGATATCATGCTGGACGGTTCCATCAGCCAGGTTGCGGTGCAGCGCTCCGAGTTTTACGGCCTGCTCCGCAATGGCGGCGTTGCGAACCTGATCGCCACCCTCCGCCGCAAGACCGCCGATCTCTCCGGCGGTGAGCTGAGCCGGCCGGCCGGGAATGCCGCCTCGGGGACCCCGGGATGAGCGTGCTGGTGATGGTGTTGGCGCTCGTCGCCGGGCTGGGGCTCGTCCAGTGCCTTTCCGGCTGGGTCGCGGTCATACGTTTTGCGGCAGCGCCGGCGCCGGCGCCCCGGCAGCTTCCGCCGGTGACGATCTTGAAGCCGCTTTGTGGCGATGAGCCGCTGCTCGCAGAAACACTCTTATCGTGCTGCCGCCAGGATTACCCGGTTTTCCAGATTGTCTTTGGCGTTCGGGACGCGGCTGATCCCGCGCTCGCCGTGGTGCGGGACTTGCAGGAGACGTTTCCCGAGCGCGACATCACCGTCATTGTCGATCCGACCATACGCGGCCGCAACCGGAAGGTCGCGAATCTGATCAATATGCTGCCTTCGGCGCGTTACGACGTTCTGGTGTTCTCCGACAGCGACCTGCATCTCGCGCCCGATTATCTGATGCGGCTGGTCGCGGCCTTGGAACGGCCCAATACCGGCCTTGTTTCGACCCTCTATGTCGGTCGGCCGGCGCGCCGCCGGTGGGCGCCACGCCTCGCCGCCGCCCAGATCAATTACAGCTTTCTGCCGGGCGCGTTGCTGGCAAGGGCACTCGGGCGGCAGGACTGTCTTGGCAGCACGATGGCGCTGCATTATCGCACCCTCGAACGTAGCGGCGGCCTGCACGCACTGGTGGACCACGTCGCCGACGATAATGTCCTCGGACAGCGGGTGGCGGCACTGGGGCTCGCAGTCGATATCGCCGATACGGTCCCGGCTGCGACCGTGCCCGAGCCGACGTTTTCGGCATTGTGGTCGCATGAGATGCGCTGGGCGCGGACGATTCGAGCGCTGGTGCCGGTAGCATTCGGGGTCTCGGCGATACAATATCCATTCTGCTGGGCGCTGCTGGCCTGCATCCTGTCGGGTGGTGCCCTGCCGTATGTCGTGCTGCTGGGACTTGCATGGGCGGTCCGTACCAGTGCTGCCTGGGGAATCGACCACGCGCTGAAGCCCAGGCTTGCGCCGCTCGACCTTGCGCCTGTTGCGCCGGTCTGGCTGCTGCCGTTGCGGGATATCCTCTCGGTCATCGAAGTCATTGCCAGCTATTCCAGCAATCGGGTCGTCTGGCGGGGCATGATGATGGAAGCCGATAACGGTGTCGCCCGAGTTCCGGCGCCGTCGTTGCCAGGGCTGGCAGGTGAATGAAGCAAGGTCAGGGCGCTGCCCCGAAACCCAGGGGGCGTTGCCCCCCCGCCCGCGCCCCAACCAACGGGCGGATTCCAAGGGCTCCGCCCTTGGCGGGGATCCAAGGGGCAGCGTCCCGTGGTGGGGTCCCGGGGCAACGCCCCTGGCCTTGCTTCATTCAGCCGATCGCCTTGGCGCGCCGACTGCTGCGAGCAGAGCCGGCACGAAAGCAAGGCTTGAGATCAGCGTGCAGCCCAGGCTGATCAGCAGAAGCCGCCCCATGCTGGCGGTTCCCGGGTGCTCCGACAGCGCCAGCGCGCCGAAGGCGCTGGCCGTGGTGAGCGCCGAGTAGAGGATCGCCCTGGCCGTGGCGGAGCCCAGCACCGAAGTGTGCCGCATCCGCCAGTTCATGATGAAGTAGACATTGAACGAGACGCCGACCCCCTGCAGCACCGGGAGGGCGATGATATTGGCGTAGTTGAGCGTCGATCGCAGCACCACGATGATGACGACCGTGGCGAGCGCCGACAGCAGCAATGGCGCCACCACCAACGCTGTGTCCACAATCCGCCGCAGCGCGATCAGAAGAATCAGCGCTATTGCCGCAATGGCGGTGAGCGCCGCCGTCCGAAAGGCGTGGACGATGGTCTCGCCGGTCGCCTCGAAAATGACGGCTGCGCCGCCGGCATCGGGTGCCACGGCCTTGACCTGGTCGACGAAGCGCCGCAGCGCGGCGCTGTCCCGCGTTGCGGGTTTCGGCACCACCTGCAGGCGGGCACGTCCGTCCGGCAACAGCCAGTCACGCGTGATGTCCGGCGGCAGGCTCCCCGCCGCCACCGGCTGGGCGGTCAGCGACACGCGCAGTTGCTCGATCTGCATCGGCAGGAATCGCGTCAAGCTCGCATCGGCGGCGCGCACGACCGGGTCGGAGGCGACCGACAGCTGGCGCAGATCGCCGGCGATTTGCGCCAGGGGATGTTCAGCGGGAAGTTTCGCCAGGCTCGGATCGATCATGCCGAGGGCGTCCCGCGCAGCCCGCCGGATCTCGTCCGGCGAAGGCGGCGTCACGGGGGGGCGCGGTGCCAGTGTTACGTCGAGCAGCGCTCGCGCGTCATGGATCAGAGCGAGCTTCGCCGTCTGATCGACCGGCACGAAACTGTCGATCGACAGCACGTGGGCGACCAGCGGCAGCATCACAATCTGCTGCGCCTTGGCCACGGCATCGGCAACGCTCGGCGCCATGATGTCGATAGTGAAAGGGTTGGTGAACGGCGATGCGATAAGATCATAGAGAGTTTGCATCGCCTCGGTGGTGGGATCCTTGGTGTGGAGCGGATCAGCATCGAAGCGCAGCTGCGGCAGCAGGGCCAGGCCGGTGGCGCCGAGCACGGCAAAGATCAGCAGCAGCGGGCGATGATACCGCCGCATCGCCTTATCGAGCGGGGCCGCCCAGCGAAAACCGATCTCGGCCGGCTCGCCCGGTGGATGCAGCAGCCGGATGGCGGCGGGCAGAAAAAACAAGGTGCAGCAGAACGCGATCAACATGCCGATCCCGGCAATCAGACCAAGCTCGGCCACGCCGCGAAAATCGGTCGGAACGAAGGCGAGGAATCCCGCCGCGGTGGCCGCTGACGCCACCAGAATTTGGCCGCCGGCGCGACGTGCCGTTGCGGTCAGCGCGGTGGCGATATCCGGCAGTTCGTGGCGTAGCTCGCGATAGCGCACGGCGAATTGAATGGCGAAATCGACAGCGATGCCGACGAACAGGATGCCGAAGCCGACCGAAACCAGGTTGAGCGTCCCAACCGCAAGCGTGGCAAACAGCAGGGTGAGCAGCAGCCCCAGGCCGAGGGTGCAGAGAATTGGCACGATCAGGCGCCAGCTACGCACCGCCAGGAACAGCCAAAGGGTAATCAGCACGATGCTGCCGATCAGCCCCGAGACTATCCCCCGGGCGACGGTGGCAAATTCGTCGTCGGCCAGCGCCACGACACCGGTGATGCGCACCCGCGCGTCGCCGGATTTGACCAGCGGCAGTTGCTGGATGATCTGCCGCATCCTTTGGGCGGCGGCACCACCCGGCTCCAGGGCGCTGAAATTGAGCGTTGGCTGCACCAAAACGAATTTGTATTGGCCCGCCAATTCGGCGAGTTGGCCACCCAGCAGTTGCGACCAGGAGAGCGCCTGGCTGTGTCCGTCGATCGCCTCGGCCATCGTATGATGGAACGCTGTCAACGCCGGCAGAAACGAATCGAGATCGGCCCGGCCCAACGCGGCTCCGCGGCCCAGCAGCGCCAGCGCGGCAAACAGGCCGCGGGCGCTCTGGTCGGCGGCCAGTTCGCCCAGAAAGGGCTGGGCGCCGATGATCCGGTCGAGCACCGCCTCGAGCCGGGGCGTATCGAGGAAGAGCAATCCCTCCTGCGACAGGAAGGGTGAACTGTCGGGGCGGCGCACCGTTCTGAAATCGGTGTGGTCCCGTGCCAGTGCCGCTGCCAGATCGGCGGCCGTCGACTCGGTTGCCTCCGGGATGCGCCCGTCCACCACTGCCACCAACAGATCGTTGAATTGCGAAAAGTCGCGCCTGAAGGCGATCTCGTTGTGGCGCCACGGCAGACTCTCCGGAAACATCAAATTCGTGTTGGTGTTGATGCCCAGGTGGTGCGCGGTGGTGATCGCGCTGACACAAGCCAGCATGCCGCCGGCCAGCACGACGATCAGCGCATGGCGTTGGCTGCGCTCAACCAGCCAGGCAAGCACGTCGAGAAAGGTCATCCCTCAACCAGCGGGTTGGAGGGCCCAATCGCGCGAAAATCTACGCCAGGGAGTGACGATGCAGACATTTTTCCAACGTTTACGACTCGAGGCGCCGGTTCTGTTCTGTTAGCGGTACGGACTGCCTGATTGGTGCATTCCGTCATTGCCGGCGATGTCGCGGAGCAGGCTGGTGCATTGCACGCAGCATACGGGGGACTGACGCGCGGGATCACTTTGCCTGCGATACGCGCTACCGTACGTTTTCGCGAGGCAGGGTCTGCTGCGCCTTTTGGGCCTGTGACCCAACTTTCACCTGCATCAGCCGGCTGCCGCGCCGGTGCGGCGTCGGTTCCGCATGAACCGACAGAACAGGCGGGCCATCGCCGGCGTTGTGGTGGGGCGCAGCAGCCGGTCGTCGTAGCCGGCGAAGCGCCGATCATTCTCCGCCAGGCAGACCTCCATGAGCGCCGCGGGGCTGAGCTCGACCTCGCTCATTGACTTGCTGCCTGTCAATGTGAAGCCGTGATCTGCCGGCTTGCCATTTCCGGCGTCCATGCCACGCGCGATACCGATGCGTTCCCAGGCAAGAAAGACCCAGACTGCGGCGACTCGCAGTTCAAACCAAACCCGCCGCCAGAGCGGAAGGCGACGGCGGTGCCAGGCCAGCCAGTTGGCGAACAACAGGATATGGCGCGCCTCTTCCTGGATGACCGGCTCGAATGTGTCGACCAGCCCCGGCGGGAAAAAGCCTGATCGCTTCGCCACGGCGAACAGGCCGAATGCGAAAAAGCTGTCCACGCATTCGCAGAAACCGGTGACCAGATAGGCCCATTCGGGATCACGTGGTTCGCGGTAAACCGGCTCCGGTGCGAGCCGGATGCCATAAGCGGCGACAAGATTAGACAACACGTCTTTGTGTCGGCCCTCCTCCCAGGCATTGCGCTGGATGGCCTCCCGCCAGGCAGGATCAGCCAGGCTTTTTCCATAGGCGGACATGCGCAGTCGCGCCTTGCCCTCCGTCTGCACCGCGATGTCCCAGATCGGCAGGCCGGTCAGCCGTACCAGTGCATCAGGGGACAGCTCCGGCCAATCGATGATCGAGGGCCGATACGGGTTGAAGGTGTCGCGAAACATGCCACAGGCCGCGTCCCGGTGAGCATCGCTGCCGATCAGCAACGCCCCAGGGACCGGCCATGTCCAACGGCGCGCGGCGAAATCGGCGGCAACAAGGTCGGGCGCAAGTGGCGCCGCGAGCGGTTCGGCTGTTTGGATCAGGGCTTGTGGTCCACCTGACCGCACCCAATAACACTCTCCACGCCGACATGTCCCGTTTGGGCGATGGAAGCGGTTGCTTCCACCATCGCGTTACCCGCCGAGCCGGGGTCGAGCGATGATCGGCACACGATCGCTTTTGGTCAACCAGGGGAGAAAAGCCGGCGATGAAGGCGGCGCTCGGCTTGACTGCTGATGGTGCTTGGCGGCCGTTCAGGTTGGGCCGGCTGAACGTCCGCAATGGGTTGAGAGCGGCCGTGTTCGCAAAGGACATAATCGCCTTCCGCTGACCACCGCACCAAGCCACCCTCCGGCGCCCGCCGTCCGGCCGTCGCCGACATCTGAGCCAACGCGGCCGGCCACCCGGCGATCAATCCAATCATCTAACCGATTTACGCATAAATCCTGTGCCGGTTAATCCGATTATCGGAGGGGCGCGCAAGGATCATGTTGCATCGCATCGATGGAGGCCAGATGACCCCACCGCAAGACGAACCGGGCGCAACTCGAGCGCTCCCCGGAGAACGACGATGAAAACCAAGTTCCTGACCCTTGCGGCGATCCTCGGCATAGCCCTTGGCACCGCTTCGCTGGCCCCGGCGGCGCACGCCGTGACGGCGTCCACAAACCAGCCGATCGACGCGCCCGGTTGGGGCTGAGCCGCCGGTGACGGCGACGAATATCCCCCAGCAGACGCACGACTAACCAGGAGCACGCCAATGACCCTCACAATTCTGATTGCATTCGGAGCATTGGCAGTCGCGGCCGCGATCAGCGCCCTGTTGGCGCCCCCGGGGGCGCCGGCAGAACGGCCGTTCCTGCCCTCGCAATGCGTGAGCCGGCTGACGCCGACCCCCAGGGCCTTCGGCAGGCCGCGCCCATTCTGAGGCCGCCGGCCGTCCTCCGGCTCACGCACGACCTTACCTTTCCACATCCAGCGCATTGTCGCTGAAATCGCCTTGTCGCTGAAGCAGACCGGCGGGCCGCGCGCCCAGTAGGCCAAGACAGTTGGCCATGGCGAGCGGCCCGCTCGCTGCGCCGCCCGCCGCGGTGACGTGAGATGCCGGGGTCAACCGACATAGCGTCACACCGACCGAAACCCCAGTTAGGTGCGCCGAGAGCTGAAGGAGGGCCCTCGAGATGGGCATTGTCCGCTTTGCGCTGCGATTTCCGCATACGTTCTACGTGCTGGCGGGCCTCATGCTGTTCCTCGGATGCAGCGCGATCCTGGTCACGCCGAAGGACATCTTCCCCAATATCAACATCCCGGTGGTTACGGTCATCTGGCAGTACACCGGCCTGTCACCGGCGGAGATGGAGCAGCGCGTCACCACCTACAGCGAGTATTCGATCAGTTCGAGCGTCAGCGACGTCCGGAACATCGAAAGCCAGACCCTGGAAGGCGTCTCGGTCGAAAAAATCTACTTCCAACCGAACGTGAACGTCGATCTTGCGATCGCGCAACTGGTCTCGGCGACCAACTCCATTCGCGCCTTGATGCCTGCCGGCATCCAGGCGCCCACCATTGTCCAGTTCAATGCGTCGTCGGTTCCGGTGCTGCAGCTCAGCCTGAGCTCCGACACGCTGAACGAACAGCAGCTTTACGATTACGGCATCTACCAAATCCGGCAGCAACTGGCGCCGATTCCCGGCATTACGCTGCCGACGCCGTACGGCGGCAAATATCGCCAGATCATGGTCTACCTCGACCCGGACGCGCTGCGCGCGCGCGGCGTCACGCCGAACGACGTGCTGACCGCGGTGAACGCCCAGAGCCTCACGCTGCCCTCGGGCGACGCCAAGATGGGCGACAAGCAGTTCGTCGTGCGGGTGAACGCAATGCCGCTGACGCTGCAGGCGCTGAACCACGTGCCGATCAAGCAGGTCGGCCCCACCACGGTATACCTGTCCGACGTGGCGCATGTGGCCGACGCCTGGGCGGTGCAGCAGAACATCGTGCACGCCGAGGGCAAGCGATCGGTCCTGCTGACAATCATCAAGAACGGCGACGCCTCCACGCTCGATGTCGTGAACCGGGTGAAGGCCGCGTTGCCCGCCATCCAGAAAGCGGCGCCTCCCGGCATGCAGATCAACCTGCTGTTCGACCAGTCGGTGTTCGTGCAGAAGGCAATCACAGGTGTGCTGCGCGAGGGCGCCATTGCCGCCGGGCTGACCGCACTGATGATCCTGCTGTTCCTGGGATCGTGGCGATCGACCCTCGTGGTGATGGTCTCCATCCCGCTGTCGATCCTCACCTCGATCGCGGTGTTGTCCGCGCTCGGCGAAACCATCAACACAATGACCTTGGGCGGCCTGGCGCTCGCCGTCGGGATTCTCGTCGACGACTCGACGGTGACAATCGAAAACACGCACCGCATGTTGGAGGAAGGCCACGAATTCGACCGCGCGGTGCTGGAAGGCGCGGCAGGCATCGCGGTGCCCACCCTGATCTCCACGCTGGCGATCTGTTGCGTTTTCGTCTCGGTGTTCTTCCTGCAGGGCGCGTCGAAATATCTGTTCACGCCGCTCGCCATGGCGGTGGTGTTCGCGATGCTGGCGTCCTACGGCATCTCGCGCACGCTGACCCCGATCATCATCCGTCTGCTGTTGCGCAAGGAGCACGACAACCACGGCGCTCCAACCGGATGGTTCGGACGCTTCCATGACCGGTTCAACGCGAGGTTCGACCGGTTTCGCCAGTTTTATGGCTGGCTGCTGACCGGCATCCTGCGTCGGCGCGTGCTCACGCCGCTCGCTGCGGGTTCGGTGGTGGCGGCCGCGGTGGCAATTTCGCTGTTCGTCGGCTCCGACTTCTTCCCGCCGGTGGACGCCGGGTTGATCCAGTTGCACGTCCGCGCCCCGGCACGCACCCGTGTCGAGCGCACCGAGCAGATCTTTCACGCGGTCGAGGACAACATCCGCCAGCAGATCCCGCCGTCCGATCTGGCCCTTGTGCTCGACAATATCGGCCTGCCGGCGCGCACGTACAACTACGCCTTCACCGACGGCAGCACGATCGGCGTCAACGACGGCCAGATCCTGTTGCAACTGAACGATGGCCACGCACCGACCGCCGACTACATCAGGCAGCTGCGGCGCGAACTGCCGGTGGCGTTCCCCGATGTCGAGTTCTATTTCCAGCCGGCCGACCTGTCGACGCAGGTGCTGAATTTCGGCGTGCCCTCGCAGATCGACGTGCAGGTGCAGGGCCGCGACCGCGCCGCCAACCAGGTCATCGCCAAGGCGCTGCAGAAGCGCCTGGCCGCCATCCCGGGCGTCGTGGATGCACATGTGCAGCAGGAGCTCGACGCGCCGGAGCTGGATTACACGATCGACCGCACGCGCGCCCAGGAATTGGGCCTGAATCTCAGTGCGGTCGCCAACGATGTGAACATCAGCCTGAGCTCGTCGGAGCAGGTTTCGCCGAATTTCTGGACCGATCCGAAGAACGGCATTCCGTACTACTTCGCGGTGCAGACACCGGA
Source organism: Acetobacteraceae bacterium (assembly GCA_035696165.1). GTDB lineage: Bacteria > Pseudomonadota > Alphaproteobacteria > Acetobacterales > Acetobacteraceae > Palsa-883. The sequence goes on along the minus strand of DASRQX010000316.1, from coordinate 6,927 downwards.
ATACCGCATCGCCAACAAGCAGGACCTCGACAACACACCGATCGCCGGCAGTACATCCGGCAGCGCGGTGGTGCCTGATCTGCTGGGTAATGTCGCCACGTCCCGGCGGGTGCCGATGCAGTCGGTCTACAACCATTCCAACATCCAGCCGGTCTACGATGTCTGGGCCAGCGTGCAGGATCGCGACCTTGGCAGCGCCGAAGCGGCGATCCAGAACGTGGTGCAGGAGATGCGCGGCAAGCTCGGCCCTGCTGACCGCATCGTCGTTCGCGGCCAGATCGACAGCATGAACCAGGCTTTCGCCAATCTGGCCATCGGTCTGCTGTTCGCCGCGGTGTTCGTCTACGCGCTGATGGTGGTGAACTATCAGAGCTTCATCGATCCGCTCGCCGTCATCCTGGCGCTGCCGGGCGCCGGCAGTGGCATCATCCTGCTGCTGTTCGCCACCGGAACGACATTCAGCGTGCCGTCCATGATGGGCGCGATCATGGCGGTCGGCGTCGCCTCGGCGAACTCCATCCTGCTGGTTACCTTTGCGCGCGAACAGCGCGAGGCCGGCATGAGCGCGTTCCAGGCCGCGCTGTCCGCCGGCACCACGCGGCTGCGCCCGGTGCTGATGACCGCGGCGGCGATGATCGTCGGCATGCTGCCAATGGCGATCGGCGGCCCCGGCGAGGAGCAGAACGCGGTGCTCGCCCGCGCCGTGATCGGCGGCGTCGCCATCGGAACCATCACCACGCTGCTGTTCGTCCCCTACCTCTACTCGGTCTTCGGCAAGTTCGAGCGTCGCCAGGCGGAACTGCCGCAATCGCTGATGCAGCTCGGAGCGCGCCAATGAGCCATATTCCCCCGCATCCCCCGGAAACCCTGCCGAACGAGGCGGAACAGCAATCGCCGGCCGATCCCAACCAGGAGCGGCATCGCCGCCGCACGGCACGATGGCTCGGGCTCACCGCCGTCGTGGCGCTGAGCGCACTGGTGGGCGCCGGCGCGTGGGGCCACGCGGAACGACAGGCGGAGACTGTCGCCACGCTGATCGCCGAACGCGACGCCGTGCCGGTGGTGCGCACCGCGGTCCTCAAGCCGCTGAATACGCCGCGGCAGATCGAGCTTACCGGATCGACACAGGCGTTCGACACCGCGACGCTGTTTGCCCGCGCGACCGGCTACATCAGCAAGCGTAACGTGGATATCGGCAGCCGCGTGCACGCCGGCGACGTGCTGGCGGTGATCGCCGCACCCGAACTCGATCAGCAGCTTGCCCAGGCGCGCGCGCAACTGGTCCAATTGCAGGCGGCACTGGCGCAGTCGCAGGCCAACATGGAGCTTGCCAAGGTAACGGATCGCCGCCAGTCGCAACTGACAACCCTGGGCTGGACCAGCCAGCAGGGCGGCGACCAGGCTCGGCTGGGCTACGCGAGCAGCGTCGCCGCCGTGGGAGTGGCGCGCGCGAATGTGCAGGCACAGCAGGCGCAGGTGGGCCAGTTGGAACAGCTCACCGGCTTCGAGCGTGTTGTCGCGCCGTTCGATGGCGTGATCACCAGCCGGCAGATCGACGTCGGCAGCCTGGTGACCGCCAACGCCAACAGCGGCACGCCGCTGTTCTCCATTGCCCATACCAATGTCCTGCGGGTGCAGATCTACGTGCCGCAGGAGGATTATTTCGGCCTCAAGGATGGCCAGCAGGCCGAGGTCACCGTGCCGGAACTGCCCGGTCGGGTGTTCCACGGAAGGCTGGCGCGCAACGCCAGCGCGCTGCAGGACGCCACGCGCACGATGCTCGCCGAGGTCGATGTCGACAACCAGGACGGCACGCTTGCGCCCGGCATCTACACCGTCGTGCATCTGCAGGAGCCGCGGATCTACCCGGTCATCTCGGTGCCGTCGCAAGCACTTATATTCGACAAGGATGGGTTGCAGGTCGCGGTCTATCAGGACGGCGTCGCGCGGATGCGGCAGCTGGATGTTGCCGCCGATAACGGCGGCACCGTCGATGTGCGCGCCGGTTTGAATTCCGGCGATCGGCTCATCCTGAACCCGCCGATCGGCGTCGCCGACGGCATGCGGGTGACGATGTCAGCGCCATCGCAGCGTCCATTCGAGACCGCCGCGGCCCGAGCCGCGGGACAGCTTGTTCGGTAGCCCATAGGTATCAGGAGAAGCCCGTGGCGAGAGAGGTTCTCCCCCTCCCCTTGAGGGCTTGGGCCGCGAAGCGGACCAAGGTTGGGGGGCGGGGTCGAAACCCCCCGGCGGCGGTGCGTGCTCGACCCCTCCCCCCCTCAAGGGGGAGGGGTCGAGCCTCTTTCGCCATGGGCTTATCCTGATGCCGGGCGCCCGGTAACGGGCGTTCCACCGCGATCGGACCAGGCCTGAATTCCAGCCGGCCGGTCGCGCTGACCTTCCCGCCTCCTGGCCGGGCTTGCCGCGGTCACCCCGCCAGTACGGCCATTTCATCGGCCTGCGCATAAATCCTGTGAGGATTAATCCGATTATCGGAATGATCGGGAAGGATCATGTTGCGCTGCATCGATGGAACACCAAGCCCCACCGATGAGACCAGTCAGCGCGCAACTCGCGCACACCCCGGAGAACGTTGATGAAAACCATATTCCTGACCCTGGCGGCCGTTCTGGGCATCGCCCTCGGCACCGCATCGCTGACGCCCGCGGCGCACGCTTCGGCCGTCTATCAGCAGGCGATCCACGACAGCAACGGCTGACCCCCCGGCGCCGTGACTGAAATGCCCCCAGCAGGAGACCGACGATGACGCTCACGATCCTGGTCGCTTTCGGCGCCTTGGTGACCGCAGCCTTCGCCAGTGCCCTGCTGGCGCCGCCGCAGCCGTTGGCCGCGCGGGCGTTCCCCCGCTTGCACCGCCTGGGCTGCACGACGGCGGCCGCCATTCCAGTCGGCGGCCGGCGCCTGTTCTGAAGCCGCCCCCTCCGTCGGCGCGGCTTTGAATCAGCCCGACTTTCAGTCGGCCTGCCTTTGAGTGAGACCGCCTGCCAGCCGGCACGCGTCGCCTTTCTTTTCCACTTCTTTCGGAGCGCAAAACTGTGGATGGATCCCTTCGCGGCGCGGGCCTGGTCGCGCATGACATCGCCCTGCCGTCCAATGCCATTGCCGGCCAGCGCGCTGGCGGCCTGACCAAGCGCCTGCTGCTTGCCGCGGCGGCGCTCGGCATCGTTGCCGCCGGCGGCGTGTATGGTCGCGACTGGTGGACCGTCGGGCGCTTCCAGGTCGAGACCGACGACGCCTACGTGGCGGCGGACTCGGTGCTCGTCAGCCCCAAGGTCTCGGGCTACCTCGACCAGGTACTGGTCGAGGACAACCAGAAGGTGCACGCCGGCCAGGTGGTGGCCCGCATCGACGACCGCGACTACCGCACCGCGCTCGATCAGACACGCGCCGATGTCGCCGCCGCCCGGGCCGATATCGACAATCTGCGGCAGGAGATCGAGCAGCAGGCAATGACGATCGATCAGGCGCGCGCCCTGGTCGCCGCCGATCAGGCCGCCGTAGTGTTCTCCGAGCAGCAGCGCGTTCGCTACACCGACCTGGCGCGCACCGGCGCCGGCACGGTCCAGCAAGCCCAGCAGTACCAGGCCGACATCCAGCAGAAGCAGGCCGCGCTGGTACATGACCAGGCCGGCATCGGGGTCGCGCTCAAGCAGGTCGACGTGCTGCGCGCCCAGCTTGCCAGGGCCCAGGCCGCGCTGGCGCAGCGCCAGGCGATGGAACACCAGGCCGAGCTGAACCTCAGCTACACCACGATCACCGCGCCGCTCGACGGTACGGTCGGCGTGCGCACGCTGCGCGTCGGCCAGTATGTGCAGGCCGGCACCCAGCTCATGGCGCTGGTACCGTTGCAGGCGGTCTACGTGACCGCGAACTACAAGGAGACGCAGCTTACCGACGTGCGTCCCGGCCAGCCCGTCACCATCGGCGTCGACACCTTCCCCGACGCCGTCGTGCATGGCCATGTCGACAGCATCGCCCCGGCCGCCGGCCAGGAGTTCAGCCTGCTGCCGCCCGACAACGCCACCGGCAACTTCACCAAGATCGTCCAGCGCATCCCGGTGAAGATCGACATCGACCCGCACGATCCGCTGGCCGGGATGCTGCGCCCGGGCATGTCGGTCGAGCCAACGATTGATACAAAAGCCGGCGATACAAAAGCAGGCGATACAAAAACGGGCGACACCAAACCGCACTGAAGCGGGCAGGCCCGAAGCAGCGCCCGTTCGAAGCGCCCATCAGAAGTGCCCAAATAGGAACTGCCGCCATGTCCGACCAAACCGCCAGCACCGAGCCAGCCGTTGCACTGAAGACCTGGATCGCCGTGGCCGGCGCGATGCTCGGCGCCTTCATGGCGGTGCTCAACATCCAGATCACCAACGCCTCCTTGCGTGACATCGAGGGCGGCATCGGCACCGGCGGCATCAACGGCGCCTGGATCACCACCGCTTATCTGATCGGCGAGATCATTGTCATTCCGATGTCCGACTATCTCAGCCGGACGTTCTCACTGCGCCGCTACCTGATCACCAACACCGCGCTGTTCCTGGTGTTCTCCGCGCTGTGCGGCCAGGCCACCAGCCTGCCCGAGATGATCGTGCTGCGCGGCCTGCAGGGCTTCGCCGGCGGGGTGCTGATCCCGCTGGCATTCACCATCGTCGTGACCATGCTGCCGCCATCCAAGCGCCCGATCGGCATGGCCCTCTTCGCGCTGACCGCCACCTTCGCCCCGGCGATCGGCCCGACCATCGGCGGCTACTTCACCGACAACTACGGCTGGCCCACGATCTTCTACCTCAACCTTGTGCCCGGCGCGCTGATGCTGTCGATGCTGGTCTATGCGCTGCCCAAGTCCAAGATGCAGCTCAATCTGCTGCGCCACGGCGATTGGCTCGGCATCGCGCTGATGGCGGTGGGGCTCGCCGCGCTGCAGACCGTGTTGGATGAGGGCAACGTCTACGATTGGTTCGGCTCGCCCTTCATCGTCCAGCTATCGCTGGTGTCGGCCCTGGCGCTGGGCGGCTTCCTGATCGTCGAGTTCACCCGCCCGGACCCGCTGGTAAACTTTCGCCTACTGGGCGGTCGCAATTTCGGCTTCGGCACGCTGGCCAACTTCATGCTTGGCTTCGCTTTGTATGGCTCGGCCTATCTGCTGCCGCAGTACCTGGCGAACGCGCAAGGGTTCGATGCCCAGCAGATCGGCAGCGTGATGGCCTGGACCGGCCTGCCGCAGCTTGTGGTGATCCCGCTGGTGCCGCTGTTGATGCGCCGCATCGACCCGCGCCTGCTGGTCGGCACCGGCCTCGTAGTGTTTGCCACGAGTTGCTTCATGAATTTGCAGATGGACGCCTACTACGCCGCGCCGCAACTGTTCTGGCCCGACGTCACCCGCGCGCTGGGCCAGGCGGTGGTGATGGCGCCGCTGTCCTCGATCGCGCTGGCCGGCATCGCAGGCAAGGATGCAGGCGGCGCCTCGGGTATCTTCAACATGATGCGCAACCTGGGCGGCGCTATCGGCACCGCGATGCTGGAGACCTTCTACACCAAGCGCGAGCAGTATCACTCCTTCATCATCAACCAGCACGTCTCGTTGCTGGAGCCGGCAACGCGGCAGCGGCTTGCGGGAATGCAGCAATATTTTCTGGCACATGGGTCGGCCGACCCGGCCGCCGCGATGCACAGCGCGATCATCGCCGCAGGCAACGCGATCCGCGCGCAGGCGACGATCATGGGTTACAGCGACAGCTTCGGGCTGCTCGGCCTGATCCTGCTGGTCGCCGCGATGTCGGTAGCCCTGCTGCGCAAGGGTGCCGCGAGCGGCGGCGCCGCGCACTGATACACCTCTCCCGCTCTTCGCGGGAGCGGTCGCGGAGCACTTGCGACGCGGGTGAGGGTGGTGCGGCGATTCCAATGCCGGTGAACGCGCCCTAAGACCAGCGCCGCCGCAACAAGGCGTGCACCCAGCCGAGCGCGAAGGCCGCCAAAACCGCGCCAAGATAAGCCATCGTCGCATCATCTTTCCATGCCGCGAGTTTGACCTGCGCAATTGCCACATTGGAGCTGGCGGGAACCGCAGATCCCATGGCGCGAACCTCCACCGCCATCCGAAAGAAGCCGGCCGCGGCCAACAAGGGAACCAGCACCACCAGCGCAACGAGCAAATGCCTAAGCCGTTGCATGGCAGCAAACTGCCGCAGCGTAATCCATAGACCAAGGCAACCATGCAGCCAGCCCGGCGCGAACAGCGCCAATTGCATGCCTTGCCTGCCGGTTAGCAGCAGATTCATGATGATCGTCGCATACGAAGGCTTTATCGCGAAAAGAGTGTCACCAAGCCGGGTCGTCACGGCGTGGCCAATCAGCAGCAGCGGAAAGCTGAAGCCGGAAGCCAGACGGAGAATTTCAATCCACGGCAATCTCCACTCGCGACGACTGTACAGCGTCCAAAGCGCCAATGAGAAATGCATCGCGGCAGCGCCGTAGAGCAGCAGCGTGGCCGGCGGACTCCGCCAGAACGCCATTTCGGCGCGCAGCCCGCTTTCCGCCAGGGCAAGCGAAAAGATACCCAGCGCGTGGTTCAGCAGGTGGATCGCAATGTACGCGAACATCACGATGCCGGATTGCAGACGAAGCCGCCGAACGGTGAACAACGCGTGCGCTCGTCAATCGCGGACGAACCTTCGCCGACGGTCCAGCTTCACGATATCGCGCATGGTCATGCCTCCTTATGGCAATCCGGAATGATGAGCGGGGACGCTGATTTGCTCTGTATCAGCATGGTGAAGACCGCACCGGAGCGCCGCTTATTCCCGCTCTTTTGTCGGCCGAGGACGATTAGGTCGGCGCGCCAGCCATAGCGTTATACCAGCGGCCGAAAGTCCCGACTCTCCACTCGTCATGGCCGGCCAA
>DASRQX010000315.1:0-13454 GCA_035696165.1 Acetobacteraceae bacterium | reverse complement strand
CGAAGCAAAGATGGCGGCAAGAGAGGCCAAGGCCGAAGCCACCGGCAAGACACCGCGCGGCAGGCCACCCCAGCCACCGGCAGAAGGTCCGCTGCCCACCGATCAGATCAACCTGACCGACGAAGATTCACGTATCATGCCAGTGGCGGGCGGCGGCTTCGAGCAGTGTTATAACGCACAGGCGGTGGTGGCCGCAGGAAGTTTGCTGGTGGTGGCTGCCGACGTAACGCAAGCAGCCAACGACAAGCAGCAGCTTGAGCCGATGCTGAACATGGTTGCAGCCCTGCCCGACGAGTTGGGCGAAGTTCAATCGATGCTGGCGGACAACGGCTATTTCAGTGCGGTGAACGTGGCGGCCTGCGCGGCGGCGGAGATCGAGCCGGTCATCGCGATGGGCCGCCAGCCGCATCATCCGCCGCTGGCCGAGCGTTTTGCGCCGGCGCCGGCCGCACCGGCGAATCCCACGCTGGTCGAGGCCATGGCGCACCGGCTGAAGACGCCGGAAGGTCGCAAGCTCTACGCGCTGCGCAAACATATCCCGGAACCAGTGTTCGGCATTATCAAATCAGTGATAGGTTTCCGGCAGTTTCTGCTGCGCGGGATCGACGGTGTCCGAGGTGAGTGGAGCCTGGTGACCATGTCGTGGAACATGAAGCGGCTGTTTGCCCTCTGCCCCGCCGCTTAGGTGGGAAGAGGGCTTCCACGCCCTATCAAGCCGGGCTGACGCCCGAGATAGCTGTCCGGCCGCCAAATACCATCGGTCCGGAGGTCAGTTGGGACCCAACCAAGGACCAATTGAGACCGATCCACAATGGTGCGATATCACAAGGTCTTGGCGGAAAACTCAGTCCGACAGATGGCTGCTAGGCCGCCGGAAACGTTACCATCACAAGTCTTAACGATCTGATTATGTTTATGTGTCGGCGGCGGCCTTGCGCGCCGTCGCTTCCTCAGCCGAGGCCACTCCGCCATGCGCCGCGGACCACCCCACCGGGTCTTCCAGGAATTTGCGCACCTCGGACAGCGCGCCCTCGGAGAAGTACGGTCGCTCGCGGCAGGCTTCCAGCACATCCCACCAGGTGCACAGATGGTGCAGCGCGATATCCATCCGCGCCAGGGTCTCGAACGCACCCGGGAATACGCCGTAGAAGAACACCACGAACGTGTGGTTGACGATGGCGCCGGCGTCGCGCAGCGCCTGGGCGAAGCGGATCTTGGAGCCGCCGTCGGTGGTCAGGTCTTCGACCAGCAGGGTGCGTTTGCCTTCGGGCACGTCGCCCTCGATCAGCGAGGCGCGGCCGAAGCCCTTGGGTTTCTTGCGGACATAGGCCATCGGGGCGGCCATGCGGTCGGCGATCCAGGCGGCGAAGGGAATGCCCGCGGTCTCACCGCCGGCCACCGCCTCGATGGTCTCGTAGCCGACATGGCGGTTGATCTTCTCCACCGCCATGTCGCAGATCTTGGCGCGGGCGCGGGGGAAATAGATGATGCGGCGGCAGTCGATGTAGACCGGCGACTTCCAGCCCGAGGTGAAGACGTAGGGCTCATTGGGGCGGAAGTTGACCGCCTTGATCTCCAGCAAGATGCGCGCCGTGGTCAGTGCCGCGTCGCGATCCCAGTCGCTGCTCTGTCCGGTGTTGGCGGGTTTGGCCATCAGGGATCCCCAAGCATGTTTCGAAAAGACTCGCGTACCGACTTGTAGCACCCGCTTGCCAGCCGGAGCGACCCTGTTTGGCCACCTGCCCCCTACGCATCCGGCCCGCCATGTGGCAGAGTGTCGGTCTGACCCTGCAACGGCGGGTCAGGAGGAACGATGCACGACCAGCAGTCACATCGCCCGGGCGCCACACCGCGCGCCCGGCGCCCGGCGCCACGCTGCGGCCCATGAGCACCAGCACCCACGCGCGAGGCGCCGCGGTCCCCCGCGCCGCGGCCACCATCGGCGGGCTGCCGCGCCGCAAGGCGATGGCATTCCTCAGCCTGTTCTTCGTGCCAGCCGTGGCGCAGGCGATCCTGCTCACCGTCGTGCCGCTGGAAGCGCTGCTACTGCTTGGCGACGCCCGGGCAGTGACGCTGCTGTATGTCTCCGCCGGGCTCGCCGCGGTGGCCGGACGCTTCTGCATTCCGTTCCTGGTGCGGCTGATCAAGCGGCGCTTCGTGTTTACCCTCGGTGCGCTGTCGATGGCCGTCAGCGCCGGCTTGATGGCGGCCGATTGGTTGCCCGCGTTTGCGCTCGGCGTGGCGCTTAGTATCCTGGCCTTCGGTTGTGTCGAGATCACCAGCCAGCTGTACCTGCTGGACAACGTCCCGCGGCACGCGCTGCGGCACTTCGAGCCAGTCCGCATCTTCGCCAGTGCCGGCCCGTGGACGCTCGGCCCGTGGCTGGGCGTCTATCTGCAACACAGCATCGGTTTCGCCGCGCCGTTCGCGATCACCATGATCGCGTCAGTGGCGGTGGTTGCACTGTTCTGGTCGCTCCGTCTCGGTGAGAACGCGGTGATCACCTCGACCCGCCGTCCGCCACCGAGCCCGGCGCGCTATCTGCGGCGCTTTTTCGCCCAGCCGCGGCTGCGCCTGGCCTGGACGTTGGCGGTCGCCCGCTCCGCCTGGTGGAACATGTTCTTTGTTTATACGCCGATATTCGCGGTAACCTCTGGGCTCGGTGCCGAAACCGGTGGCGTGATCGTCTCAATCGGCTCGGCATGGATGTGGCTGGTGCCGCTCTGGGGCTGGGCCGGCCGTCACTATGGACTGCGGCGCCTGCTGATCGCCGGATATGCGATGACCGGCGTGCTCAGCTTCTGCGCCGCGCTGGTGTTCCACATCCCCTGGCTGGGCGCGGTGATGATCCTGCTGGCGGCGTTCGGGACCGAAACGATCGATGGGGCCGGCAATCTGCTGTTCCTGCGTGCGGTGCGCGCGCATGAACGCCCGGAAATGACCACCGTGTTCGCCAGCTACCGCGATGTGGCACAGCTTGGGCCGCCTGTGGTTTTCGCGCTGCTGCTGTCGGTGTTCAGCCTGTCGTCGGTGTTCATCGCCAGCGGTGCGATGATGCTGGCATCGGCGGTTCTGAGCCGACACATTCCGCGGCGGCTTTAGGGTCGGTTGGGCGGTCGGTAGGGGCACGTTGACGGCGGCGGTGGCACGGGGTCAGGTGCGGGCGGGAGGTCCGGCTTGTGGCCCGGCGGCGGTCCCGGCTTGTAGCCCCAGGGTTGTAGCCCCAGCTTGTAGCAAGGAGAGCAGTGTCCATGGCGCGCACGCATCGTATCGCGGTCGTTCCGGGTGACGGCATCGGCAAGGAGACCGTGCCGGAGGCGTTGAAGGTGATGGACGTGGTGTCGCGCCGGTTCGGCTTCGCGCTGGAACTGGCGCACTACGACTGGTCCTGCGAGACCTACAGGCAGACCGGCGCCATGATGCCGCCGGACGGGATGGAGCGGCTGGCGCGATCGGATTCGATTCTGCTGGGCGCGGTCGGCTATCCGGGCGTGCCCGACCATGTCTCGCTGTGGGGGCTGCTGATCCCGATCCGGCGCGGGTTCGATCAGTATGTGAATTTGCGGCCGTGCAAGCTGATGCCGGGCGTGCGCACGCCGCTGGCTGGGCGGGGTGAGGCGGATATCGATTTCTATGTGGTACGGGAGAACACCGAGGGCGAGTATTCCTCGGTCGGCGGGCGGATGTTCGAGGGGACGGACCGCGAGTTCGTTTCGCAGCAGAGTGTGTTCACCCGCAAGGGGACGGATCGGATCCTGAAATTCGCGTTTGAGCTGGCGCGGACGCGGCCGAAGAAGCACCTGACCTCGGCGACGAAGTCGAACGGGATCACGTTTACGATGCCGTACTGGGATGAGCGGTTCGCGGCGATGGGGACGCAGTATCCGGACATCCGCACGGATCAGTATCACATCGACATCCTGTGCGCGCATTTCGTGCAGCATCCGGATTGGTTCGATGTCGTGGTGGGGTCGAATTTGTTCGGCGATATCCTGAGCGATCTGGGGCCGGCGGTGGCGGGGTCGATCGGCATTGCAGCGTCGGCCAATATCAACCCGGAACGAGTATATCCGTCGATGTTCGAGCCGGTGCACGGGTCGGCGCCGGACATCGCGGGCAAGCATATCTGCAACCCGATCGGACAGATCTGGTCGGCGGCGCTGATGCTGGAGCACCTGGGTGAGGCGGCGGCGGGCCAGGCGATCGTGGACGCGATCGAGACGCTGCTGCGCGAGAGCGGGCCGAAGACGCGCGATATGGGCGGGCAGGCGGGCACCGCGGAAGTTGGGACGGCGATCGCGCAGTTGGTGGCGGGGTAGGGGAGGGGCGGTGGTTGCGGTTGCCCGGCGTTGTGCTACATTGTTAGTGCAATTGCAGTGCGGAGCGGCGTCATGGCCGAGACCACTTTTACCTTCCGGGTCGATGAGGACCTGAAGACCTCGTTCACCAACATCGCCAAGGTGCACGATCGCCCGGGCTCGCAGCTCCTGCGTGATTTCATGCGCGACTATGTGGCGAAGGCGGAGCACGACGCCTGGTTCCGTGCCGAGGTCGAACAGGGGTTGCGGGAACTTGAGGATCCGAACGTCGAGCTCATACCTAACGAGCAGGTGGAAGCCGAGTGGGAGGTGCAGAAGGCTGAACTGCTGGTGCGCGCCAAAGCCAATCGCGAGAGGTGAGGATACGCTGGCTACGGCGCGGTTTGGGTACGCGGGACGTGCAGCTCAAGTACATCGCCGATCGAAATCCGGCTGCAGCGGCACGACTCGGTGACACGATCCGCGCGGCTGTCGCACTGCTTGCCGATAATCCTCACATGGGGTGCGCCGGGCGCGTCGATGGCACACGAGAATTCGTTGTGGCGCGAACGCCCTATGTCATCGTTTATCGTGTTGTAGCGACGGAAGTCCGCATCATCCGCATGTTGCACAGCGCACAACACTGGCCCCCGATGAACTGACAGCGGCGCGGGGGCCTATGAGTCCGGCTGTCGGGCCAGTGTCGTGATAGCGGGGCGAAGACGCGCGATATGGGCGGGCAGACCGGAACCGTGCATGTTCGGACGGCGATTGCGCGCTTGTGATGGGGGGAGGCAAGGCGACCGATGTTGTTTCGTATTCTGAAGATGCAGGTCAGGCCCGACCGGATCGCGGAGTGGCTGGTGTTCACTCGCGATGTTGGTTTTCCTGGCATGCTCCGTCAGCCCGGCTGCCAGGCAATCTGGCGCCTGCACGGGCGGGGCGGCGAGACCGACTTCCACGTCATGACGCAATGGGCCAGTGCGGCGGACCTGGAACGTTTCAACGCCAGCGATGCGAAGCGGGACCTGACCGTCGCGGCGGCTGGCCTGACGATCCCGCCTGCCGCCGAAACGTTGCTTGACGTCATTGACGATCCGGCGGTTTAGCGGGGCGAGGCGACTGGGCAGGCGCCGAGCCGGATCATGACGGAGACGGTGCTGGGTCGACGGCAATTGGGGCGGGTGGAAGAATAGCCCCAAGGTCGAACGGAGGAAGGTCAATGGCCGCGACATTGGACTGCACGATCGCCAAGCTGTCCGATCATACGGGCGCCGAGGTGCGCGGGGTCGATCTGACGCACCCGGTGGGTGACGAATTGCGCGCGCGCCTGAATCACGCGTTCTCGGAGCGCTCGGTGCTGGTGGTGCGCGACCAACATCTGTCGCCGCAGCAGGTGGTGGATGCGGTGCGGTTGTTCGGCGAGGTGTTCCCGCAGCAGGACAAGAAGTTCGCGCTGCCGGAGTGCCCGTTGATCCATTACGTATCGAACCAGGACAGCTATCCGGATGGGACGCGCTATATTCCGGGTGCCGGGTACCATACGGACCACTCCAACGCTGTCGCGCCGCCGAAGGCGACGGTGCTGCACGCGGTGACGCTGCCGGACCGCGGTGGGGACACGCAGTATGTAAACATGCACCGCGCGTATGAGGATCTGCCAGAGGCGATGCAGCGCCGGATCGACGGGTTGCGCGCCGTTCACGTGTATCAGAGCCGCCATAGCGCACGAAAGCTGATGACGCTGAGCGAGGAGAACCGCGCGGCGGTGCCGGATGCGGTGCTGCATCCGCTGGTGCGCACGCATCCGGAGACCGGTCGCAAGGCGATCTATCTCAATCCGATCCGCGTCGAGGGGATCGAGGGGATGCAGGAGGGTGCGGCGTTGGCGTTGCTGGACGATTTGCTGGAACACGCGCGGCAGCCGCGGTTTGAGTATCGGCATCAATGGCGTGCGGGCGATTTGGTGATGTGGGACAACCGCTGTCTGTTGCACAAGGCGAACGGCGATTACGACATGACGCAGGTGCGGTATCTGTATCGGGTCATGCTGAAGGGTGACGTGCCGGTTTGATAACCTCCTTAGGGCGGAAAGGCCGTGCCCCCGGGTCAAGCGCCCGGAAGCATGGCTTTTCTGCTCTACGATGGGTACGATGGTTGCTTGCGCAATGACCGACATTTACGTGGATGCGGATGCCTGCCCGGTGCGTGAGGAGGTCTATCGCGTTGCTACGCGGCTTGGCTTGCGCGTGTTCGTGGTTTCCAATGGATCGCGGCCGATCCGACCGCCGGGGTTGCCGAATGTCAGCATGATCGTGGTCGGCGCCGGGGCTGATATCGCCGATGACTGGATCGCCGAGCGGATCACCGCGACGGATGTCTGCGTTACCGCGGATATTCCGCTTGCCGCTCGTTGTCTCACCAAGGGCGCGCATGCCTTGGCGCACACCGGGAAACTCTGGAGCACGGACAACATCGGCAACGCGCTCGCCGGCCGCGAGGTCGCGCGGCATATGCGCGAGATCGGCATGACCACCGGTGGGCCGGCACCGCTGACCCGCGCGGTTCGCTCACGATTCCTCAGCGCGTTGGATCAGGCGGTGCGGATGGCCGCGGCGACGCCTGGTGCGTAGGCCTCGATCGGTTTGCGCGTCATCAACAGGGTGATCGCCGCGCCGGTCAGGGCCAGGATGCCGGTCACCGCGAAAGTGCCGTTGAAGCTGCCGGTCAGTGCGAGCACATAGCCGGTGACGATCGGGGCCATCAGGCCGAACGAATTGCCTCCCAGCACCGTGATGCTGGTCACCTTGCCGATATCGGCCCGGTTGCGCACCAGATCGGTGACCAGCGCGAAGTTCAGCGCGCTGGCGGCCGCGCCCGCCGAGCGGGCCAGCGCCAGCACCGCAACGATCGCCCACAGGCTGTCAAGCATTGGCACCAGCAGGATGCTGCTGACGCTGATCATCAGTACGGCCAGCATGATGCGCCGCCGTCCGGTGTGCACGGTCTCGCGCGTCAACAGCCGATCGCTGAGCACGCCCAGCAGCACCGCCATGACGGTTGCGGCGCCGAACGGCACGGCGGTTACCATGCCGGCATTCAGCACCGACAGACCTTTGGCCTGCTGCAGGTAGCTCGGTAGCCAGGTCAGCAGCATGTAGCCGCCGTAGACCTCGCAGCCCTGGGTCAGGAACAGGCCCCAGACGGTGCGCAGTCCCAGCAGGTGCCACAGCGGCGAGGCGGATCGTTCCGCCCCCGTCCGCGCTCCCACCTGCGCCACTAACTGCGCCATTGGGCCGTCGCGCTGGCGCAGGATCGCGTCGCGTTCCGCCGGGCGCAGCCAGCGCACGCGCTCGGGTTGGTCGAACACCGCCAGCCATGCTAGCAGCCAGATGAAGCCGATCGATCCGGCAACGAAGAAGCCGGCGCGCCAGCCCAGCGAACTCACCACCGCGGCAATCGCCACCGCGCCAATCGCCGGGCCCGCCGCGGCGCCGGCGCCGAACACGGCGTTAGCCAGCCCGCGCTCGGCGGCCGGAAACCACTCGCGGATCACCCGGTTGGAGGCCGGCCAGCTTGTCGACTCGCCCATGCCCATCACCACGCGCGTTGCCGCCATGAACACGAAGTTGCTGGTGAAACCGGTCAGCACGGTCGCGGTCGACCAGAGCCCGATGCCCGCGGCATTGACGATCCTGCTGCCGAACCGGTCGACCAGCAGGCCGACCGGCAGCAGGCAGAACAGATACAGCCACAGGAACGACGACAGCAGGTAGCCCATCTGTACCGGGGACAGACCGAACTCGACCGAGATCGGCCGCGCCGCGACGGACAGGGCCACGCGGTCGGCGTAGTTGATCGTGGTCAGCGTGAACAGGAAGGCCAGAACCCAGACGCGGCGATAGTTCATGATCGTCCCCTCCTGGCCACGTTCGGTCTCGCAGAACGGAATGGTAGCTGCAACGATGCCCTGGTTGGCAGGCGTGACGCCGAACCGAGTGGCGCTACACTTGCCGCGCGAGCCGCCGCGCGAGCAGCCAGCCTGGAATTGCCGAGGCCGGGGCGCCCGGCAACAGCAGCAGCCAGCCGATCGGCGCGCCGTTGATGACCAGGCTTATGCCGATGCCCAGCATCATCCCGCCCACCAGGGATCCGATGACGCCGGCGGAAATGCCGAGCCAGATGATGTCCGCGCGCGTGATCATGGTTGAGTGGTATGGCGGGATGCTTGCGGGCACAAGCCCGCCGTGGGGCGCTGGTATTCCCGCAAGAAGGCAGGATTCTACTACGCGTGCTCCCCAAGTCTGCCCCTGCGAAGGCGGGGGCCGGGGGCGACAAAGGGCAATATCCTTAAGGCGGCGCGGATCAAACTCCGTGGCGAGGACAGCAAAACCACCGCAGACGCTTTCGACCTCCAAGCCGATCACGGCGGCAGAGTGTCGTGCTTTGGTCCGTGCCGCCAACCCCTGCCTCTAAACCCACGCAGTAGCATTTTCATCCATCGCGGTGCGGCCGCCCGCCGGCCGCTGGCTTACTTCGTGGTGGAATTTTGCTGCCTGGCTGGCGGGCCATGAGCGGATCCCCAGCCTCGGGCGATCCCATCGAGCGGCGTTCACGGCGCCGCCGAGTGAACTGGTCGTGACCTCGACGGGTGCCTTGGTCCCGCGATCGACTTCAGCGCGGAACCCTCATCGTCTTTCGTTCACCCGATTGCCGAGACGGGCGCATGGCCCGACTGCCGTGCCACACATGCGCAACGACGGTCGCCGTGACGATAATGCCACCGACAAGGCTGGCGATCGACGGCACCTCATCGAAGCAGAGCCAGACCCACGCAATGGCAAGTGGTATTTCCAATGTGTTGATCAGGGCGTTCTCGGTAGCCGAGACCAATCGACCGCCCAAGGTCAGGAAGACCAGCCCCAGGCCAAACTGGGTCGTGCCGAACAGAAACAGATTGAACATGTCGCCCATGCCAATCGCGAGCGGCGAGGTGAATGGCCAAACCACGAGTGGACAAAGCAACGCTGACAGACATGCGGCAGGCAGCATAGACGTCTGTTGCTGCTGGCGAATGATCAACATCATGATCGCCATGCAGGCGGTCATGCCGAAGGCCAGGAGATCGCCAATCAGATGCCCCTCGGTCACTGCGCCGCTGACCATGATGCCGACACCGAGCAGCGCGAAAAGACTGGCCGCGAGCGTAGTCCACGCTTCGCTCACGCCAAGGCACAGCCAGCCGAGGCCGGCGGTGAGAAATGGTGCAAACGCGAAAATCACGGCTACATCGGCAACGGACGTACGACGAAACGCGTTCAGATAAAGTATCGTGGCGGCGGTCGAGCATAGTGCTGCCGCGAAACCGGGACGACCAACCGCTCGGATGGCAGCCATCGTGTGGCCTCGCTCCTGCACGACGATAACACAAAGGATCATCAGGCCGGCGAACAACCCGCGCCAGAACAACATGGTCCAGGCGTCAAGATGGATGAGCCGGGTAAAGAACCCGGCCGAACTGTACGCAATTGCCGACAGGATGATCAGCAGGACACCCTGAGCGTGCCGACCCATCACGTCACCTTTGTTGCACCTTGCCCAATGATATCGGCTCACTGCTGACAGCGTTGTGTCAGCAGTGAGCCCGCCCACCCGGCTCCGGGTTGTGGACCCGGCGCCGCGCCGTATCAGGGTCAATTTGCTGGTGGGCGCGACCTGGGCTCAAACGCTTTGGCCGATGCCGCCGGCCGTGGTATGGTGCGTGACGTCGTGCAACTGCTCAGGCCAACCGTGAACGCAGGTGCCCTGAACGCGCAAAGACCAGGCGCGGACCCCCGATCGATCGGCCGACGCTGCGTCCTGCTGGCCGCGGCGGCGACTGCCGCGGGTGGCGCGGCCCCCACGTCGCCGACCCCCGCGTTGCCGGTGCCCCCGACCGACACGCTCGCCTTCCGCATGATGCGGCACGGCAGCGAAATCGGCAGGCACACCTTGACCTTCGCACAGGACGGCGACGCGCTGACCGTGCACATCGTGGTCGATGCGCTGGTGACCTTCGTCTCGATCCCGATCGCCCGCTACAAGCACCGCAGCGTGGAAACCTGGCGCGGCACGACGCTGGTCGGATTGACCGCGGAGACCGACAAGAACGGCGACCGCGAATGGATGAATGCCCGGCGCGCCGACGACGGGCTGGTCGTGCTCGGCAGCAAGACCAAGCGCTACGTCGCTCCCGGCGCCGCGATCCCCACATCCTATTGGAACAAGCGGATGCTGGATGGGCCGATGATCAGCCTGGAGGACGGCGTCCTGCTGTCGCCGAAAATCGCCGATCTCCGCACGGACAATGTCCGGCTGGCGTCCGGCAGCGTGATCCCGGCAACCCACTACAACCTCAGCGGCGCGTTCGCCGTGGACCTGTGGTACGACGACAGCCGGTCATGGGTCGGCATGGCGCTGACCGTCGCCGACGGGTCCGAGGTCCGTTACGAACGGCTTTGATCGGCGTGCCGGTTGCCCCGCCCGCTGGCGCGCGCCATGCTGCGGCGATGGACCAGATCACCCCCGGCCTCGCCGCCGCCCACTTCACCCAAGCGGAAATCACGCAGTACCGCCGCGATGGCTACGTCGTTGCCCGCGGCGTCATGGGGCCCGCGTCGGTCGCCGCCTGCAATACGGCGCTGAGTGATTTGGCGACCGGACGCCTGCCGGCGCGCGACACCGTGCTGATGTACGAAAGCGGCCATGATCCGGCAACGCTCGCGCCGGAGCAGCGCGAGTTCGCCATCCGCAAATACATGGATTTCGTGCGCGACGCGCCGGCGCTGGAGATGGCGGCGATGAACCGACGGCTGCACAAACTGCTGGATCAGTTGCTCGGGCAGGGCCGCGTGCTGTTCCAGGAGATGGCGCTGGTGAAGCCGCCGCACATCGGATCCGAAAAGCCCTGGCACCAGGATGCCGCGTATTTCCGGCTGACCGATCCCGGATTGATCGCGGGCGTGTGGATCGCGCTGGACCCCGCGCTGCGCGAGAACGGCTGCATGGAGCTGGTGCCCGGCTCGCACCTGGACGGCGCGGTGCCGCACCAACACGAAAACGACTTCAACCGCTGCCGCATCCTCCCACCGCAGGTGCGCGCCGCGGACCGCATCCCGATCGAGATGCAGCCCGGCGACGCGCTGATCTTCCATTCTCTGCTGCACCACTACACCGCGCCGAATGCCTCGCCGCTGCGCCGCCGCGCGGTGCAGTTCCACTACCATCAGATCGGCGCCGTATGGGGCGACCTGGCCACGCATCAGCGCCTGTTCCACTTTGCCGATGGCAGCTACGCCGGCTGCACGATCGCGCATGAGCCCGCGCCGCCGGTCAGTTACGTCTACCGCGCCGGGCTTGAGCGGCCGATCGTGCTGGTCGATCCACTCGATTGAGCGCGATGCGCCTCGCGCTGATCGTCCCGGCGCCGTTCGACACCGTCTCCGGTGGTTATGCCTACGACCGTCGAATCGTTGCCGGGTTGCGCACGGCCGGACACCAGGTCGACGTGGTCGAGCTTGCAGGGGCACATCCGCTGGCCGACAGCGCCGCGCGTGATGCGGCGTGCGCCGCATGGGACGCGCTGGCCGGGGCAAGCCGGCCGCTGATCGACGGGCTGGCGCTGCCGGCGTTCGAGGGCATGGGCGACGCCCTGGCCGCATACGGCGCAATGGCGCTGGTCCATCATCCAACCGCGCTGGAGACCGGCCTCAACGAGGCCGATCGCACCCGGCTGCGCGACATCGAGCAGGGCCTGCTACGGCGCCTCGCACGCGTGGTTGTCACCAGCGACCCGACCGCGGAACGGTTGGTCACCGAGTTCGGCGTGCCGCGCCCGCGCATCACCGTGGTAATGCCAGGCACCGACGACGCGCCACGCAGTTCCGGCCGCGGCGGCCAGACCTGCCGGATCATGTCGATCGGCACGCTGGTGCCGCGCAAAGGGCACGATCTGCTGCTGCGCGCGTTGGCGCGGCTGTTCGATCTCGATTGGCACCTGACCATCGTGGGCTCGTCCGCGCGTGATCCGGCGCATGCCGACGGGCTTGTCGCGCTGGCAGCGGAACTTGGCATCGCGGAGCGCGTTCGCTTCGCCGGCGAGTTGGTGGATGCGGCGCTGGAGGTGCTGTGGCAGGGCGCGGATCTGTTTGCGCTGGCCTCGCACTGGGAAGGCTATGGCATGGCGATCGCCGAGGCCTTGAAGCGCGGCGTGCCCGTCGCGGTTACCGCGGTCGGCATCGCGCCCACGCTGGTGACGCCGGAGAACGGCATCCTGGTGCAGCCCGGTGATCAAGTCACACTGTCGAAGGCGTTGCGGCGCGTGATCTTCAGCGCGGCGCTGCGCCACGACATGGCGGAGGCGGCCTGGCAGAGCGGTCGGCAGCTGCCGACATGGGACGACCAGTCGCGCGCCTTCGCCGCGGCGCTGTCGTCGAAGGACGGCCAATGACAGTTGGGCAATGACGATTGGGCAATGAAGAACGGGCAATGAAGAACCGGGATGGGAACTGACGCCATGCTGCTGGGCTGCATCGCCGACGATTTCACCGGCGCCACCGATCTCGCTTCCATGCTGGTGAAGCACGGCATGCGCACCGTGCAGCGCATCGGCGTGCCAGGCGCCGATGAAACGGCACCGGACGCCGACGCGGTGGTGGTCGCGCTGAAATCGCGCACCGCGCCGGTGCGTGACGCGGTGCGCGAGAGCCTGGGCGCGCTGGCCTGGCTGCGCGGCGCGGACTGCCGGCAGTTTTTCTTCAAGTATTGCTCGACGTTCGACAGCACGGACGCGGGGAATATCGGACCGGTGGCGGATGCGTTGCTGGCGGCGCTTGGCTCCGGCTTCGCGCTGGCCTGTCCGGCGTTTCCGGCAAACGCGCGTAGCGTCTACCAGGGGTATCTGTTCGTCGGCGGAGTGCTGCTGAACGAAAGCGGCATGGAGAATCACCCGCTCACGCCGATGAAGGACGCCAACCTGGTGCGCGTGCTGTCGCGCCAGACCGACGGCACCGTCGGCCTCGTGCCGTTCGCGACCGTCGAGCGCGGCGCGACGGCGATCCGCGACGCGATGACGGCACTGAAGGAGCAAGGCCGGCGCTACGCGATCGTCGATGCGGT
>DASRQX010000314.1:0-17768 GCA_035696165.1 Acetobacteraceae bacterium | reverse complement strand
GCCGCCGCCTCGCGTGGATGGCCCTCCAGCACCAGTGCTATTGCCAGCAGACGCCGCACCACCGCACCGGCCTGCGTCCGCGCCGCCAGTTCCCTCAGCTCCGTCGCCGAAAGCTCAAAACGGGTGATCTCGATCGGCCTGGCCATCCGGTTGCACTCCCTGCGAATCGTCGCGACACGCAGAGGGAATCGTACTCAAGCCGATTCGGGAATCTCCCCGGTGAAGAGTCGATCATTCTGACGGCTGGTATAAACTTTCAACGGCAACACGTTGGGTTATTGCTATCCTGGTGGCCATTTTGGCATTCGTGATCGGGGTAACGATGAAGGGGCTTGCCTATAAGGGTTCCGGGCCAAATGTTTTTCAGACTTGGGTAATCGCCACAATAATAGGAGCCTTTGTCGGCATCCTGATTGCTCCTCCACGACACTGAAACGTGGCGCGCTAGATTTTCGTCGGCATGCCGGTTGCCGTATCGGCCATCCTTCTGCTCGACAACTTCGTTGAACACACAACCAAGGCAGCGAACGGACTCGAGGAGGTCGCAGGAAGCATAATGGGAGGTCTGATTGTGTGTAGGGTGAGCAGAGGACAGTGGAGGCCTTAATAGTCCGCTTTTCACCCATCTTCGGCGCTGAGGTTTGCCGTCGATGTAGCGCCATCCCGGCCTCGACGAACAGATGTAGGGACCACGCCATGAACTCCGTGCCAATCAGTGCAATCATCATCACTATCCTGTTCGGCAGCGCCTTGATCACCATGTTCGTCGTTCGCTTTCTGCCCGGTCATCATTTGAGTCCAGAAACCAAAAGCGTGATCTCTGTATCGATGGCCGTGATCGGAACCCTGTCGGCCTTGGTGGTTGGCCTTCTCATATCGACCGCCAACTCGTCCTTTATCGCCAAGGCGCAGGAGATTGCCGACATTTCGGCCGACGTGATCAGCCTGGACCGCTTAATGCAACGCTTCGGGACGGAGGCGCAGGACGGCCGCGTGCTGCTGCGTCATTACACCGCAGCAGAGCTGCAGGACCTGTTCCCGGAGAACTCCGACCAAGCCCCCAATATGGAGAACATCGCGACCGTATCCATACTGGAAGAGCTGCAAAACAAGATCGTCGCATTGATGCCTGCTAACGACACACAACGCTGGCTGCAGGCGCAGTCGCTGCAACTCACTACCGCGATTATGGCAGCTCGCTGGCAACTGGCGCAGGGGACCGTAAGTACCCCAAGGCCTCTCTTGCTGCTCGTGCTGTTCTGGTTCGTAATCATTTTTGCCAGCTTCGGCTTATTTGCGCCACTCAACCCCACGTCGATCGTTGCGATACTTCTCTGCTCAGTCGGGGTCGGCAGCGCGATCCGAATAATAACGGAGCTACAGGAACCGTTTGGTGGCCTAATGCGCGTTTCAAACACTTCGCTGACCCACGCTTTGGAAGTAATCAGCCGCTGAACAGAAGCACAGTGGCGCGCCGGGACCGGCGCTGGAACCCTGGAGGCAACTGTTCTCGGGGCCGTTTCTATATTATCCAGGGCGTCGCTAACCGCCCGCATCACTTCATGCCTTCGTCGACTTCATCAGCGTGCGTCATCTTCGGTCCGGCCGTTGGACGGTCGAGGCCGAGCGCGGCGGGGTCGGAGCCGGAAAGATCGTGCAACCACCCTGTGGAGTGGGGCACGGCGGCGGGCGAGGGAGGTGCAGGGGCCGGCGCGGGCGGCTCGACCCTCACCCTCGACGCTTCGTGTCTCGACCTCTCCCGCTTGCGGGAGAGGTGGACGATGGCAGAACACGACAAGGACCGCGTAGGCCGTCGAGCGGTGCGGTGGGCATGGCGCGGCGCGATCACCCCGCCTGCGCCTGATCCGGCGGCACCCGCATCGCCTCTGCCTCGCGCTTCAGCCGGTGGAAGCTGCGCACGCTGAACGGCAGCATGCCGACATACAGCAATCCGCCCGCCGCCAGCGCCGCCCAGGGATCGGCCACCAGCAACGCCGCGAAGACGCCCACGCCCAGGAAGGTCGGCAAGACATACTCGGCAGGCATCTTGAAGTTCTTGAAGCTCCACACCGGCAAGGTGGAGACCAACAGCAGCGCGGTACCAACCAAAACCGCGGCGCACACCAAGGGATAGGACGCGACCGTCACCAGCCAGTCCCAGCCGAGCTTGCGCGCCTCCAGTCCGACGAACAGCGGAAACAGCACCAGCCCGGCGCCCGCCGGCGCCGGCACGCCGGTGAAGAAGTTATACGCGTAGGCAGGACCCGGCGCGCTATCCAGCGCGGCGTTGAAGCGCGCCAGCCGCAGCGCCATGCACACCGCGAACATCATGCACGGGATGAAACCGAACGCGCCGGCCCGCTGCAGCGACCATGAATACAGCACGAAGGCCGGCGCCACGCCGAAGCACAGGAAGTCCGCCAGGCTGTCGAACTCGGCGCCAAACCGCGAGGTCGCCTTGAGCATCCGCGCCAGCCGCCCGTCCAGCCCGTCGATCGCCGCGGCCACCGCGATCGCCACGGCGGCGGTGCCGAAGCGTCCCTCGAGCGCGTAGCGCATGCCGCTCAGCCCGGCGCACAGGCCGAGCAGCGTCATGATGTTCGGCACCAGCCGGTTGAACGACGGACCCTTGAAGCGCGGCCGCGGCCGCGGACGGAGCCGCCGGTGCAGCAGGCGCATTGGTGAGACGCGGCCCAAATCGTCGCGCCGGGGGTCGTCACGCCCGGCCCTGTCGAGCCCGGCCCTGTCGAGCCCGGCCCTCTCCGGCGGGTCATCGCTGCCAGGACCGCGGTCGGGCGGCCACGCGCCACTCATGGCGCCAACGCCGCGATGACCGTCTCGCCGCCGATCATGGTCTGTCCCTCCCGCACCAGCGGCCGCACTCCCTCGGGCAGATAGAGGTCGGTGCGGCTGCCGAACCGGATGATGCCGAAGCGTGCGCCGGCCCGCACCGCGTCGCCCTCGCGCAGCGTGCAGACGATGCGCCGGGCGACCAGCCCGGCGATCTGCACCACCGCGATCTCCTGCCCGTCCGGCAGGCGGATTGCAATGGCGTTGCGCTCGTTCTCCTCCGCCGCCTTGTCAGCGGCGGCACTGACGAAGGCGCCGTGGCGATAGGCGATCCGGCTGACCGTGCCGTCCGCCGGCACGCGGTTCACGTGCACATCCAGCACCGAAAGAAAGATGCCCACACGCCAACGTGGGGTCGCGCCAAGACCAAGTTCACCCGGGGGCTGCGCCGGTCCGACCGCGATCACGCGGCCGTCCGCTGGTGCCAGCAGCACCCCGGGGCGCTCCGGCGCCACGCGCTCCGGGTCGCGGAAGAAATACAGGCAGATCAACGTGAAGATCGCCCCGGCCCAGGACAGCCAGATGCCAACGACAAAGCCCAGCACCAGCGCGACCAGCCCGGCCAGGATGAACGGCCGTCCGGCGGGGTGGGGCGGTGCGACGGCCTGACGGAAGGTTTCGGCGACATCCATGCCGCGGGTTTATGGATGCTTCACTTTACTCGGACAAGCTGGCGGCCCCGCATCGCCAGAAGTCAGGAGCTGCATGTGAGCCTGGACGACATCACCACGACCATGGGCATGACCCTGGGTCCGTTCCGCGTCGACGCCGCCGGGGCGCTGGAGGCGACCCAATCCGACGGTGCGCCGGGTTTCAGTTGCCGATGGCGCGGCCAGGCGCTGTACGCAAAGTTGCTGCCGGATGATCACTTGGACTGGCGGCTGCTTCTGCAGGCGCCGCTCGGCCGGGTGCCGAGCACCGCGCACACGCTGGACACCGCCCGCCGCTCGTCGGGTTTCACGCTGCTGCGGGGGCTGCCCGCCATGTTGCCGGAGGGTTGGAGTATCGGGCTGGCCGCCGGTCACCGCGTGCTGCTGGAGGCGAAGCTGCGCACGCCACTGCCGATCACGGCGACGGCGCTGATCGCCGAGATCACGCTGTTTCTGCTGGCACTGGCGCCCTACCTGGACGTGTTGGAGGAAGCCGGGCTGGCGGCCCCGTCGGACCCTGGCGGCACCGCGAGCACTTGGCCCGGATAGATCAGGTTCGGATTGCGGATCTGCTCGTGATTGGCCTGGTAGATCACGGTGTAGCGAACCCCGCGGCCATATGCCTGTGAGGCGATGCGCCACAGGCTAGTCCCCGGCTGCACGGTGACGCGACCCGCCGCCAGGTCGCCCGGCGGGATCAACTCACGGTGGAACGGCAGCTCCACGCGCGCGATCACCTTGCCGTCGGGGCCGACCTGGTCGAGCCGTAGCTGATGCGGCCCCTCGGGCACCACGGTGTGGGGCGCCAGAACCCAGCGCCCATCCTTGCCAGTGCGCACCTCGCCGATCGGGTGATTGTCGGCATATAAGCGTACGGTCGTGTCTGGCTTGGCGGTGCCGGACAGTTGCAGATCGCCTCGCACATCGTAATCCAGCGCGCCCAGGCCGAGTTGGCCAGGCTTTGTCGCGCCCACGCCCGGGGGACCTTGCAGCACGCGCGGCGGCTGTTGTGGCCCGGTGAGCACGGCGAGCGGCGGCAGCACGCCGGCAGGACCGCGCTCGGGCACCGCCATCAGCACCGATCCCGCGCTGGCGACCTCCTGGCCGGACGCGGTGTGTTCCTGCAGCGTGAGCGCGTGCGGACCGGCGGGCAGGGGCAGGGTCAGCGCCCATGTCCCCTGGCCGTCCGCGGTGGCATGTCCAATTTCGACGCCATCGGAGCGGATCGACAGCTCGGCGCCAGGCTGGCTGCGGCCGGCGATCACCGCGTTGCCCTGCGGATCAATCCGGACGATGTCAAAGCTGGGCGGGACCGGTGCGGCGGTACCCGGTGGCGACCCCGCCGGCGCGGTGCCTGGTGCGGTCATGGCCTGGCCTGCCGGACCCACCGTCTGGTTCGGCGCCGTCTGGTTCGACCCCGGCCGATTTGGTACCGTCTGGTTCGGCGTCGTTTGCGGCGTGGTGGTTTCCGTGGGCAGGCCCGGCGTCGATGCCGGGGGCCGGAAGGTCTTCACCGCGAACATGCCGATGCTGCCGGCCGCGATCAGCGACAGCGCAGCCAGCGCCAGGTTGCGAAGCTTGGTCGCTCGATCAGGAGCAGGGCTAGGATCGGGCATCAGCGTCAGCCTAGGGTGACACGTTCGGCGCCGCAATCTCGCTTGGTGCCGGATGACATCATACGAGGGAACCGCGCGAGGCAACAGCCTGCGGGGGTGGTTCACGGGATGAGGGGGAATGGATCGTGACGGAGAAGGCACCGGTGGAGCAGTCGCCGGTAGAGCGGTCGTATGTGCCGGTGCGGGTGTGGGATCTGCCGACGCGCCTGTTCCACTGGGCGCTCGTGCTGCTCGTTGGCTTCAGTTGGCTGTCCGCCGAGTGCAACTGGATGGGTCGGCACCTGCTGTCCGGCTACACGATCCTGGCGCTATTGCTGTTCCGCCTCGCCTGGGGGTTTGTCGGCAGCGAGACCGCGCGGTTCGGTCAATTCCTGGCCAGCCCGCTCGCCGCGCTGCGCCACCTGGCCCATCTGCCACGGCGCGAGCCCGACCATCAGGTGGGCCACAACGCGGCCGGCGGCTGGATGGTGCTGCTGATGCTGATGCTGCTCGCCGTCCAGGTCGGCACTGGACTGTTCTCCAATGACGACTCGCTGACCGAGGGACCGCTGGCGGAAACCGTCGACAAGTCAACCAGCGACTGGCTGAGCCACATCCACCGGGTGAACTTCACGCTGATCGAAATCGCGGTGGCGGGACATATCCTGGCGGTGCTGACCTACGCGGTGCTGAAACGCCACGACCTGGTTCGGCCGATGCTGACCGGGCACAAGCGCCTGCCGGCGGACCTGACGCGGCCGCGCATGGCGAGCGTGTGGCTCGCGCTGTTGCTGATCGTCGTTGCGGCCGGGGCGGTCACCTGGCTGGTCAACCGCTCTTGAGCCATTAAGCGAGCCGAGCGAAGGCCAGGTGCCCCGCCCGGTCGGCTACTTGGCCCGGTAGGTCTTGTGGCAGGCGCCGCAGGCGCCGCCGACGTCCTTCAGCGCCGCCCCGAAAGCTTCCTTGTCGTCAGCCTTGGCAGCGGCGGTCAGTTTATCGGCCGCTGTGCCAAGGGCGGCCGCCGCCTTGGCAAAGCCGGCGCTGTCCGACCATATTTCCGGCAACGCCTTGGTGTCCTCACCCTTGTCGGTCCCGGGTGGGAACAGGCCTGGGATCCGCTTCGCCCAGCCGGCCGTGGCGCTGCCGGCGCCGGCGAACGATTTCACGTCGACGCCCGCTTTGACGGCCAGATTAACCGCACCGATCGCCGCGGACTGCAACTCCATGCCGGCCTGGCGGACCGCGATTACGTCGATCTCGGCCTGAGCAATCGCCACGCCTGCCACGCAGCACGCCAGCGCGGCGAGCCCAGCCAATCGGATGTTCATCCCAATCGCCTTCCCTGACCCGAATGGGCAATCGTGGCATGACTGGGGACAGCTTGCCAACCTGGATCAACCGCGCCGTTCAGCGTGGCCACAGTGCCGAGGCGGCGAGCAGCGCCCACCCCAGCATCAGCAGCGAGCCGCCGATGGGCGCCAGCAACGGTAGCCGCAGTCCGGCGAGCGCCAGCGGGTAGACGGCGCCGCAGAACAGCAGCAGCCCCACGGCGAAGGCCGCGCCCGCCCAATTGGCGAGGCGGGCCGCCTGAAGTCCGGCGCGACCGACCCACAGGCCGCAGGCCAGCAGGGCCAGGGCGTGCCAGCCCTGCATCTGGATGGCGCTGCGCAGCATCTCGTTGGCGCGCGGGTCGGCGTGTTCGGGTGTCACATGCGCCGCCACCGCTGCCATCGCCACCGCGCCGAGGCCGGCCAGCGCGCCGAGGCCGATCCATAGTCGTTGCATTGCCAGCAACCCTGTTCCACCACGTGCCCGCCGCCTATACCATTGCCATTCATGCCGCGTGGGGACCTCTTTCCAGAGATAGGGCCGTTCGAGACCGGATACCTTCCGCTCTCGGCGGGCCATGTCATGTATTGGGAGCAGGTCGGCAGTCCGCGCGGCCGGCCGGTGCTGTTCCTGCACGGCGGCCCGGGCGCCGGCGCGGGCGCGGTGCACCGGCGCTTCTTCGACCCCGACTTCTGGCGCGTCGTGATCTTCGACCAGCGCGGTGCCGGCCGATCGCGCCCGCTCGGCAGCCTGGCCGACAACTCCACCGCGGACCTGGTGTCCGATATCGAGCGGCTGCGCCGGCACATCGGCGTCGAGCGCTGGCTGTTGTTCGGCGGCTCCTGGGGCTCGACGCTGGCCCTGGCCTACGCCCAGGCCTATCCGGACCGGGTGTCGGGCTGCGTGCTGCGCGGCGTATTCCTCGGCCGACCGAGCGAGGTGGACTGGTTCCTGCACGGCCTGCGCGCGGTGTTCCCCGACGCGCACGCGCAGTTCGCCAGCTTCCTGCCGGAGGCCGAGCGCGGCGACCTGCTGAAGGGCTATCTGGCCCGGCTGACCGATTCGGACCCCGCGGTGCACATGCCGGCGGCGCGCGCCTGGTCGATCTACGAAGGCTCCTGCTCCACGATGCTGCCCAGCCCGGACACCGTCAGCTCGTTCGCACAGGATCGGACTGCATTGGGGCTGGCGCGCATTGAAGCGCATTATTTCGCCCATGGCCTGTTCTTGCCGCCGGGAGGACTGCTTGCCGGCATGGACCGCATCGGCCACATCCCGGCGGAGATCGTGCAGGGGCGCTACGACATGATCTGCCCGGCCTGCACTGCGTTCGAGCTGGCGGCCGCCTGGTCGGCGGCGCGGCTGACCATCGTGCCGGATGCGGGCCATTCCGCGCTCGAGCCGGGTATCCGCCGCGCACTTGTCGCGGCAGTGGAACGATATCGCCAGGGGCGTTGAGCACTGCGGCCAACGGGGGGACGGATCGGCAATGAAAGTGGGCGTCATCGGCCTCGGCACCATGGGCATGGGCGTCGCGCTGAACCTGCACCGCAAGGGCCACCGGGTCATCGGGTGCGAACTGCGCGAGGCATCGCGTGCCGAATTCATCGCCGCCGGCGCCACCGCGGTAGCGACCCCGGCCGAGTTGCCGACCGACCTCGACGCGGTGGTGGTGTTCGTCATCAACGCCGCGCAGACCGAGCAGGTGCTGTTTGGCGCCCAGGCCGGTTACGAGGGCGCTGGGTCCGGGGGCTGCCTGGAACGGCTGAACCAGGGCGCGGTGATCCTGTGCTGCGCCACCATCGCGCCGGATGCGGCGAAGGCGCTCGGCGCGCGCATCACCGCGGCTGGTTTCCTGATGCTCGATGCGCCGGTTTCCGGCGGCAAGGCCGGCGCGCATGCCGGCACCATGACGGTGATGGGTGCCGGGTCGGACGCCGCCTTCGCCAAGGCACGGCCGGTGCTGGACGCGATCTCCTCCAAGGTGTGGCAACTGGGCACGGAGCCGGGGGTCGGCAGCACGGTGAAGATGGTCAACCAGCTTCTCGCCGGCGTACACATCGCCACCGCGGCCGAGGCGCTGGCGCTGGGCATCCGCGCCGGGGCCGATCCGAAAACGCTGTTCGAGGTGATCTCGGCCTCGGCCGGCAGTTCCTGGATGTGGCAGAACCGTGTGCCGCATGTGCTGGCGGGTGACGACACGCCGCTGTCGGCGGTGAACATCTTCGTCAAGGACCTGGGCATCGTGCTGGACCAGGCGCGGGCGCTGACCTTCCCGCTGCCGCTTGCCGCAGCGGCACACCAGTTGTTCCTGGCCGCCGCCGCGCACGGCGAGGGCGCCAAAGACGACGTCTTCGTGATCCGCGTGTGGCAGGCGCTGACCGGGATCGATCTGCCGAAGAAGCCTGACGGCGATTGATCGGCGCGCGGCCACAGCATGTGCACCTTTGCCGCCGGTAACAATCACGTTAGTTGACGGACGTGACCTAATCACAGACTTGTGGCAAACTTACTTCATCGGAAGGTTTGCCTTCTTCATCGAAATCCCAATATGTTGAGACTCGGAAGCGTTTCCGGAAGGCGAACTACATGAACCTGATAATTCTGATCATCATTCTGATGATCCTATTCGGTGGCGGCGGCTTTTACTATGGCGGGCCATATGTCGGTGGCGGATTGGGCACCGTCCTACTGATCGTCTTGATCGTCCTGCTATTGCGCGGATGACCGATGCCGTAAAGGGCAACTGCTTCGCCGCCACCTGAGCGAGCGAAAGGCCGAGGCGCTACGCATTGGGTCAAGCGCCGCGATAGGCCTGAGTCCGCCCGCCGGCTCTGTCCGTTGCGTGGGGATGGTGGTATTTGATCGGCCTGCGTAGCTGCTCAACAACCCTCGGAGCCCCGCAATGGCCACAGCCCCGTTCATCATCGAACCGCATTTCCGCCTGCAGGAATGGGTCGCCGAGGAGAAGGGCTATTTCCGGGACGCCGGCCTGAACTATGTGTTCCAGGAGCTGATCCAGTCGAGCGACGGCAAGCACCACGACCGGGGCGACAAAGTCGGCGCGTTCCAGTCGTTCGAGCGTGGGCGCGAAGCGGCGGTGAGCTGCGCGTGTCACTGGACCGTGGGCGTTGCGGCATCGCAGGGCAAAGGGCGGCTCTACGCGGACGTCTACTCGATCGCGCAGTCGGGGGTGTTCGTTGCCGCGGACTCGCCGATCCGGCAGCCGGAGGACCTGGCCTGGGTGCCGATCTCGGTCGGCTATCAATCCGGCAGCCACTATTCGACCATCCAGGCGCTGGAGCAGTACCTGCCGGTCGACCGGATCAATCTGTCCTTCGCACAGGGCATGTTGTTTGCCCGGCTGGACAATCTGCTGAATGGCGCGTCTCCGGCCTCGGCGCTGTTCAACGGCCCGTATTATCTCGCGGAGCAACTGGGGTTCCGCAAGATCATCGACACGACGTTCATGATCGCGACGATGATCACCGGCGATCCGGACACCGATGACCTGCGTCGGTTCTTTGCCGCGTTGCAGCGGGCGCAGCACGACATCGATCTGCGGCCAGACCGTTACACCAAGTATTACCGGAACGAATTCCCGGTGCGCTATCACGCCGTGATGGACACGCGGCGCTGGGGACCCGGTGAGCGCCTGGTGTTCGAGCGCTATTCGAAGGAGGTCTACGAGGAAACCATCAATTGGATCGCACGGCACGGCATTTTCGCCGATGGCGCGATGGGCGCCGGCAACTACGAGGACGCTGTGCTGATCACGACGCGGTGAACGGAAAGCCTTGCGTCCGGCACCGCAGGGCAGCGACAAGGCTTTATGGTTCTGTTCAGCTCAAGGTCACAGGCGGCACCGCCGCGACACAGGCAGTGCTAAGCGGGCCCTCCGGGCGACGAACGAACTGTGTCACCAGATTGGCGCCGCAGGCTGACGATTCTTCGACGTCGTGACCCACATGTGGAAACTCGACCACCGGCGCGGCCGGCCCCATCCTCGCGACGACAATCCTGGCGAAAGGTGGCGGCGTGATCGGGTCAATTGCTCCGGTCAGCAGCAGACTGGGAACAACGTTCGAGCTGGCCACAACCGGCGGGCTACCAGGCTTCACCCAATTCCGGCGGACCCCGTGAAAATCGATGATGCCTGGAATAACCGTCGAGGCGACGACAGCGCTTTCCGCCTGAAGGCTCGGTCGATCACGACATTCAACCACCATCCGATCACCGGTGGACTGAGCCAGAAATTGGCGGGCCAAGTGCCCAATAAGAGGCTGCAATGCCGCGGGATCGCGATCGTGCGCCGACTGGATCACGTTTGGCAGCATTGACAGAAGCGGCCGGTAGTACAGGGCCTGGTTGACGATCCCTCTGAACAGCAATGGACCCAGCGCAACATCGGCAGGTCCCAAACCCGGCGGCAGGACGACGGTGAGGGGCGCGTTTGCCAGTCCTGCCATAGCCTCGTGGAAAGTGGCAGCGAGATCAGGATGAGCAGCAACGCACGCGCTATCCGCGCAGCATGCCTCGAATAGAGCATTGAGGGCAGTGTCAAAGGTTTGGGCGTGTGTCAGTGGCGCCGGATCGGGCGGATATATCGAATCAAGATCAACAGCGCGCAGCGTCTCGGGATGTCGAGCCATCATGGTCATCGCAACCGTAGTTCCGTACGACCGCGCATAGACATTCCAGCGGGAAATGCCGAGTGCCTGCCGGAGAACCTCGATGTCTCGAACCGTGACGCTGGTGCCGAACCAAGCCGGATCGATGCCTTGCTGAACGAGGTTCCGGCGGCAATCCATGTAGGTGCCGCGCCATGCTGTCATAACGACATCCGTACTGCCCCCCTGCGCGAATGCGGTGAGTTGCCGTTTGGCAAGGTCGGGACAGAGCGCAGGTTCCGATCGGCCGGCGCCCCGTTGATCGACAAGGATCAGGTCGCGGTCCGGCGCCAGGATCGTGCTCTCGGCACCTGCAATCCGTGCGGCCTGAGCCGTCAACGGCGAACCCGGACCGCCATGGATGAAGAGAACCGGATCAGCTTGTTGTTCTTTTGTAACGGTATGGATGACGACGACCGCCAATTTGAACTGCCCCGCGCCGGGATTGTCGTAGTCCCGCGGCACACTGACCTCGCCGCACCGCAACTGCGGACGAATCGACGGCGATACGTTGGGCAGATCGCACGTTGTTTCGACAAAGGCCGGCCGAGGCTGCTCCGTTTGGCCGCGGGCATGTCCCTGAAGCGCAAGGCCCGCCAGGAGCATCAAGCAGCCGCATGCAGCGAAATGCCTCAAGCAGGTCCGCGCGCCGCCGCATCGCAACCCGGTGACCCTGACACGGTAGCTCGCCAGAACGCAACCGATGGCCCAGCGCAGGGCAGCTGGATCGTCCGCGATATAGTCAAGCTCGTGCCGCATCGCATCGGCCCAAGGCGAACCAGCGCCGGGCAACACCCACCTTGCATGCTGCACGAGTTTCAGCACAATTTGCCGCCACCGGCGCGGCCTGGCATTCATGTCATGACTCCCGCGCGATCGCCTGCGGCCAAGGTCGCTTCGGAGACAGCTTGTTCCTGAGCAAGGGCCAGGCCCGAATCAGTCAGTCTGTAGAAGTGCCGCGGTGGCACACCAGGGCGTTCCGAGTCTTGCCAGCGCGATTCCAACAAGCCTTGCTCGCTCAGGCGCATAAGCAACGGATAGAGGGTGCCTGATTTCAGGTCGGTCTCCCGCGAAAGATCATAGCCATGCCGCCATGTTCGGAACCGGTCCAGGAGAACGGCCAACAGGGCCCGGGTCTGAGGCGAACTGTTCGGTTTGCGCGGCATGCCGCATATTCAACATATGTAGACTTTATGTCACCTCACAACCTCTAGAGTGCCACGTCCAGGATTTTCGGCTGATTCCCTCGGCCGCCTCGGGTCGAGCGTTGCGATGGCCTTGCCCAACCGCCATCATCGCGCGGCATGGTGCGGTCGTACATGCGATCGCCCTCACGGTTAGCCGCACGGTAACCCCAGCCTGTGACAGTTCCCGACTGATGGCGCGGCGCTTTCCGAGGACGCGTCCAGGAAAGGTTCAGGATCGATGGCTCTACCGCTGTCGCACGCTGACGTTGCTCGATTATTGGCCGAGCCCTCCGCGCCGGTGCGTGCAGACGTTGCAACCAAGTTGGCGTCTGGATTCGAGGATGCCGATCTGACGGACAGCGAACTGCTTGTCGCTCAGGATATCCTGCGCATCCTGGCGCAGGACGTCGTCGTGGCAGTGCGCTATGCACTGTTGTACAATCTGCGCCGCGCGACGCGTCTGCCGCATGACGTGGCGGTGCGGCTGGCGCACGATGTCGAGGACGTGGCGCTGCCCATTCTGGAAGACGCGCCGGTCCTAACCGAGGCGGATCTGATTGCGGTGATCCGGCAAGGTTCGCCACGCAAGCAGGTGACCATCGAGCGCCGGCCGGACGTCTCCGAGCCGATCGCCGACGCGCTGATCACCGAGGCGCCGGAGCCGGCGGTCGTTGCCCTGATGGAGAATGCCAGCGCGCGGATCGGCGCGGCCAGCCTGGATAAGGCGCTCGATCGTTTCGCGGACAGCGAGGTGGTCAAGGCGGGCATGGCGCGCCGCGACGCGTTGCCGATGACCGTCACGGAACGACTGGTGGCCATGGTCTCCGACCAGTTCCGGGAATACCTGGTCGCGCACCACGATCTGCCCGCGGCGCGAGCCACCGACATCATCCTGCAGACGCGCGATCGCGTGACGCTCAATCTCAGTCACGGCTCGGACGAGGCGGAGCTGGCCGCGCTGACGGCGCAGATGGACCGCCAGGGGCGATTGACCTCGTCGCTGGTGTGGCGGGCGCTGAGCCTGGGCGGCATGGCGTTTTTCGAGGCAGCGATGGCGACACTCGCCGGTGTGCCGATCGCGAACGCGCGCATCCTGATCCATGACGCCGGGGCGTCCGGGCTGACGTCGCTGTATGGCAAGTCCGGCCTGCCCGGGCGGATGCTTGCCGCGGTGCGGACGGCGGTGGAGGTGCTGCGCGAGGTGCGGTTCGACGGCGGCGAACACGACCACGAGCGCTACTGGTCGCGCATCATCGCCCGCATCCTGACGTAGTTCGAGGAATTTCCGGCCGAGGATCTTAACTCCATGCTCGACAAGCTGGGCGACTCGCTGACCGCGTAAGCTGTGGTCGGCCGGCCCAGCCCGGATTTCCTACGATCTCGCGGGTAACGGTTCGGTCGCTGCCGACCTAGCGCAGCACTGCCTCGGTCTTCCGCGCGATCAGCTCGAAATCGATCTCGGCGCCCAGGCCCGGCCCGGTGGGCGCATGCATCAGCCCGTCCTTGTCGATATCGATCTCGGTCGCCATCCCATATTTGTGCGCGCCGTGCGGCAGCAGCACCTCGAACATCGTGGTGTTGCGCAGCGCCATGCACAGATGCAGGTTGGCCAGGTTGTTCAGCGAATTGCCGGAGTGGTGGATCTCGTATTGCAGGCCGAACGCCTCGGCCAGATGCGCGGTCTTCCGCATCGTGGTCAGGCCGCCCTTGTTCGGGATGTCGCCGCGCAGGTAATCGGTGGCTTTCTCGGTCAGCCAGATCGGATAGGTATCAAGCCCGCCAGCGGGGAACTCGGTCGCCATGATCGGGATGTCGAGCTTCTCGCGCAGCTTGACGTAGTTGTAGATGTCCTCATCCGCGAGCGGGTCTTCGTACCAGTAGAAGCCCAGTTCCTCGATCGCCCGGCCGACTCGCAGCGCCTGGGTGTAGTCGTAGCTCCAGGTAGAATCGAGCATCACGCGGAAATCGTCACCCAGCGCCTTGCGCACCGCGACGCAGACCTTGATGTCGTGGTCGGGGTCGCGCGGGGGGTGGATTTTGTAGGCGCGCCAGCCATTGGCCTTGAACTCCTGTGCCTGGTCGACGTAGGCGGCGACGTCAGGCAGCACCTGCGAGCTGGCATAGCCTAGGATCGAGGTGCGGTAGGTGCCCATCAGCGCGTGTACCGGCAGGTTGGCGATCTTGCCGGCGAGGTCCCACAGCGCCGTGTCCACTGCGCCGATGGTGCGATAGCTGACCACGCGGTTGATCAGGCGCATGCCGGCGTGGATGCGTTCACGTTCGAGCGGATCCTGGCCGAGCAGCATGGGTTTCAACGAGCGGATAAGCTGTGGGCCGTCCATCGCGC
Source organism: Acetobacteraceae bacterium (assembly GCA_035696165.1). Lineage (GTDB taxonomy): Bacteria > Pseudomonadota > Alphaproteobacteria > Acetobacterales > Acetobacteraceae > Palsa-883. The sequence continues at coordinate 3,140 of DASRQX010000314.1, read as the reverse complement.
CGGGGTTGGTGGCGGCACCGATGAAGGCGTGGCCTTCGAGGCCGGCGTCGGTGTGGATGCGGAGCAGGCCGAGGTTGCTGGTGGCGCAGGACAGCGCGCCCTGGTGGTAGCGTGTGGCGGGGATGCCGTCCCAGGTGAAGATGGTCAGCGTGACGTCGTCGATTTTCATTGGTTTTTCCTCCGTCGGCGCATGGCGTTGTGGTCGGAGAGGATCCTCCCCCTCCCCTTGCGGGCTTGGGCCGCGAAGCGGACCAAGGTTGGGGGGAGGGGTTGGTGCCAGGGTCGCGCGGAAGCTTTGTGCCGCGTCGACCCCCCAACCTTGGTCCGCTTCGCGGCCCAAGCCCTTAAGGGGAGGGCGAGAAGTTTTGCTCTGCCTACAAACTCTGATGAGTGCCGTCGCACTGCGGCTTGTCGCCGGTTTGCTTGCAGCCGCAGAACCAGATCGTCGCTGCTTCATCGGCCTTGAACTCGACCGGTCGGAACCGGCTGCCCTTGTGCGAGCCGTCGCAGAACGGCTGGCTGCCGCTCTTGCCACAGGCGCACCACCAGTAGGATTGGCCAGCCTCGACCTCGATCCCGAACGGGCTCTTCTGGGCGCAGACCGGTTGAACGTCGGACATGGATTTCTCCCCGTTGTGTCAGTTTGCCCTGAGCTCGGCCCAGGTGGCATCCAGTATCTTCTGCAGCCGGGCGGCAAGGTCATCGACCTCGGCTTCGGTGATGATCAGCGGCGGCGAGAAGGCGATGCGGTCGCCAATGGAGCGCATGATCAGGCCATGCGCGCGGGCGTGCTTGTCGGCGATCGCACCAGCCTTGCGCGCCGGATCGAACGGCGTGCGCGTTGCCTTGTCGGCCATCATTTCGATACCGATCACCAGCCCGACGCCACGCACGTCGCCGATGATCGGATGGCTGGCGAAACGGCTCAGCACCTGCTGCATGTAGGCGCCGACCCGCTGCACATGGGGAACGATGTCCATCTCGTCGTAGATACGCAACACCTCCAGCGCCACGGCGGAGGCGACCGGGTGGCCGGCATAGGTGAAGCCGTGTGCGAAGTTCCCCAGCTTCCTGCTCTCGTCCAGCATCGCGGCGAACACGCGGTCGTTCACCATCACGGCGGAGATCGGCTGCATCGCGGCCGACAATGCCTTGGCGCAGGAGATCATGTCGGGTTTCAGGTCGTAGGTGATGCTGCCCCACATGTTGCCGGTGCGGCCGAAGCCGCAGATCACCTCATCGGCGATGAACAATACGTCGTATTTGCGCAGCACCGCCTGCATCTTTTCCCAGTAGGTGCGCGGTGGGACAATGCCGCCGCCGGCGCCCATCACCGGTTCCGCAATGAAGGCGCCCACCGTGTCGGGGCCTTCCGCGACGATCAACGCTTCCAGGGCGTCGGCCATGCGGGTGGCGAACTGCTCCTCGCTCTCGCCGTCTTCGTGGCGGCGATAGTAGTGCGGGAATTCTGTGAGGTGGAAACCCGGGAACGGCAGGCCGAAATCGGCGTGCATGTCCGGCCTGCCCGAGGCGCTGATCGCGGTCGCAGTGCTGCCGTGATAGCCCATGTGGCGGCCGATGATCTTGCGCTTCTCGGGCTTGCCGATCGCCGCGTGGTAGTACCACACCAGCTTGATCGCGGTGTCGTTGGCCTCGGAGCCGGAGCACTGGAACAGCACCTTGCTCATCTTCACCGGGGCGATGGAGAGTAGCTTCTCGGCCAGTTCGATGCCGGGTTCGTTCGAGGTGCCGCGAAACTGATGGTAGTAGCCGAGCTTGCGCATCTGCTCATACGCGACCTTGGCCAACCGCTCGTTGGCATAGCCGAGCGAGGCGCACCACAGTCCCGCGGCGGCATCGAGGAACTGCTGGCCGGAATCGTCCCAGACGTAGATGCCCTGGCCGCGGTTGATCACCATCGGGCCTTGCTCGAGGTGCTGCGCAAGATTGGTCTGCGGATGCACCAGCGAGGCGATGTCGCGCGCCTGAATGGAGTTGGGAGCCAGGTAGGTCATTGCACTCTCCTTGATGCTCAGCCCGGGTTGAAGCCATAATCGCGGCGCGCCGCCGCTGGTGTAACGTAGCCGTCCGCCAGGTCTTCGGAAAGCCGTGCGGCATCGCGCGCGGCGGGGTTGCCGAAACCGCCGGAGCCCGGCGCCTGCAGCACCACGCGCCCGCCGGACGGGACGAGGAAGCCGCCCTTGCTGTTGAGTTTTCGAGGATTGCCGTTGGGCGGGGTCATTTCGATGCGTGCCGGTGCGCCCGGGCCGCCGCCTTCCAGTCCGAACGGTGGCGTCACGCTGCGTTCGCAGCAGACCGCGGCGTGGGATTGGTGGCCGAGCACCTGCCAGACGCGGCGCACGCCGAGGCCGCCGCGATATTTTCCCGCGCCGCCGCTGTCGGGAACGAGGGAATATTCCTCGACGCGGAGGGGAAAACTCATCTCCAGGATCTCGATCGGCGTGTTCATCATGTTCGATACGGTGCTGGCAACGGCGTTGATGCCGTCCTTCACCGGGCGGGCGCCGAAGCCGCCCTTGATTGATTCGTAGCTGACGTAACGTTGCTGGCTGCGCGGATCGACGCCGCCGAAGGTAATGACCGCGGACGTGCCCTGCGACCCCGCCATCACGGTGCGCGGCGAGATGCGGTGCATCGCCGCCATCACCATGTCGGCGACACGATGCGAAATCTCGTGGTTGGCGTAGACCACCGGCGAGGGCAGTTGCGCGTTGACCACGCAGCCCGGCGGCGCGGTGACGGTGACGGGGCGCCAGCAGCCGGAGTTGGGGGGTATCAGGCTTTTCGGGTCGGCAATCATTTTCAGGGCGCAGAACACGCCGGACGCGGTGACGGTCAGCGGCGCGTTCATCGGCCCGGCGACGGCGGGATCGGATCCGGTGAAGTCCGCGGTGATGCTGTCGCCGCGCTTGTCGATGCGCAGTTTGACGGTGAAGGTTGCGTCGGTCATTTCGCCCGGGTCGATGATGCCGTCACCGTCGAAGATGTCGGTGAACTCGGCGGTGCCGTCGGGGAGTGCGCGCAGGGCGGCGCGCATCATTCGTTCCGAGTAGTCCTGGATCTCCTGCATGATCTCCAGCAGTTCGGCGGCGCCGTATTTCTCGGCGAGCGCGGCGAGG
>DASRQX010000313.1:0-3807 GCA_035696165.1 Acetobacteraceae bacterium | reverse complement strand
GCCGCACGGATGGCCGACCCGATCCACGACGCCTGGCGCGAGGCGGCGCGCCGCGCGGGCTGGCCCGAAACCAGCGACGCCAACGGAGCCGAGGGCGCCGGCCTCGGCTCGGCGCAGTTCACCATCCGATCGGGACGTCGCTCCTCCGCGGCCAACGCCTATCTGAAACCGGCCATGCAACGACCCAATCTCGCCCTTTGCACCGGCGCCCTCGCCACCCGCGTCGCGCTGCGCGGCGGGCACGCGACCGGTGTCCACTTCACTGACCAGGGCCTTGAACGCTACGCCGAGGCAGCGCGCGAGGTCATCCTTTGCGGCGGCGTTTTCAACTCCCCGCAGCTCTTGATGCTGTCCGGGATCGGGCCCGCGGACCACCTGCGGGAGCACGGCATCGCCCCGCTGGTTGATCTGCCGGTCGGGCGAAACCTGCGCGACCATCTGGCGGTGGCACTGCGCTGGCGCCGGAATGAACCCGGGCCGTTCCATCGCCAGATGCGGCTCGACCGCGTCGCGCTCGCCATGGTGCGGGCCTGGCTGCTACGCGACGGGCCGGCGACCACGCTGCCGCTCGGCCTGATCGCCTTTCTGAAATCCGAGCCTGGCCTGGAAGCGCCGGATCTCGAGTTCATGGTCGGGGCGCCGCCGTTCGAGGCCAAACCCTGGCTGCCGGGCCGGACGCCGCCATTCCCCGACCTCATGGGCATCCGGCCCGTGCTGCTGCACCCGCGGAGCCACGGCACGGTCACGCTCCGCTCCGCCGATCCGGCCGTACCGGTGCGCATCGCCAACAACTTCCTCTCGGCGCCAGAGGACCTCGCAACGATCCGCCGTGGCTTCCTTCTGGCCCGCGACCTCGCGCACCAGCCTGCCCTGGACCGGTTCCGCGGACAGATCGTCGCCCCCGGCCCGGAGGTCAAAACCGACGCTGAGATCGACGCCTGGATCCGCGCCACCGTCATCACCGTCAACCACCCGCTGGGCACCTGCGCGATGGGCAGTGGCTCAAATGCCGTGCTGGAACCCGACTTGAAGGTGCGTGGCATCGAAGGGCTGCGAGTGGTCGATGCGTCGGCCCTGCCCGACATGCCGTCCGCGCATATCAACGCGGTCGTCATGATGCTGGCCGAACGCGCCTCGGACTTGATCCGTGGCCGCCCAACATTGGCACCGGCGAACGTCTAACGATTGCGGCAGGCCAATGCCACCGGCAGTGTAGGCGAAGGCCGATTGTTCGCTTCGGGGTCTTCGGAAGTGAACCGCCGCAGTCGACCCAAAAGCGGCCGTTCACCGTTGGGGTTTGGAGAGCTGAGATTGACCCAGGGAGGAGGCGGAAAGCGGACACTGAGACCTGAAACTACGCCCGTGCCTTCGTAATCGCCGTGAGCACGCGCTCCGCCGTCAGTGGCGTCTCGTTCACCTCCGCCCCCAACCCCACGAGCGCGTCACGCACCGCGTTGGCAATCGCCGCGGGCGGAGCGACCGCGCCGCCCTCGCCCATCCCCTTCATGCCGTATTCGGTCGCCGTCGCCGGCGTGTGCAGGTGCCCGATCCGGATCGACGGCAACTCCTGCGCGCGAGGCAGGTGGTAGTCGAGAAACGTGGCGGCGAGCGGCTGTCCCTGTGCGTTATAGGGGATCTCCTCGTAGAGCGCGGTGCCGATACCTTGCACCACACCGCCGCGGATCTGACCCTCGACAAGCATCGGATTGACCATCGTGCCGCAATCCTCAGCCACCGCGAAATCGAGCAGCTCCACAACCCCGGTCTCCGGGTCGACAATAACCACTGCGCCATGCGTCGCGTATGAATAGACACCCGTGCTGACGCTTGGCTCATAGGTCGCGGTCGCATCGAGCAGCGGTTCCACGCCAGGCGGCAATTCGTGCATTCGTAGATGCGCTATGCTGGCAATCTCGGCGATCGTCACAGAACCCTTCGGCCCATGCACAGCGCCACCTTCGCACCGTGCCTCGCCCAGATCGCATTGCAGCAGATGCGCGCCGATACGGCACAGCTTGTCGCGCAGAATGCGGCTGGTGCGCGCCACCGCTCCGCCCGACATTACCATGCTGCGCGAGGCGAACGTGCCGAAGCCGAACGCGGTGCTCTCCGTATCGCCGTGCCGTACCGAGATGCGCGCCGGGTCGATGCCCAGTTCCTCGCAGGCGATCTGCGACAGCGCGGTCTCCAGCCCCTGGCCGTGCGACTGGATGCCCACCATCAAAACGACACTGCCGTCCGTCAGGATGCGCGCAGTGCAGCTTTCGAAGCCGGGAATGATTGAGGCGCCGCGCGAGGCGAACTCGGCGGCGCCGTGTGCGGTCTGCTCGGTGAAGCTGGCGAAGCCGATGCCGATGAGTCGCGCGTCCGGCTCGCCGTGTCGCTGGCGTTCACGAATCTGCGACAGGTTCAGCAATTCGGCGCAGAGTCGCACACTTGCCGGGTAATTGCCGCAATCGTAGTGCATGCCCGTTATCGAGGCATACGGCATTTGTTCCGGCCGGATCATGTTCTCGATGCGCACCGCAACGGGATCGCGGCCGATGGCGTGGGCGATTTCGTCTATCGTGCGCTCAATCGCGAAGCACGCGCCCGGGCGGCCGACCCCGCGATAGGGGCCAATCGGCGTCTTGTTGGTCGCGATGGTGGCGATGCTGGCGCGGTAGTGCGGAATCGCATAGGGTCCGGGCAGACAGCGCGCCGCCATATTGGCTTCCTGGTACGGGCCTTGCGGCCACATGCCATAGGCACCCGCATCGACAGTGATCTCGCAGTCGATACCGAGGATCTTGCCTTGCCGATCGGCATAAGCCGTCACCTGATAATGATGATCGCGGCTATGGGCGCAGGTCAGTAGGTGTTCGTTGCGGTGCTCGATCCAGCGCACAGGGTGGTCGAGCTCCAGCGCCAGCGCGGTGAGGACAATCTCTTCCGGGTACAGCCGCGCCTTGGGACCAAATCCGCCGCCGACATCAGGCGCGACAACCCGGATGCGGTTCTCCTGGAGGCCGAGACATTCGCCAAGCGCGACGCGCATCGTGTGCGGCGTCTGCGTCGAAGCGTAGACCACCACCTCGTCGAGCCGATGGTCGCGATAGGCAAGGACGCCGCGGCATTCCATCGGTGCGCCGGACTGCCGGCTGGTGCGGTATGCGCGGCTGACGGTGATCTCGGCCGTGCGCGCCGCGGATCCGATATTGCCGGCCTCGATCGTACGCTCCTGGTAAAGGTTGTCTCCGAAGTAGGCGTGCACGAGTGCGTCGCTGTTGGCGCGGGCATCGACCACCGCGTCCAGCGGCTGGTAGTCGACGGTGACAGCGCCGGCAAGGTCCTCCGCTTCGGCGCGGGTCGGCGCGACGCAGGCGGCGACTGCCTCGCCGACATAGCGCACCGTGTCGGTCGCGAGCGGCGGCCAGGGTGGCGAGCGAGCGCCGGCCGCCTGCGTCACAATCCGGATCGGCTTGATCCGCGGCAGATCGGCGGCGGTGAAGACACGGCCCCGCGCTGCTGGCGGGATGGAGATCGAGCCTACGTGGGCATGGGCGTGCGGGCTGCGCAGGAACACGACCTCGTGCGTACCGCGCAGCGCAATGTCGGCGACAAACTGGCCGCGACCGCGTAGGTGGCGGTCGTCTTCCTTGCGCAACAGCGAAGCGCCGACCCCCTGGCGTTGGCTCGAGCGCTCACTCGTCATCGCCGCCTCCCCCGATAGTGCCGCCGGGTCGGCAATCGCTGCCAGCGGAAGATTAGAGCCGCTAGGATGAGCCGTTGGACGCCGAACGACAACGTCACGCCGGCTAAGTTGGC
>DASRQX010000312.1:0-23205 GCA_035696165.1 Acetobacteraceae bacterium | reverse complement strand
GCAAGAAAGCCGGGTGGAATGTCGATTATCCGGAAACCGTCCTGCGGCGAACCGCGTGATCGTTCAAGCGATTCGCCTGCGTGCCTCACTGGCACCAATATCCTTGCGCGCCACACTGTGCTATTTGCCGGCCGGCAGTTTCGCATGGATCAGCCATGTCGCGGGCCGCCGTTATGTTTGCCGCCACTATAGTTTCCGCCCTGGTGACGGCCATCGTCGGGCAAACGGGTGCCCAGGCCGCCGGCCCGGTGCGCATCGGCATCACCACCATCCTGAGTGGCCCGACCGCCGATCGTGGCCAGTCCGAGCAATACGGGGCACAACTCGCGCTCGACCGCATCAACCAGAGCTGGGCCGTGCTCGGGCGGCCGGGCGAGGCATTCAATGCGGACAACGCCTGCAAACCCGCAATCGGTGTGCCTGCCACCCAGCGACTGATCGAGCAGGAACACGTCCCCGTGCTGATCGGCGCGCAGTGCGCCCCGGTCACCCGCGCCATCATGCCGGTCGTGCAGGCGGCGAAGGTGCCGCTGGTGATTGCGACCTCGGCTGGGCAGGACTTTGTTGATGCCTCCGGTGTCGGCGGCAAGATTACGCCTTCAAGACGATCCCCTCGGAGGTTGATAGCGCCCGCGGGCTGATCCGCTGGCTGAAGACGCAGAACGTCAAGTCGGTCGCGGTCGTTGCGGATGCGGCCGGTTTCCCGCACGCCAATCTGGTGGCAATGGCGCAGGCCGCAAAGGACGTCGGCATGAACGTCACCGCACAGGAAACCGTGGCACCCGGCACCACCGACTTCGCCCCGCTGCTGGAGAAACTGAAGGGCGGCGCGCTCGACCTGCTGCTGACCGCGCTGGGTGGCTCGACCGCCGGGTTCTTCCGCGCTTATGAGGCGTCGGGCTGGAAGGTGCCGATCAGCGGTCGGATCGATTTCACTGCGGCGCTGGGCGCGGTCACGCCGGAATTCCGCGCCGCAGGGGGCCTGTCGGGGCTCAGTGGCATCACCGTTTTCACGCCGGCGCTGTCCAACCCCGGCGTGCGGGATTTCGTTACCGCCTATCAGGCGCACTACGGGCTGGTGCCGACCCAACGCTCCTTCTTTGTGTATGAGGCGACGTATCTGGTAGTAGATGCGATCCGACGCGCCGGGTCGGACAAGCCGGCAGCGGTCGAAGACGCACTGAAGACGACCACAATGGCCTCGCTGCTCGGTGGCACTTACAAGATGGACGAGCATAACCACCCGCACACGCCGTTGTTCATTCTGCGGTTGCAGGACGGCAAGCCCGCGGTAATTGCCGCGGAGTAGCGTCTTGCCAGGCAATCGGCGGGGCGGGCTGTGGCGGACAATCATCCCGGGTCCGATCAGCTCGCCCGCGCCGGCGTGCCATCCCACAGCGCGAAGGCGTCGCCTTTCACCACCAGCTCGATCTGGCTGGGCTTCTTCACCCGTCGCGTTGCCGGATCGAAGGTGATGCTGCCAAACACCACGCTAGGGACATCCTTGAGTTTGGCCGTCGTGCACCCCTTCCCGCGGTAGGAAGATCTACGGCGAGAGAGAATGGCTCGATCAGAAACTCGGATTTCGATCGCGCCAACGGTGGCGCAAGCTGCACCTCGGGATCGACGCCGTCACCGATGAAGTTGTCACCTAGGAGCTGACGGCGGACGATGTCGTCGACGTCTCCGAAATGCCGGCGCTCCTTGATTAGATTGATGCTGAGGTTGCATCGATGACCGCGGACGGCGCGTATGATGGGGAGGCCGTCTACGACGATGTCGCCGAACGTCATCCCGAAGCCGCGGTGATCATTCCACCTCGGGCGACGGCAGCTCCGAATGAATCAACGGCGACGCAGCGCGATCGACATATTGCAGAGATTGAAGAACATGGACGCATGGGTTGGCAGCGTCGTTCAGGCTACAATCGCCGGAGCCTGGCCGAAACCGCAATGTATCGCTACAGGACCGTTGTCAGCCGGCGGCTTCACGCCCGGGCTCTGCCCAATCAGCGGACCGAGGCAAAAATCGGGTGCAACGTGCTCAACCGGATGACGACGCTCGGCATGCCGGCAACCGTCCGGATCCGCTCATACGCGCGGCGAGAGGGGAGAGACAATCAGCGATTTATTCATGCACCAAGGCGTCTCCGGTGCAGCAATCGCCGGGCGTGTGAGGCCGGTGGCAAGTGACGCAGTGACGGCGGGTGATCTGCGTTTGTTCCTCCAAGGCTTGCGGTTGCTGTTAGCACGCCGAATGCAATTTCCGTATATCGTATGATATTACAATGAGGTATGCTTTACGCGTCAACTCCCACGGACCAGTGAGACATGGACAGTATCGGCCACGAACATCTCCGTCCCCTGAAGCGTAATCTGCGGGAGCAGCTTGTCGATATGTTGGGCGGTGACATCGTGGGAGGTCGCTTGCAGCCCGGTGACCTATTGCCGGGCGAAGATGTGTTGTTGGCACGCTATAGCGTCAGCCGCACCGTCCTGCGCGAGGCACTTAATGTGCTATCCGGCAAAGGTCTGCTGGATGCCCGGCCCAAACGCGGCACCATGGTCAGACCTCGGTCGGAATGGAGCCAGCTCGACCCGATGGTCCTGGCCTGGCGGGGCGGCGATGCCACGGTGCCCCGCTCGAAAAGCCTGGACCGCAGTCTTGACCGTTTGATGGAGGTTCGTCGCATCATCGAACCGGCGGCGGCGGCGCTCGCGGCGGAACGTGGTACCACTAAGGACCTCGCTCGCCTCTCGGCCGCCTATGACGCGATGGAGTGCGCGGGTGGCGATGTGCAGGCCTTCATGGATGCTGACCTGGCGTTTCATGTCGCCTGCCTGGAGGCCGCGCACAACGACTTCCTGCTGCCGGTCGCGCACGCGATCCGCACCGAGCTGATGACGTCGATGCGCGTGACCAATCGTGATGCGGACGAGAATCGCCGGGTGTCGCTGCCGCTGCATCGCGCGATCCGCGACGCGATCGTCACGCGCGATCCGAACGCGGCGCGCCTGGCCATGCAACGCCATTTGGACGACACCGATCGTCGCCGCGGCCGCGCCGCGCGCCGGTCAGCGCGCTGATTCGCGCATCACATAGGCCTCGGGATTAACCACGAAGTCTGGCCGCCGCCCGGCCAGCTCATCCAGAATAGCCTGCGCTGCCGCGAGCCCGACCCTGATCACGGCGTCATTGGTCTGGCCCGCCACATGCGGCGACAGCACCACGTTCGGCAGCCGGCGCAGTGGCGAGTTGGCCGCCAGTGGCTCGATCGCATAGGTGTCCAACGCCGCGCCGGCCAGGTGCCCCGATTGCAGCGCCGCAATCAATGCGGGTTCGTCCACCAGCTCGCCGCGGGCGGTGTTCACCAGCACCGTGCCTGGTTTCATTGCGGCAATCATCGCCGCATCGATGATGCCCTGCGTGGCCGGCATCAGTCGCGCGTGCAGCGAGACGACATCTGCCATCGGGAGCATCTCGTGCAGCGGGAGCACCGGCACTGGTTTGGGCGTCGCAGCGGCGATGCGACCGGCGGCGGCGATCACCTGCATGCCGAAGCCGGTCGCGATGCGTGCGACCCGGCTGCCGACTGCGCCAAAGCCGACAATGCCTAATGTTTTGCGCTCCAGTGCCTCGCCCACCAGGGGCGCGCGCGACCAGACGCCCGCCCGCATACCAGCCTCCGCCCGGGGGATATGGCGCAACAGCGCCAGCAGCAGCGCAAACGTATATTCCGCCACTGCACCGACGTTCGCCGGCCCGGTCGTGGTCACCACCACGCCGCGTCGGGTCGCCGCGAGCAGGTCAACGGCGTCGCTGCCGGCGCCGTGGCGCGCGATGATCCGCAGGCGTGGCGCGGCCTCGATCACGCGTGCCGTCACCACGCCGAGCCGTGCGAGGATGGCATCCGCATCGTGGCAGACTTCGATCAGCGCCGCTTCGTTTGGGTAGGCCCGCAGGATTTGCACCGTGCAGGTGGCACGCAAATGCTCGGCGGCCTCTGATCGAATGCTTTCGTCGGTGAAGACGACCTTCCAGCGAGACGCGGCCATAGCCGCCGCTACAGCCCGTCCAACGTGTAGTCGTGATCGTGCTTCACCACACGGTTCTGGAAGCGCCACACGTTATCGTTTCGGCGCAGTTCGCACTCATATTGGCCGGGTGCGAGCAGCCGGCTCTTGCCGTCGCGGGTCAGGAAGACGGTCAGATAACAGGTGGCATGGGCGCGATCGCCATCCACCTGCATCATCAGGTTCGAGATGACATGCCGCAGTTGCGCCCCGTTGGCCTGGAACCGCGCGAACCGCTCGGCGAAGGCGCGGATGGCGGACCGGCCCCGATGCGCCCCCACCGTCGGGCTGACCAGCGCACCATCTTCGGTGAAGCAATCCACGATCGTATCGACATGCCCGGCATCCAGGGCGCAGGTGTAGCGGGTGAACAGATCGCTGATGCCCAGGCGATCCTCGACGGAAGGGGTCATGTGGCGTCTCCCAACGGGTCCGGTCGATAGCCTATGATGGTTTCAAAGCGATCCGAATACAGCGGCCACGCCTCGGGGTTGACCAGACGCGGCGGAACTCCGCCGCGCAGCAGGTCGAGCCATTGTTCCGCCGCGGCCTTCGACATGTTGTGGCTGGCCTCGAACGTCGCGCCGGCGATATGCGGCGTGGCCACGACAGTGTCGAGGTGCAGCAGGGGATGATCGGGCGGCGGCGGCTCGACATCGAAGACGTCGATGCCGGCACCGGCGATCTGCTTGGCCTGCAACGCCGCCAGCAGCGCAGCTTCCTGGTGAATCATCCCACGCGCCGTGTTGATGAAATAGGCAGTCGGCTTCATCCGGGCGAATGCCGCCGCATCGAACATGCCCAGCGTCTCCGCGGTGCGCGGACAATGCACAGTGATGAAATCCGATTCGGCCAGCAGCGCGCCAAATTCCACCTTGGTCGCGCCGCGCTCAGTGATCTGCTGCGCGGTCAGATACGGGTCATAGGCCAGCACGCGCATATCGAATGCATTGGCATATTTCGAGGTCAGCCGGCCAATCTGCCCGATGCCGACGATCCCCAGGGTCTTGCCCTTGATGTCATTACCGATCATGGCGTAGCGGTCGTTCGCGGTGCCACGCAGCAGCGCGCGGTTGGTCAGACAGATCCGCTTCGACAACGACAGGATCAGGCCGATCGCATGTTCAGCCACTGGTTCGCTGTTGGTCCCGGACTGGTTCACCACCAGCACGCCCGCGCTCGTGCAGGCCGCGACGTCGATCACATCATACCCCGCCCCGGTTGATGACATCGCCAGCAGGCGGGGGCAGCGCGCCAGCAGATCGCCATCACCAAACCACGGCGGCATGAGCTCGGTGCGCGCGCTAACCTGATAACCGCACGCATCGGAAAACGCGCCCCAGTTCTCCTCCACCGCGTCCGCATAACGCAGCCGTACTAGTTCGATATCCTCCTGCGCCGACAGGATCTGCTCGGCGACCGGATCGAACCATCGCTCGAAGAACACCAAACGCTTGCGATTGACTGCCATGTCGGCCGCTCTCCCATCAACTACTATTTTGTCACGCCGGCCGTTTGGCGCCAGGGTGCACCTGGACGTCACGCGATGGCCATGTTCATATCATAAGACTAAATGCGGAGCCTGATGCGTCAACCGGGGCGGCGGACAAATCGGAGTAGAGCATGCGCGACAATCGGCGATACCTCATTTATGTGTTGCTGTTCCTGTTCCTCTGCATCTACTCCCTCGACCGGGTTACGATGGGTGTGGCTGGCAGCTCGGTTGCAGCGGAGCTGCATATCGGACCGGTGGCACTGGGATATTTGTTCTCGTCGTATCTGTGGTTGTATGCCGTGCTGTTGCTGCCGGTCGGCGCGCTGACTGATCGCGTCGGCACGCATCGCATGAGCGCGATCGCCGCCGGCTTCTGGTCACTGTCACAGGCGCTGGGTGGTTTTGCCACATCGCTGGCATTTCTGTTGGCCACGCGCCTTGGCCTGGGCATCTTCGAGTCGGCGGCCAATCCCTGCGCCCATCGCGCGATCCGGGAATGGACGCCGCGGCGTGAGCGTGGCCTCGCGACCGCGATCTGGTACAGCGGCACCACCGCGGGTCCGGCACTTGGCTCGCCTCTCGTTGCGTGGCTGATCACCTCGCATGGCTGGCGCTCTGCGTTCATCGTTACCGGCCTCATTGGCCTGGTATGGGTGCTGGTGTGGGTGCCGTTGTACCGTTCGCCCGACCGCGCGTGGTGGGTGAGCACATCGGAACGCGAAATGATCCTGCGCGAACGCGACGCATCGTCCGGGATGGAGGGTGACACGATCGGCTACCGCGGGTTGCTGCGGACCAATTCGACCATGTGGGGCTTGGCGCTCACCCAGGGCTGCATCAACTACACCGCGTATTTCTTCCTCGCCTGGCTGCCGGGATTTCTGCAGTCATCGTACCATCTGACGGTCCTGCAGGCGGGCTCCTACACCGCTGTGCCATTTGCCTTGAGCACGGGGCTCGCGCTTGGCCTCAGCTATCTCTGCGATCGCGTGCTCAGCCCTGAAGCGCTCCGCGAGGGCAGGCGCCGCTATGCCGTGGCGCTCGGCGCGCTGCTGTCGGGGTCGATCGTGCTGACGCCCTATGTCGGCTCCATTACTCTGGCGACGGTAGTGCTGACCATCTCGCTGACCTTCAACACATTCGCGCAATCGATGAACTTCGCGTTGACGAACGACCGTTTACGCACGTCGGGCGATGTCGGACGTGCCTATGCGTTCTTCACGCTGGGCGGCATCACGTTCGGCCTGCTAGGTCCGATCGTCACCGGATATCTTGTTTCGCTCACAGGCAACTTCACGATCGCACTGGTGTTGTGCGGTGGGCTGTCGTTGGTGGCGACCGTTGTAGTCAGCACGCTGACGCGGCATCCGATGGGGGATGCTGCTGCGCGGAACATCGCCTACGCGTGACGCCGCGACAGAGCCAACGGCTCGAAGCCGGTGATCGTCAGCGTCACCGAGCGGGCTGGCAGCGAGATGGGAACCGGCTTGGTGAACGACCCGGTCAGGACGATCTCGCCAGCCTGCAGCCTTATGCCCGACTCCGCCAGCTTGCGCGCGAGCCACAGCATGGCAGTGAGAGCATCCAACGTATCGCCCGCGATGCCGCTGGTACGGGCGCCATCGATCTCGATCGCGCCTTCCAGCATGCCGTACGGCAGCGTGCGCCAACTCGGATGCGCGGCGCCCAGCACGAAGCTTGCGTGGAAGAAATCATCGGCCAGCAAGGTCGGAACCCCGATCTCCATAGGTGCGTCGTAGCGGCCATCGATGATTTCGCAGGCGATGTGGCAGGCGGCGATTGCATCAATGATCGTCGTGGTGGAAAGCGCCGGATCGGCGCCATCGATGTCACGTCCCAGTTGAAACGCGACCTCGCATTCCAGCGATGGGTGCAGCAGTGGCCGCGCCAGAGCCGTGGCCAAGGTGGCAGCATGCGTGTCGGTGAATATACCCGCATAAACCGGCTCCTGCAGGCCCCAGGGACGTTGATTCGCCGGTGATGTCGAGCCGATCTTGTATCCCATGCGTTGGGCGTCCTGGGTGGCGAGGCGTGCGTGAATCACCTGTTGCAGGCGATACCCTTCCGCGATGGTGGTAGGGCGCAGCGCGATTGGCACACCGGGCCAATGGGGTCGCGACGCGCGCGACGCGACAAAGGCTGAGACGGCGTCATCCAATTGGGTCATGCTGCGTGCGCTCCACAATGGCCGCTGGCGGAATCGCGCATTGACGGCGCGGTGATCACGTTCATATTATAATACTAAAGCGTATGATCGAGCATGAGAAGACGCGACCGGGAGGAAGCACAATATGATCCGAGCAGGCGTTATGTCGCGCCGTCGCCTGACGAGCGCGATTGCGGGGCTTGCGCTGGCGGCGCCCGCGTTGCGGACCCGAGCGGCCAATCCGGTCCAGTTGAAATTTGCCACCGCTGACACGATTCAGGACACGTCCTACAGCGTGTCGCAACGCTTCGCCGCCGATATCGCGCAGCGCACGGGCGGCAAGTACCAGATGCAGATCTTCGTCAATGGCGCACTGGGCACGGCGTTGAACCTGGCGAACAGCCTGCAAACCGGCATCCTGGATGGGGCAATCCTGACCTCGGGTTTCCTCGAGTCTTTCGTGCCGACGGTGCAGGTTGTCGATCTGCCCTTCGTGTTCAAGGACAGCGACTCCGCGGCACGCATCCTGGACGGCCCAATCGGCCGCTCGCTGTTCACCGACATGGAAGCGAAAGGATTCATCGGCCTGGAATGGGGCTGGTACGGCTGGCGCCAAGTTGAAACGCGCGACCGCGCCGTGCATACCCCGGACGACCTGCACGGCCTGAAGATGCGCATTCAGCCGGGCCCGGTGTTCGCCGCGATGTTCAAGGGTGTCGGTGCGATCCCGGTCGCGCTGGATGGCACCGAAGTCTATCTCGCGCTGTCGCAGAAGACGGTGGACGGGCTGGAGTTTCCGCTGCCCACATCGGTGACCTTCAAGGTCTACGAAGTGTGCAAATACGTTGGCATGACCAACCACATCTACAACGCTGGCGCGCTGATGATCAGCAAGGCACGCTGGGCGCAAATGACCGAAGCCGATCGAACGGCTTTCCGGGAAGCCGGGAAGGCCGTCCTGCCATATTGGCGCGAAACCATCGCCAAAGCAGCGGAGAATGCAACCGGCTTCCTGCAGCAGAAGGGCATGCAGATTACCGAGGTGGACCACGTAGCGTTCCGCAAGAAGATGGAGCCGGTATTCACTGAGTTCCGGCCAAAATATCCGAAGCTGCTCGATGACATTTTGGCGCAACAGGCATGAGTGCATCCAGCCGACGCGGCCTGCTGCTGGCCATGATGGAACCTCCGGCCGCGATGGAAGAAGAGTTCCAGGACTGGTACGATACAGAACATTTCCCGGAACGCGCCGCGCTGAAGGACTTCCTGACCGCGCGGCGTTTCATCTGCGTGGATGGCTGGCCGCGATATCTGACACTGTATGACCTGCAGGATGTGTCGACGCTGCGTGGTCCTGACTATGCCAGGGTGGCAGGCGAGAAATACTCCCCCTGGACACATCGCATCGTGTCTCGCCTGTGGGGGCAGTATCGCGCCGAGGGTGTGCAGGTCTATCCGGGCCAGGCACTACTGGGCGATCATGGCGCCGCGCCGCGACTGTTGCTGTGCCGGTTCCGACAGGTCCCGGACGATCTGGTTAGCACCATCGCGGAGGGTTTGCGCGCGCAGTTCGAACCGCGGCCGGATACGGCGCAAGCCCGGTTGTTTTTGGCGACGCAGCCGGATGGCACCGATTGTCTCGGTCTCGTCGAACTGCGGGGGGCCGCGACCGCTGCGATGTTGGACGCGGCTGCGTTTGGCCCGGCCGCGCGCTATCTCGATATGGTCAATGTTTACACGATTTACGCGCGACGGATGGCGGGCGCATTTCCGCACACCACGTGACCCTGCGACGCAATTGGAACGCCGCCACAATCCTTGATCTCGCCGTCGATCTTGTGGTCGGCATCGCGCTGGTCGGTGAGCTGCTGGTGGTAATCACCGACGTGCTGGGCCGCGCCTTCTTCGACGCACCCATACTGTGGACCAACGAGGTGTCCAGCCTGGCGTTGTCGGTCATCGCATTCATCGGTGGTGCCATCGCCTATCGGCGCGAACAGCACGTGCTCATTCGTACGATTGTCGACTGCTTGCCGGAGCGGCCGCGCCACGCATGTTATGCCCTCGTCGATTGGGTGGTGCTCGGCGTTGCCGTGGCCTGTTTCCATGCCTCGCTGGGATTGTTGACGGCGCGGTGGGATGAGCTGACGCCAATCCTGGAAATGCGTGGCACGTGGCTGGCGCTGCCGCTGACCATCGGCATGGTAGTGCTGGCCCTGTACGCGCTGAGCCGCCTGCGCGCGCAGCCCCTGCATGCCGTGGTGGTGGGCGGTGTCGCGGCGGCGGGATGTCTGGCGGTCGTGTTGCTCGTCCACATATTCTGGCTGCCCAGCCTGTCCACCGGTGCTGCCGTGAGCCTGGCGCTGATGGTGGTATTCCTGACCGCGCTGCTGGGATTGCCGATCGGCTTCGCACTGATTCTAGGCACCATGCTATTTCTGTACAGTGGCGGCCTGGTCAGCATGGTCGCGCTGCCGCAGAACATGGTCGATGGCGTCAGCCGATTTGTTCTGCTGGCGTTGCCATTCTTCATCCTGGCGGGCTTCATCATGGAATCAGGCGGCATTTCACGCCGGCTGGTATTGTTCGTCGCGTCCATGGTTGGGCGGCTGCGTGGCGGATTGCTGCAGGTCACGGTCGTCAGCATGTACCTGGTGTCCGGTATTTCCGGATCAAAAGCCGCCGATGTCGCGGCGGTCGGTCTGGTGATGCGCGACATGCTGGAGAAGGAGGGCTACGATTCAGCCGAAGCCGCTGCGGCCCTGGCGGCCTCCGCGGCAATGGGGGAATGCGTACCACCCAGTATCGCCATGTTGGTGCTGGGGTCCGTCACCTCGCTGTCAGTCGGTGCCTTGTTCGCGGCTGGGCTGATCCCGGCCGCGGTGATCGCACTGTGCCTGATGCTGCTGATCTATGTGCGGGCCGCGCGGATGAACGTCCAGCCATCGGTCGCGTTGGGGCTGCGCCGCCACGTGCATTTGGCAGCAGATGCGTTCATTCCGGGATCGATGCCGGTATTCCTGTTTGCGGGCATCTTCACTGGCTTTGCGACCCCGACCGAGGTCTCCGGCTTCGCCGTGGCATATGGCCTGCTTATCGCCGTGCTGCTGTATCGCGAGCTGCAATTGCGCAGCCTGGCGCGCATCATCTCCGCGGCCTCGACTGTTTCGGGCATGGTGCTGTTCACCCTTGCCGCCGCGCAAGGCTTCTCCTGGGTGCTGGCTGCCGCACAGATCCCGCAGATGCTCACCCAGGTTGTCGCTGCGTCGCACGACAGCACGGCGCTGTTCATGGTGAGCTCTATCATCGGTCTGGTGGTGTTGGGATCGCTACTGGAAGGACTTCCCGCCCTGCTGATCCTTGCGCCGCTGCTCTTGCCGATGGCGCCTACCTTGGGCATCAGCCAGTTGCATTACGGCATCGTGCTGCTGATCGCGATGGGGATTGGCGCGTTCTTGCCGCCGCTGGGCGTGGGCTTCTACATCGCCTGCGCGGTGGCGCGGGCGCCGATGGATCGATCGTCCCGCATCATGGTGCCTTACGTGGCGGTGCTGCTGTTGGGCCTGTTGCTAGTCGCCTTCATCCCGTGGTTGACGCTGGTGTTCCCGCGGCTGCTGGGATTCACCGTGTCCTAGTGGACCTTCACCAGCTTCTGCAGACTGCGAATGCGGGGCGGCTTGGGAACGCCGGGAAACACATGGACCCAGGCGGAGTAGGACACCTCCCCGACATAGAGATCGCCATACGAGTCCATCGCCAGCGTGTGCGGCGCGATGAAGGTGCCGTCCTCCGTGCCCGCATGTGGTGCGCCAAGCCGGCCAAGCAACTTGCCCTGATGGTCCAGGATCGAGATGCGCGGACCGATATTCGGAAAGCGCCGGTTGATGTCGAGGAACGGTCCCAGCTCCCCTATGAAGAAGATCGGCTGCCGGGTGCCGTGCATATAAAGTCCGCAGGGACGGAACAGATTGTGCCATTGCGTGACAAAATGCCCGTCACAATCGAACACCTGGATCCGGTAATTCTCCCGATCTGCGATGTAGACAAATCCGTCGGCATCGCAGGCGATATTGTGCACGACGTTGAACTCACCAGGGTCAGTGCCGAACTGCCCCCAGGACAGTTTCAACCGTCCGTCAGCCGAGTATTTGTGCACGCGCGCGTTGCCATAGCCGTCTGCTACCAGGATGTCACCGTCTGGCGTCAACGCGGTCTGTGTGCAGCGATTGAAGGGACGGCCGCTGAATTCCTCGGCCGGCTTCCCGGGTGTGCCGAGCGTCGATAGCACCTCACCCGCCAACGTGCAGCGATGCACCGCGTGGAGACCCTCGTCGGTGCACCAGATCGTGCGATCCGGCGCGAGGTGCACCGCGTGCGGGCGCTTGAACACTGCCCGGCCCCACGACGTCACGAAACTGCCGTCACGGTTGAAGACAATCATCGGGTGGCCGCCGCGGTTGAACACATAGACGCGGTCCTGCGGATCGATCGCCACGCCACCGACATCGGCGAAGTCCCAGCCGTCCGGCAACTGCGCCCAGCTCGGTTGCACCCGATAGGTAAAGTCACCGCGTCCGACAATGGCGTTCATGGCGATATCCTTCAGTGCGTTGCACGAATAGCGCAGCACCGTTGCATCTATTCGAATTATCGTAATATGATTGGTCACAGGCTCTGTCAAACAATCGGAACCGCCTCAAACGGACATGAAGATTGTCAACGTTCGCGCGCATGTGCTGGAAGCGACACTGTCGCAGCCATTCGCCTATTCTCGCGCCTGGTATGCCAAACGTCATTCCCTGATCGTGGAAATCGAGACCGACCAGGGATTGACCGGGTGGGGTGAATGCTACGGTCCAGCACGGATCAATGCCGGGGTGGTACGCGAATTGGGCGCGCTGCTGACGGGGCAGGATGCGCTGCGGACGGAATTCATCTGGCACGACCTGTACGCACGGTTTCGCGATCACGGGCAGAAGGGTTCCATCCTGCAGGGGCTCAGCGGAATCGATATCGCACTGTGGGATCTGAAGGGAAAGTATTTCCAGCAGCCGGTACATCGGCTGATGGGCGGTCCGGTGCGTGACAAAGTCACCGCGTATGCAACGGGGCTGTATCGGCGCGAGGGTGGCGATCCGACGTCCTACCTGGCCGAGGAAGCAGCGGAGTACTGCGCCCAGGGATTTGGCGCGGTTAAGCTCAAGGTTGGCTTTGGCATTCAGGATGATCTGCACGCCGCGCGTGCCGTGCGTGCCGCGATCGGAGCCGGCACGCGCCTGATGATCGACGCCAATCATGCCTATGATTCCGTTGCCGCCATTGCGCTGGGACGCCGCATCGAGGAACTCGACATCGGTTGGTTCGAAGAACCCGTGCCACCGGAGGACATTGATGGACATGCGCGGGTTCGCGCGGCGCTGACGATACCGATTGCCAGCGGTGAGTGTGAGTTTACCCGCCTGGGGTTCCGCGCGCTGCTGGAACGCCAGGCCATAGATATCGCGCAGCCCGACACTTGCGCCGCCGGTGGGCTGTCGGAATGCAAGAAGATCGCCGACCTGGCCTACGCCTATGGTGTGCGCTACATGCCGCACGTCTGGGGCACCGGCATCGCGACCGCGGCGGCGCTGCAGCTTCTGGCGGTGGTACAACCCTGCACGCCGCCCTCATTGCACCCGGAAGAGCCGATGCTGGAGTTCGATTGCACCGAGCATCCGATCCGCGCGGTGCTGCTGACCGAGCGGATCGAGCATGAAAGCGGGGTCGTGCGCGTGCCCCGCGGGCCGGGCCTAGGGATTGAGGTGGATCGGCAGGCACTGGTGCATTTCACGGTCGGCTAGGTCACCCCCCCTTCTCCCGCGGCGTGCCGCAGGTTGTGGGCCACGCGCGTGGCAGCGGCCATCAGGAACGCGCCATCCGACTGGGTGGAAATGAACCGCACGCCGTCGCGGATGAACTGGGTCTGACGCGCCAGATCATTGTCGCCGCCGACGCCGGCGTATTTGCCGTGCGCCAGAGCTGATTGGGTGATGTGCTTCACCGCAGCCATTGCCTGCGCGTCGCCATACGCGCCCGGCGTGCCCATATCCGCCAGCATGTCGGTCAGGCCGACATGCAACACGTCGACGCCCTCGACCGCTGCGATCTCATCGATGTTACGCAGTCCCTCCAGACTCTCGATCATGCACACCACGAGCGTGTTGGCGTTGAGCAGTGGAATGGTCTGGCTCGACGGCAATGGCCGATAGTCGAACATCGGATAGCCGGTGGTGACCGAGCGCGCGCCGATCGGGGCGAACTTGCAGGCTCGCACGGCGCATTTCGCGTCCTCGGCGGTGTTCACGTCGGGGAACACGATGCCAGTCACGCCGCCATCCAGCATGACCGGCACGTTGGGATCATGCAGGCTGCGTACGCGCACCAAGGGTGCCACACCGCAACCAAGTGCCGTCTGCGCGATATGGCTGATGGTCTCCAGCGTAAAGATCGCGTGCTGGATGTCGATGAACAGGAAATCATGTCCGCTGGTGCGCGCGATGCGGGCTATGTCGCCCGACCGCGCCAGGCGCACGATCATGCCAAGGGCGAGCTGATCGGCCTCCAGCCGGCGACGCACGGGGTTGACAAAATCCAGCTCCATGGCGCCGTCCCTCAGCTTGCCGATGCCGCGGCGTGCGATAGCGGAGCGGGGCGCTCGCTGCCGATAGTGCCGCGTGTCGCCACCATGGCCGTCACCGACCCTAGCACCGCGAGGATGCCGCAGATGATAAACGGCAGGGTGAAACTTCCGGTGCTGGTCACCAGATAGCCCGTCACGATTGGCGCCAGGATGCCAAAACTGTTGCCGCCCAGTGTCAGGAAGGCGAACGCCCGCCCCACATCGTTTTGTTCCCGCAGCAGGTCGTTGGTCAGCGCGAAGTTCCACGACTGGGAGGCGCCGCTGAAGGTCAGTCCAATGGTCAGCAGCACGACGACTACATTGATCGAGCTGGCAGACGGGATCAGCAGCACCGCCGCAGTGGCAAGGTTGCCGAACGCCACCGCATTGCGCCGTGCGCCACTGTGTTGCGTCCCACTGTCGAGCAGGCGATCGCTCAAGTAGCTGAACGCAACGCAGAAGATGATCGCAAAGCCGTAGGGCAGAGCGGTGTAGACGCCGCTCCGCATGACGCTGAACCCGCGCGACATCTGCATGTAGCCGGGCAGCCAGGTCAGGAGGAAATAGGCGGTGTAGGTCATGCAGCCTTGCGTGAAGGCCAGGCCCCACATCGTGGGTGAGGTGAGAAGGCCGCGATACCCGACGGACGGTCCGATTCCGGTACGTTCGACCGCACGCTCACTGAGGATTTTGGTGCGCTCGGCGGGACTCAGCCAGGCCGCCTCTTCCGGCCGCTGGAACACCGACCACCAGATCGCCGCCCAGATCAGGCCGATACAAGCAGTGAGGATAAATGACCAACGCCAGCCGAAATCCGACACCAGCCACGAGACCAGCAGCGCGCCGACCAGCGGGCCGGCCAACGAGCCACTGATCCAGATTGCGGAGGCCAGGCCCCGTTCGGAGTGCGGCGCCCACTCACGGATAACACTGTTTGCGCCAGGGTTGACTGCGGATTCGCCGATCCCCAGGCCAAGCCGGCTGAGAAACAAGGTCGTGAGTGTCGGTGCCAGGCCGCTGCACATCTGTGCGATCGACCACAATATGATGGCGCTGCCGATCGTGCGGCGAGTACCCAGCCAGTCGGTGAGCATGCCCCACGGCAACAGGCAGACAATGTAGATCCACAGGAATGAAGAGAAGAGATATCCCAGCGCAGTCGGGCCGAGATTCATCTCCTTCGCGATCGAACTGCCGGCGACGGACATGTTGATGCGGTCGAGGATGCTGATCGTCAACAGAGTGAACAACAGGGCATAGATGAATCCCCGTCTTGCGTTGGTCGCCATGGGTCCCCTCGGTCACCCTGTGCCGGGACGTTTGTGCAGCCACAGCCAAAAGTCATATGAAATGACCGACCCTGCGTCAATCCATGGGAGAGAGGCCCATGTCGGTGGTATCCGCCTTGGTGCATGAATAAACTGGAGGTCGTAGGAGGCCCCTGACCGTGCCTCAAGGGCGGCCGTTGGGCGCCTCGGGTAATGTCTGAACGGTGGCGGGCGGGCGCCGAGACCGTAGGATAGGCCGCCCGTCCCACGCTGCTGGGTGTGAAAACTCATGCTGTACAAGTTCATCGAAGGCCGACGCCACAAGTTTTCCAAGACCAGATACCGGGTGACGAACTGGCCGAAGTACGATGCCGCGCTGGTTCAACGGGGAAGTCTGCGGTGTTTTTCACCGAGGAGGCCGTGGCGGCATGGCATGCGCCGTCGAGCAGAGAGCGGGACGGCCAGCCGATCTATTCGTCGATCGCCATCGAGACCGGCCTCGCGCTTCGTTTGGTGTTCCACCGCCGCTAGGTCAGACTGCAGGTCTGCTGCGTTCGATCGGCGATATGCTCGGGGTCGATATCGCCATCCCCGATCATACGACCCCAAGCCGTCGCGGTGATGGCCTGACAATCCTGCCCAAGCGGCTTGACCGTGCGGAGCCACTGCATCTTCTTGTCGGCAGTTCGGGCCTGAAGATTAACCGCGAGGGAGAGTGGCTCGATCAGAAACACGGCATTCGGTCGCGCCGGCGGTGGCGCAAGCTGCACCTCGGGATTGACGCCGTCACGCATGAAATCGTTGCATTGGAGCTGACGGCGGACGATGTCGGCGACGTCTCCGAAATGCCGGCGCTACTTGATCAGATTGACGCTGAGGTTGCATCGATAACCGTGGACGACACCTATGATGGGGAGGCAATCTACGACGCTGTCGCCGAACGTCATCCGGAAGCGGCGGTGATCATTCCACCACGGGCGACGGCAGTTCCGAACGAATCGACTGCGACGCAGCGCGATCAACATAGTGCAGAGATCGAAGAGCATGGACGCATGGGTTGGCAGCGTCATTCAGGCTACAATTGACGCAGCCTGGTGGAACCCGCAATGTATCGCTACAAGAGCGTTGTCGGCCGGCGACCTCACGCCCGGGCTCTGCCCAATCAGCGCACCGAGGCGAAAATTGGCTGCAACGTGCTCAACTTCGTCGCGGTCCCGCAGTATCTCGGTGCCGTGCTGTCATCCAACATTACGGCGACGCTCACCTCGTCCAACGCGACGGAGAAGCCGATCAAAGCCCAGTTCCTCACCATGGTGGGGGCTGTCAATGCGTCCACCCGGAGCATCGTCACGGAACTCGTTGCGGACGAAGGTCAGCGGGCGCTTTTTCCTGGAACGTACGTCGATGTCTTCCTCACCGCGCCGGGCGCTCCGAATCTCCTGATCGTGCCATCCCAGGCGTTGCTGTTCCGGGCCGAGGGAATGCAGGTCGCAACGCTCGGAGTAGGAGACGTCATCCACCTTCAGAACGTCACCGTCGGCGACAATCTTGGGTTGGACATCCAGGTCCTCGCCAGGCTGACGGCGACCGACAAGATCGTCGCAAACCCATCGCTTGGGCTGTTGGAGGGCCAGAAGGTGAAGGTCGTCCAGGCCACGCGGGACGACGAACCGAGTAATTACTCACCTCCAGATTATCCGATTGTGTAGCCTATCGGGCGCCGTCTAGTTTTTCGCGAAACTTGCAGCCAGCAGCGTATTAGCACGTTCGAGATCGAACTCGTTCGGTTCGAATTCTTCGCCGATCCAATCGATCTGGTCTGCATGTTCGGGGTGGTCGGGATCGGCCAGGATAGCCAACAGTTGGCCGTATCCCCAGGGACCGCCGCAATCTTCCGGTGGACATTTGCACTTTCCGCCGATACAGGCCGGATAGGATCTCCCCTCGGCGGCGAGCTCACTTTTTTCGAATGCGATCGTGTGCTCCCAATTGTCGCCGAAGTCATATGTGTAGCCGAAGCTAACGACGCTGGATCTCAACAAGGCGTTCAAGGTCGGACGCTTTTCGTCGGCAACGTCATCGACGCTGCGCCGGTCGCCGAACGATTCACCTCCGATATCGAAGACGTGGAGGTGGCAATCATGCCAGCCCATTGCCGCCTGGATTGCCGTGTGCAGCTCGCCGAGGTTCATCGTCCCGGGCATCAGCAGCCGGCGCCACACCGGCGGCTTCACGCCGCGCAGCGTCACTTTCAGCTGAATGATGTTCGCAGGGGCACTCGTCTTCGGCGCACTCAATCTGGCCATGATCTTCCTGTCCCGACCTGTCGCATGGGTATCGATTGTGGACATCGGCGATAATGCCGCCCTCATGGCTTCGATCTGCGCCATAACAGCACGCGCGGCAAGCCGGCGATGGCCTGACGATGTGCCGATCGGCATGGGCCGTCCGTCCAAGGTCAGCCGGATGGAGTGCGAGATTTTGCAAGATGGGAGTGCCTCGTCGCCGGGCCGTCTCGAACACCGACCTTCTGAACCGTAATTGCGCGCCCCACCCCGCCGGCGTCACCCCGACCGCATGATCGCCATACCCGCCAGCGCCGCCCGGAGCGCAGTCAGCCCGTGCAAGCGGCCGGTCGCGATGACGCTTGCCGCGGCGGCGTAGACCCGGGCTCCCCATTCAGCGCGGAAGCAGTTGGTCACCTCGCGGAAGATCACCGAAGGCCGCAGCGCCCGTTCGCACGCGTTGTTAGTATACGGCACGTCACGGCGCGTCACGAAGCGCGACAGATCGTCGCGGTCGCGTCGCATGGCACGGAACAGGCGGCGCGCTGATTGCTGCTTCGGCTCAGGGCCCGACAGGAGCTTGTCCAACCGCCGTTCCAGGTCCGCGTGGTATTGCGCGAACGTCGTATCCTTCAGCGTCGCCCGCCGCTTGCCGATCGCCACGGCCTGCAGCAGCAACAGGCGAAAGCCCGACGCGAACACCATGTCCCCCGCCTCGATAGCGTAATTCGCGTCGCGCAGAAGATGCGCCAGACATATCTACCGCGCCGCGCCATGGCCCAACTGCGCGCCGTCGCGATCGGCGACCCACAATTCCGGCCGCGCGCCCGCCAGGAACGTGGTCACGACCGAGGCCGCTCTCGTGTCGGCGATGACATGGCAGATCGCCGTCGAACCCAGCAGCACCCATTGCCACCACGCTTTACCGCGGACCCGCGCCGAGGTCTCGTCCGAGCCCACGACGGGGCTGGCGCGCACCGCGGCGGCGATCTTGTCGGCGGCGGCCACGAGCGGCGGCTGGGCGCGCGCCAGGATGTTGGCGATCGCGTCCTCGCTGATCGTCAGGCCGAACACCTCCGCCATCACGCGGGCGAGGCGCTCGAAGCTGATTGCCTGGGTGATGTGCAGATGCAGGATTAACGCCTCGATACTGGGGCCCAACGGCGAACCAGGTTCGAACCCCTCCGGCGCCTTGGCTGTCACGTCCTTACGGCAGTAAGGGCAGACGCCGCGATGGCGATTGAACGGGTGGTGATCGGACGGATCGGTGGTAGGTCAATATGGTCGTAGGCGTGGATGTCGGGCGGATCGACCGGGCGGAGGGCGTGATCGCAATGCGGGCAGGCGGTGAGCGTGGCCTCGATGATCCTGGCTGGGTGTTCGGCCAGCGCATGGGTCACGCCGGGGCGACCGGGACGGAGCTTTTTCTTGCCCGGATCGGGCAGGTTCGGCTTCTGGTCCCGCGAGGGCGGCCGGCTGGAGTTGTCCGACGACTTGCGCGGGGCGACGAGCTTGGCTTCCAGTTCGGTGACGCGCGCAATTAAGCTGCTGATCTTCTGGGCGTGCGCCTCGATCCGCGCGCGCTGGGCCAGTATCACGTCGATCAGCTCGTCGTGGGAGAGAGCGAGGAGGGCTGCGCGGGTCACGCATCTTCGTGATCCGACTTGGCCGGGACCCTGTCAAGGCGGACGTTTGCCGCAGGGGGAGTTATACCAACCGCCCTAAAGATTGACTCTCGGTACACGGCCCAACTCGTTGAAAAGGCCCGATACTCCAAGCGGGGCAAGAGTCAATCTTTAGGGCGGTTGGTGTTAGCCATAACCGAACCGAAGGCGGCGGCCAATCCAACACAGTCTCTGACAACTGCCGCTCTGTTCTCTACTCGCCCGCGCACTGTATCGCCGGCCGAGGTTGCTGTTCATGGACGCGGGTACCTCGCATCTTGACACCGACATCGAGGCAAGGGTGAACGCGGCGATCCGCGGGCTCGGCCTGCCGTGCGTCATCATTGCACACCGACCGGAGACGATCGCCTCCGCTTCACGCCGGATCACCGTCGTGAACGGCCGGCGGCACGAGATGGCGCAGCCAGATTCCAGATCACAACGATGTGCGATGTCGAGAGTGACCTATGCCACAGTGGTCGACATAGCCGAAGCCGTAACGTGATTCGTGGCGGTGAATCCGTCATCGCCACCACAACGGAGATCGACATGAAAAGGACAAAGCGACGGGACGACGTCGACGGCCTGCCGGAGCCGATTGCGCTGACCCCGGAACAGCTCAAGGAGATCGCGTCGGAGACAGCCGGCGGCTGCGGCTGTGTCGTCGTGGTCACTCATCCGCCGATCATTGCGGGCGGCATCCGAGTCGCCCAGTAAGTCGCCAAGTAGCCGTACACGACCGACGCGCGACCGGCCGGCGGCGGCACGTATCGCTGCCGCCGGTACTGTCGCAATGCCCCAGGAGGAAGCGATGGATTGTTCCGTGCCGGAGAAGCCGATCCTGTGCCCGAGTGCGCAACCCGACACTGCGAATGCGAAGGTCTTTGGTGTTTTTATCGACACCCCGCAGGCTGGGATGCGCGTCGGATATCTGACGGAGGCGCAACCAATCACGCCTGATATTGTGGCTGCTACCCAACCAGCGCGGCCGGCCGAGG
Organism: Acetobacteraceae bacterium; assembly: GCA_035696165.1. Taxonomy (GTDB): domain Bacteria; phylum Pseudomonadota; class Alphaproteobacteria; order Acetobacterales; family Acetobacteraceae; genus Palsa-883. Next base: position 2,597 of record DASRQX010000312.1, on the reverse strand, counting down.
TGTTGCGCGTTGCGGCCCCTTGCATGGGTGGCGGATGCGTGCATTTCGACGGGTCCAAATGCAAACTTGCCGCGCGCGTCACAACCATGCTCGATCCGGTCGTAAGCGGATTGCCGCGCTGCGCGATCCGGCCAAGCTGTCGCTGGTTCCGCCAAGAAGGCCGGGCAGCGTGCTTGCGGTGTCCTCAAGTGGTTACGGAACTACGCCATGGCACTGACTTGCAGCGGGAGGTGGCGGGGGCGACGATCACCCAATGATCTGATCGGCCGACGCTCTGCCTTCTCAGATGGCGCTGCAACCCCACCAGCGTCTGCTTGCCCCCGCCCGTCGTCGGCCCGACCGGGGCGGGTGAAAACGCCATCGCGCTGCCGCCGGCACTGACCCCGTACACGAGGACGACCCCATCCGCGCCGGTCAACTCGACCATGACCCGCCACCCCATGCCGTTCTGCAGATCCGTCATGCCGGATCCCTACCAGCCCCCAGCTTTTGGACGGTCTCTTCAGGTGAACCCGAATAGCCGAGACGGTGTGTCCCACAACACTCGGCGGCGATCCGCCTCGTCCGGCAGCCAGCGCTCCAGGCACGATAATGGCGGTCCGTAGTCGATGCGCTCGTCCACGCGGACAAAGGGCCAGTCGGATCCCCACACGCAGCGTGCAGGGGTGAACGCCGCCAGGCAGGCCGAGACGTAGGGATCTACGTCCCGATACGGGTAGCCCTCGCGAGAACTGCGGAATGGCCCAGACAGCTTCACCACGTTCTCCCCGCTGCGCCCAAGTTCCAGCAATGCGGCGAAACCCGGCTGATCCAGCCCGCGCGCGGGGTCGGGACGGCCGAAATGGTCGATCATGATCCGCAGTCCGGCGCGTCGGACACAGGGCATCGCTGCGACCAGCTCGTCGTGCTCGTAATGAATTTGCAGGAACCATCCCAGCTCGCGTGCCTGCGCCAACAAGCGATCGGCGCCAGGTTCGGTGAACTCGCGCATTCCGAAGCTCGAAAGATTGAAACGCAGGCCGATAATCCCGCGCTCGGCAAGGTCGCGCAGCTCGTGCGCCGAGGCATCGGCACGCACCAGGGCGATGCCCTTGAATTGCCCGCCGCTGTCGGCGATCGCCTGCAGCAGGCATGTGTTGTCATACATGTAGGGCTGTGCGGCCACCAGCAATGCGTGCGTGAAGCCGTGCGCATTCAGCACCGCACGAAATTGTGCGGCGGTGCCGCACTGGGTCGGGTGCGGCGTGTAGACCAGGTCCGCCGCGAACGGATGACCGGTGCCGAAGATGTGGGCGTGGCAGTCGGCGGCTGCCACTCTCGTCGCTCGATGAACAAGTGTCATTGCTTGATCGGATTCATTGCTGTTACGAACAACGGACTAGCCCTTGTGCTTGCAGCATCCTCGCCTTCGCTGCACAATCTTTTGCCCACTTGGCAAAGTAGGGATTGTCCAGCCTCGGGTCGACGGCCGTTCCCAGCGGCCGTGGAAATCTCTTGGCGTGCTGATCCACCAACACGCCAAGGATGATCGCCTTGTTGAGCCACGTGCGGTCCGATCCCAGAGAACGTCTCTGGGCTATGACACGTGCGGCGTCCACACGGGCGTGCTTCACACTGCCGCACCAGCGGCGGGCGAACTTGGACTGTGACGGGCGATTGGCTGGATCCACGTAATGGCACAGAGAGCATTCCTGGCTCGTGTAAGCGGCGTTTTCCTCGGTCGCGGTGATTCCGAATTTGTCTTCGAGGTCGGCCAGTTTGGCGCGGAATACGGCCCGGCCACAGTTGGTCACGAGCCGGTTCATCCGGCGGGACAAGCCGGCTAGCCGGAAGTCCAGCCGCTCGACAGCCAGCTCGGCCGGTGCATGGAGTTTAACGATCCGGTTGAGCGCGGCGTTGCTGCGGGTCTTCAGCATGCCGCGAACACGGGTCACCAGCGTGCGGTAGCGCTGGCTGTCCCGCGCCTTGCCGTCTGACCGGGCACGGTGGCGGGCAATGCCGACGATCTGCTTATCGATACGCTTCAGATCGTTGATCGGCCCAGCGCCGAACAGCGTGCCTTCGCCGGTGGCAATCAGCGTGGCGAGGCCAAAATCCAAACCCAGCCGCTCGACCTTTGGCTCATAGGCCTCGCGGTGTGCGGCAAACGGCTTGGCCATATCCTGCACCAGCCGGATCGAAACCCGGTCGGCGTCGTCGGTGCAAAGCTGTACCACGGGGCAGAGTTCGCCACCGCGACGGTCGAATTGCGGATTGCCGTGCAGGGGAATGGCGACCGTGCCACGGTTCGGTCGGCGCAGCGTGGCCCACAGGTCGGCGAATTCGGCAGTCTCCGGCTTCTCGAGCGTCGCCACGCGCACATCCGGGCGCGGCGAGATGCGCGATAGATCGGGATGGCGATGGTGGCCCATGCAGTGCCGCATGATCGATCTGGCGAGAGCGCGGGCGCCCGGATCAATGTCAGCGATCGCCTCTCGGCTGAACCACAACTGGCGCCGGTTGATCGTGTAAAGCTGCTTCTTCGTGGCATCGGGCAGGTTCGATCCCCGGACGCAATCGACGAACTCATTGGCACGGTTGCTGACCCAGCCGTCGAT
>DASRQX010000311.1:0-2195 GCA_035696165.1 Acetobacteraceae bacterium | reverse complement strand
ACCCTCCTCTGTCACCGACCAGCGCAAGCGCTACTGGGACTGGATCGCCCCTCTTCTCGCATCGGGCGAGGCCCGCTCGGTCCATGCGAAGGTCGGCCGCGGGGCGGTCGTGTTGTTCGATGTCCCATCCAACGAGCGGCTGCATCAAAGGCTGAATGAATGGGCCGACATCATCCCCGCACATTTCCAGGTCCACGCCCTGATCGACCCCGACGCGGCGAAGGCGTTTCTCGACCAGGCGTGACACAGCCCGGCTGAACTGGTCTAGCCGGGCACGGCACGATCGGCCCAAATGGGGGTGCCGTGCTGACCCTATGGTCCACCCCAAACAATCAACGCAGGAGGACCAGCATGACCGCGACCCAGGAAGACAAGGGGCAAAAATTCCGCGCGCTGCACCACGCCCCCGGCGCCTTCGTCATCGCCAATGTGTGGGATGGCGGCTCGGCGCGCATGATGGCGGGGCTGGGGTTCGCGGCGCTGGCGACCTCGTCCGGCGCCTCGGCCGGCACGCTGGGAAGGCGCGACGGCAAGGTAACGCGCGATGAGGCAATGGCGCAGGCGCAAATCATCTGTGACGCCACCGACCTGCCGGTCTCTGCCGATCTGGAGAAAGGCTTCGGCGACACCCCCGAGGTCGTTGCCGAAACAATCAGGCTGGCCGCGGCTTCGGGACTGGTCGGCTGCTCGATCGAGGACGCCACCGGCAATCCGGATGCGCCGATCTTCGACCTGGGCTACGCGACCGAGCGGATTGCCGCGGCGGTGGCAGCGGCGCGGGCGCTGCCGTTCCCCTTCACGCTGACCGGGCGCACAGAGAATTTCCTGCGTGGGCGGCTGGAGCTGGACGACACGATCAAGCGGCTGAAGGCGTATGAGGCCGCCGGCGTAGACGCGCTGATGGCGCCGGGACTGCCGGACCTTGCCGCGGTGCGCGCGGTGTGCGCGGCACTGGCGAAGCCGTTCAACTTCATGGTCGGCATCAAGGGAAAATCGTTCACCGTCGCGGCCCTGGCCGATGCGGGCGTGAAGCGGATCAGCCTGGCGACGTCGCTGTATCGCGCGGCGATGACCGGGCTGCACGCCGCGGCGCAGGAGGTGCGCGAGCACGGAACGTTCGGCTATATCGACACGTCGCTCGCGACACCTGAGATGAACGCGTTCCTGCGGGGCTGATCCATCCCGCGATTGTCATCCCGCGCCCTGGTGCTGGCGCTGCCCTGGGCGTGGCTCGGGCTGTTCCTGCTCGCGCCGGCGGCGATCGTGCTGAAGATCTCGCTGGCAGCGCCGGTCGATGGCGTGCCGCCGTACGGTGCGTTGTTGCAATGGAGTGGGGGATGGCTGCCGCGGGTTGCGATCAGCCCGGACAGCTACGCGCTGATCCTGGGCGATCCGCTGTATCTGCACGCGCTGCTGCTGAGCGTGAAGGTTGCGGGGATCTCGACGCTGGTGTGCCTGCTGGCGGGGTACCCGATGGCGGTGGCGATTGCGCGGACACCGGAACGGTATCGCAACGCCCTGCTGCTGGCGGCGATGCTGCCGTTCTGGACCGGGTTCCTGATGCGGATCAACGCCTGGATCGGGTTGTTGCAGGATGACGGCTGGATCAATGCGATGTTGCTCGCGCTCGGGCTGGGGGCGCATCGGCTGCTCTACACCGACACCGCGATGTACCTGGGGATCGTCTACACCTACCTGCCGTTCATGGTGCTGCCGCTGTATGCGCGGCTGACCCGGCTCGATCCGGTGCTGCTGGAGGCAGCAGCGGATCTTGGGGCGTCTCCGTTGGTCGCGTTCTGGCGCGTTACGTTGCCGTTGTCGCTGCCCGGCGTATGGGCGGGCGTGCTGCTGGTGTTCATTCCGGCAGTGGGCGAATACGTCATTCCGGAGCTGCTCGGCGGCCCGCAGGCGCAACTGGTCGGGCGGGTGCTGTGGGAGGAGTTCTTCGCCAACCGCGACTGGCCGACGGCATCGGCGCTGGCGGTGGCGTTGCTGGTGGTGCTGCTGATCGTTCCGGGGCTGTTGGTCAGCGTCGCGCGGCGACGATCAATCGCGTAATACCAACCGCCCTAAACATTGACGCACGGACTGCTACCCCCGTCATGCCGGCGAAGGCCGCCACGACTTTCTTTGCCGCAACAAAAGCAAGTCGTGGATGCCAGCCGGCGCCGGCATGACGGGGGGCAGCACCGAAG
>DASRQX010000310.1:0-15200 GCA_035696165.1 Acetobacteraceae bacterium | reverse complement strand
CTGTGGCGCTGGCAGCCGCACATGCGCTACCATATGGTCGATGAGGGCGCCTTCGACGACGAGGACCTGGCGGGGCGGGAAACACTGCCGGCGCTGCTGTTTCGGTTGGAGGGCTTTCCTGATCCCGAGCAGATTGTTGGCTTGGCCGACGCGCTGGTGGCATGGTTCGTGCGCCATCCGGGGTTCGAGGGGCTGCGGGCTATCTTTGCCGAAATGCTGGGCAGCCTGATGGGGCCGCTCGCCCCAGGCGTTGCGGTGCCGAAGGAGTTGTTGGAGGTACGGGATATGCTGGCGACGCGGGCCGAAACCTGGAAGCAGCAGTGGTTGCAAGAGGGACGTCAGGAGGGCCGTCAGGAAGGCCGTCAGGAAGGCCGTCACGAGGGCGAGGCGGCGTTTCTGGTGCGTCTGCTTGAGCGCCGGTTCGGTGCGCTGCCTGATTGGGCGAAAGACCGCATCGCCACCGGCGACACCGTCGCGCTGGAAGAATGGGGCTTGCGAGTCCTTGACGCCAGCAGCCTTGAAGACGTCTTGGGCTAGGAGAGTATCAGGATCTCTGGGGTGGTCGGGACGGGCGAGGCATCCCGGGACGGCCTCGGCCGTCGCGTCATCTGGCCAGACTGCAGCTTGATCTGCCGCTCGCACCGTGCGTCCGGATCGCCAGCCGCTGCAGCCCGGCGTAGCCGAGCTTCTCATTGGTGACGATCAGGCTCACCGTCGTGTTTCGCTGCGTCGGTGCGTCACCCGCCGGTGTCGGCAGCCAGTCCGGGCGGCGGCTGAGCGGAAGATGCGTCATGAGATCGGCGATCTTGGGCAGGCCGCCCCAGGACGCAGCAGGGTGGCAGGAGACGATGTTGCCCAGCCGGTCGATCACCGACCCGGATGCGTTGACCACCACGAATGCAGCGATCTTCACGCCGTTGATCTCGCGGAACGCCGCACCCTGGCCGGAGTGGGCGAGGCAGCCGAAATATCCGCCCCGCATCGCCATGCGGCCGGCGCCCTCGCGCCGAGCGGGAAGACCCCTTGCCGCAGCGCATGAAGCGCCGCCTGCGCCAGTCTTTTGTCCGGGTAGATCTCGTTCAGCCGCTGGCCGCCGAAATCATAGATGATGGCACCAGCCGCATGAGCGATGTTATCCCACGCGCCAGTTCTGAGTCCCTCGTCCTTGAGGCCGGTCATCGTGGCAATGATGGCTTCTTCGCCGCAGGCAGAGCCGCCAGAGAATACAATCGCGTCCATCTTTGGTGCATCGTAGCCCAGGCGCAATGAATCCGTATTGACAGTCCCAGGCGCGCCGCCGCGCGAATCAACGACGGCGCCGGCGCGGTGCATGAAGCGAATGATGTTAGGCCGGTTGGGCCTTCCTCATATGTGCCGACCCCAACCTGGATATCCGGCCAGTCGAATTGCAGCACTGGGCCATGGACCTCGGTATCGGGCACCAGTCCATCCTGGCCGGCACGCGCCGCTTAAGTGGTCAGCATGGTACCAACCATGGCCGCCGCCAATCGAACCATCTGAAGCATCATTCCGGCCCTCCCCCTTACGCAAGCAGGATGGCCGCCCACCGTAGATACTGTCCTGTCGCGAGATACTGTCTTGTCGCGGCGCACCAGGCGGGCGCTTAGACTGATTTGGGATAAAAGATGCCAAATGGCGCCTGGTCGCCGACGAAGAATTGAGACGGATCGCACCAGGCGGTTCGCTCGCGACCCCGCAGCGGGTATCGAGCGCGATGCCACCCAGTGCACAGTGCGTGAGCCCGAACACCACGGCAACCAACGCACTGCCAGTGGTGACCTCAGCTACAATGGCTGCTAGGGTGTTCGCCTTGAGAACTGCCCGCCAAACTGTCCGCTTCCCGCGGATCGCATGAACCCGAAGGATGGCCGACACGTTGCGGCAGCCTGATACGCAGGTCGCGGATGTCGAGCTGCGCGACATCGCCAAGCGCTACGGCGAAGCCGCTGCGGTCGAGCGCGTGTCCCTCACCGTCGCACCCGGCGAACTCGTGTCTCTGCTCGGGCCGTCGGGTTGCGGCAAGACCACCACGCTCCGCATCGTCGCAGGATTCGTGCAGCCGGACCACGGGACGGTGCTGCTGAAAAACGCCGACGTGACCGACGTGCCGCCGAACAAGCGCGACGTCGGCATGCTATTCCAGAACTACGCGCTGTTCCCGCATCTAACCGCCGCCGACAACGTCGCCTTTGGCCTGCGGATGCGCCGCGTGCCGCGCCCCGAGCGGCGCCGCCGTGTCGAACAGGCGCTCGACCTCGTGCGCCTGCGCGATTTCACGGATCGCTATCCCCGCCAGATGAGCGGCGGACAGCAGCAGCGCGTGGCGCTGGCACGCGCCGTCGTGATCCACCCGTCGGTGCTGCTGCTGGACGAACCGCTCAGCAATCTCGATGCGAAGCTGCGCCAGGACCTGCGCGCGGAAATCCGTCAGTTGCAGCAGACCTTGCGCATCACGACGATCTTCGTCACGCACGATCAGGAAGAGGCGCTCACCATGTCCGACCGCCTCGTGGTGATGAACCACGGCCGCGTCGAGCAGATCGGCTCGCCCGCCGACATCTATCGCGCGCCGCGTACGTTGTTCGTCGCGCAATTCATTGGTGAGACCAACATTATCGCGGGGCGATTGGAGCCGCTGGACACACGGAACACGCGGCTTGTAACGGACACCGGTGTCGCTTTCAACGCCATAGCGGAAGGCGGTATATCCGCCGGCATGACGGCGATGGCGACACTGCGACCGGAAAGCCTGCACATCTTTCGGCCCGATGATCGCAGATCCGAACGATATGCCAACCGGGTTCAGGGCGTCGTCGAGACGGCAAGCTATCTCGGCTCGCGCACCATGCTGTCCGTCCGCATCGACGCCGCGACCAGCCTGCGCGTCATGCAACAAGCCGGCGAAGCGAACCAGGACCACGGCGGCGATGTGCCGCGGCAAGGCGAAACGGTGATCGTCGCCTGTTCCCCCGAGGCCTGTCGTGTGATTCCCACGTCATGAATAAGAGGAGCTGAAGCAATGCCGTCGCGCCAAATCATCGTCACGCTGGGCGGCCTCGAGGCAGTCGCGAACCTGTTCGACGACCTCGCGCCTAAGACCAGCGCCGCGGTGTGGAATGCGCTGCCGCTCAGCGAGACCATCAACCATGCGAATTTCTCGGGCGAGGAAGTGTCATTCCCGACATTCGGCCTGATGTGGGAGCGCGAGCATCAGCTCTACGACAACGAACCCGGCGACCTCGGCTATTTCGTCCAGGGACCGGCGATCTGCATCTACTACGGCGCGTTGCGCGTCATCAGCCCCGGCAACGTGTTCGGCCGCATTGCCACCAACCTGCCGCGCATCCAGGAGATCGCCCGCCGCTCCTGGAAGGAACCGGGCATTCGCATCGAACTGCGCCGGAAGGATGCGTGACATGGCAACCACACCGGCGCGGCTCGACGAATTCATTGCCCGGATCGAGACCGCCACCGCAGCGCTGCATCGAGGTGAGGCCGAGGACGTTCGCCGCGTCTCGCAGCTTCTTGGCGCGATGGGCCAGTCCTTCACGACGACGGTCTTTTCCTATCAGCAAGCGAGCACGGTGCGCGACGGCGTCGCGTTCCTGGCCGACCTCGCGCAGAAATATCCGGCCGAGGCGTGGCTCAGCACGGTCGCGGCCGAGCAGTTCCGCCGCCCCGTCAACGCGCTGCGTACGCGCTACGCGATGCGCGACACCGCCGACATGCACGAGGAGGCGGCCAGACTCGCGGCCGATCTCGATGGCGCGGCACTGCTGCGGTTAGGCCGCACGATGATGGTGTATTATGCGTTTCTGCTGCGCCGCCTGCGTGACCTGCTGCCGTTCTATGAGCTGTCGGTTGCGTTCGAGGGACACAAGCAGATCGCGCAACGTGTCGCAGTGTCGCCCACCGGCAAGGGAGTGGACTGAGCCGAACCGATGCCGCGCGAACCGGTGGGGGTTCACTGGAACCGTCCGGCGTTGCCGGGCATCCTGCTGCTAGTGGCTGGTTTCGTGGTTCCGTTGCTGCTGCTCGCCTGTTACAGTGTCCAGCACGACGGCGCCTACGGCCAGATCAAGGGCCCGATCACGCTCGGCAATTACGCCACCATCGTCACCGATCCGCTCTATCTGCGCGTGCTTGGCGACACCATATTGCTCGGCCTCGCCGTCACTATCATTTGCGCGTTCCTTGCGTATCCGCTGGCCTATTTCCTGGTGCACACACCGTCGCGCTGGCGCGGCACTCTGATGTTCCTGATGGTCACGCCGTTGATGGTCAGCAGCGTGATCCGCAACATCGGTTGGATCCCCATCCTCGGCGATCATGGCGCGGTGAACTTCATTCTGCTGTCATGCGGTCTGATCAGCCATCCGCTGACGCTGATGAACAACCTCGCCGGCGTGATCATTGCGCTGGTGCATGCGCTGCTGCCGTTCATGACGCTGATGCTGATGACGGTGATTCAGTCGATCCGTCCGGAGCTCGAGGAGGCGGCACGAATGCTCGGCGCCACGCGCTGGCGCTCGTTCTGGGAGGTGGTGTTCCCGCTCAGCCTACGCGGCCTCGCTGCCGGCTGTGCGCTGGTGTTCTCGATCGCGGTCAGTTCCTATACCACGCCGACGATACTCGGCGGCGGGCGCGTGCTTGTGATGGCGACGTTCATCGCGCAGCAAATCCAGAGCGTGCTGCGCTACGCCTTCGGTTCGGCGCTCGTCATCGTGCTGTTCATGGTGGCGCTGGGGTTGTCCACGCTGGCGTCGAATTGGCTCGAGCGAGAAGATGCTTAGCCGATGAAGGCGCTGTTCCGCCTACTCATCCTGGGCATCTACCTGTTCCTGATGGCGCCGCTGATCTTCGTCATCATCTCCTCGGTTGGCAGCGCCGCATTGCTGGCGTTCCCGCCGCGCGAACTGACGCTGCGCTGGTATCGGCAGATTTCGCCGGAGCTGCTGAATTCGCTCTGGGTCAGTCTGGAGGCTGCGACAGCCACCACGGTGATCTGCACGATCCTCGGCGTGTGGATCGCGTTGGCGATCGCGCGCGGCCGGGGACCGGCCCCCAGATTGCTGCGCGCCGTCTCGGCAGCGCCGCTCTCGGTGCCGCACCTCGCCATCGGCATCGCGCTGTACCAGGCCGCACAACTGTCATGGGACTTCTCCGGCCTGGAAATCGTCGGCACGTTCTGGGGCCTCATGTTCGGCCACTGCGTCATCGCGATGCCGTTCGTCGTTCGCGGCACGCTCGTCGGCCACGCGCATGTCGAGGCGCAGATCGAGGAGGCGGCAGTGTCGCTCGGCGCCTCACCGTGGCGCGCCTTGTTCGAAGTGGCGCTGCCGGCGATCCGCCCCGGCCTGGTGTCGGGCGCGTTCCTGGCGTTCCTGGCCTCGTTCGACGACGTGCCGGTCGCGCTGTTCATGGGCGGCGGAGAACACTCAACCACGTTTCCATTGCAAGTGCTGGAGTCGCTTGAATACAGCCTCAAGCCCGATATCATGGCGATATCGACGCTTGTCATTCTGGCCTCCGTGGCTCTGGTGCTTGCGCTGGAGCACGTGTTTGGCCTCGAGCACTTCCTGCGCGGGCATCCACCAGGCTAGCGATGCGCCGCGTCGCGGGAGGAGCACGATGATGTCGCAATCTGGTCTCACGCGCCGCAGCTTCGCGGGCCTGGTTGCCGCGGGAAGCATCGCCGCCGCTGCGCGCGCACGGGCAGAACCGGTCACGCTACGCATCACCACGAACGGCGGCGACTTCGAACAGTTCGAGAACCGCTATCTCGGCGCGCGTTTCACCGCCGAGACCGGCATCCAGATCATCCGCATGGCCGCCAATCCACCCGACCTGGTACAGAAGCTGATTGCCAGCCGCGGCCGGCCGGTGCCGTGCGATCTGGCCGGGCTCGACGACAAGACGCAGCCCGAGGCGATTGCCGCCGGAACGCTGGCCAAGATCGACCCGTCCATCGTCACCAACCTCGCGTTCCTGTACGACAATGCGAAACAGCCCGACGGCTACGGACCTGCGTTCCTGTTCTGGTCGTGGGGGCTCCTGTATAACCAGAAGGCGTTCAGCGAGAACGGCATCGCCGAGCCGACATCGTGGTCCGATCTGTGGAACCCCAAGCTTGCCGGCAAGGTGGCGATTGCCGACATTACCGGTCCCGGCGGCGTAGATTTCGTGCTCAAGACCGCGCAGATTTCCGGCGGCAGCGAGTCCAATCTCGAACCCGGCCTTAAGAAGATCGCACAGTTGCAGGTGCAATCCTATTATTCATCGTCTAACGACATCCGGACCAAGATGATGTCGGGCGATGTCTGGGCCGCGCCGTGGAACAACGGCCGTTCGTGGAACCTGATCGATTCCGGTTTCCCCGGTCGCTTCGTCTATCCGAGGGAAGGCGGTTTCCTGCACACCTCAACGATCGATATCGTGAAGGGAACAAAATACCCGCGCGAGGCGCAGTTGTACATCAACTACGCCCTCGACCCGCTGTTCCAACTGGCGCTGCTTTACTTCCCGTACGGTCCGGTGAGCCGCAGCGTCGACGAAGTGCTGAAGGATTATCCCGGCCTGGCGAAGAAGGTTCCCACCGGCGATCTCGCGGCGCTTTCCATCGCCAAGTGGCAGACGGTGTTCGCCAGCTTCGCCGACCTTGTCGACAGGTGGAACCGCATTGTGAAGTCGCGGTAGGAGGAATGGCAGTGATCGCACGCGACACCAGGAGTTATGGCGTTGTCCTGCCGCATTTCGGCCCGCATGCCAGTGCCGAATTGCTGCTGCGTTCGACGCGGCGCATCGAGGAACTGGGCTTCGACGCGGTCTGGGTACGCGACCATCTGGTCTACGAGCCTCGCCCCTACGACAATCCGGATGTGACGCACATCGAACCGTTCGTTGTGCTGTCGGCGCTGGCTTCGGTGACGAAGAAGCTGGTGCTGGGAACGGCGACGCTGATCCCGCATCGCCATCCGATCTACACTGCCCTGCTGCTCGGCTCGCTGCTGCAATTCACCGGTCCTGGGCGCGTCATCGCCGGATGGGGCATCGGCGGCCACGACATCGATTTCAGCTCCATCGGCATGGGCGGACTGGACCGCAAGAAGGTGGTGCCCGAGCAGATCGATGTGATCCGACGGCTGTGGCGCGGCGAAAAGATCGATTTTGCCGGCGAATTCTATCGCTTCAATGGCGTCGCTATCCGGCCAGTTCCTGACGCTGTCGCCGGCATTCCGATCTGGATCGGTGGCGCCAGCAAGGCGGCAGCACGGCGCGCCGCCGAATTCTGCGACGGCTGGATCGTCTCGCGCATTCCGCGTCGCGACATCCAAGAGCGGATCGCGCGCATCCAGCGCCTGTCCGCCGAGGCCGGACGCGATCGTCCGATCGTTGCCGCGATCCCCTACATGAGTCCCGGCCGTACGGTCGAGGAGGCCGCGCGCTCGTTCAACATCCCCGAACTTTGCGCGGCGATGAAGCAGTTCATCCCGCCACCGTCCGGTGCATTCCGCTCGTACGAGGACCTCGACGGGGCGGCGATCGCCGGTCCCGCCGATGTTATCGTGGAGCACGTCCACGAATTCCACGGGCTTGGCGTCGAGCACTTCGTGTTCGATTTCCGCACGCGCTTCGCGCAGTTCGAGGAGTGCGTCGAGTTGGTAGGCAACGAAGTCTTGCCACTGCTGCGACGCGGGGGCTGATGGCCCGGGCCTGCCTCAACCGTCATGGCCGGACTCGGCCCAGCATCGCCTTGAACAAGCTCGGCGGTGGCCATCCGCCTTCTCCTCGAGCCAATAAGTTGATCCCATCAAGATGTCGATCGGTTGATAGCCAGTCGATCAGGGCAGACATCCCATCCAAAGACATCGCCGATGCGCGCGATCGCCATTAATGTGATTGCAATGCGGGCCGGCGCGGGTGTGGTCGGCTTACCCGGCTTTCTCGGGGACCGAGACCGCGACCTCGTCATAACCTATGAGGATGTTCCATCCTTGGCGCGTGACATCTGGTTAATGGTTCATCGCGACCTGTGCAGAACACCTGCAGACCGTGGGAAAACTCGGCCGCAAGTTGGGTCGGCGTCATATCGATGCGTCCAGGAACCATGTAGGGAATCATTGTTGCGACCCACCGGCCGGGGACGAATCAAAGTTGCCGAGACCCGATGCGGCGACGAGTTTTCACACGGTCTGCCTGAGGTTCGCACGGTGATGGATTTCGTGGCGGTGGTAATTTCTAAGAATCGAGATCTGTCTATCCGACAATAGATTTGGATTCGGCTTTTGAAGGAGCGTTCTAGGCCCAACTTGGGTCGGGTGCTGCCAAAGCAACCGACGGGGAAAGTGTCAGCTTATCTGCGTTGCGCGCTCGAAAGCAGCCATTCCGCTTTCCGACACGTAATACCAGCCGTCGAAAAGATTGACCCATCGACTGCTCCATCCGTCATGGCCGGCCTGCGCCGGCCATGACGAGAAGAGTCGTTCTTTTCGGCGTCTAGTATAACGCCGCGGCATCTACACCGCGCAGATGGTTCGCGTCTCCTACGCCTGCGCGCCGATATGTTCCGCCAGACGCGCGGCGTCCTGTTCCACGCCAAAAATGAAACTCGACGCCCGGCAGGGCAGAAAGCGCAGCCCCGGGGCCCCGGGCACGTCGGTGATGCCGCGCCGCTACTCCTCTCACCCAAATGCCAGCGCGCCGGGATGTTTGAACTCCACCTCCACGAACGCCATCGGCACGTCGGCGCCGTTCATCACGTCGTGCTCCACGCCGGCGGGGCGGTGATAGGCGTCGCCGGCGGCGCGTCGCGTCTCGGTGACATTGGTGCCGTCATCCACGCGCATGACCGCGTCGGTCAGCATGACGACGACATAGGGCCAGCCATGGGTGTGCTGGCCGGTTACCGCGCCGGGGGGGAAATCCCAGCGGGTGATGCGGACGTCGGCATCGTCGCGCTGCATGGTGGGGACGGCCGGGATGGTGCATTTGAAGGCCATGGGTGGCTCCGGTGGTGGTTCCAACCGTCCTCCCTTAGCGATTTTGGGCCGCGCTGACACCAGGGGTCGGGGGGTGGATCGTCACGGGCCGCGGATGATCGGATATGGCGCAGCGCGTTCGATCCCGACCGGAGCGGAGCGTCCCCTTCCCCCCGCTTGTCGTTACGACCGCGCGGGCGGCAGCAGCTTTCGATCGATGAACGACTGAAGCGCGGCGCAGGACGCATCGCTTGTGTCGATCGCCGCGTTAAAGCCGGCCTTGCGCAGCTTGATGGTACTCACAAAGTCAACCGGGCCTGCGGGGACACCGCAGGCAAACGCGAAATCGGCATGTTGATCGCCCTGCCCGACAAACGCACGCAGGTCGCCGCTGGCCGGGCCGTATTTGGCGAGTGACCGGACCGGCGTAGCGCCATCATCACAATTTATCGCCGTCCGGCCTCACAAAGCCGCCGGTCCGCTACCGGCCAGTTCGCGCCCAAAGCGGCGGTTCGATCTGCCCCGCTTGCTACAAGAAGCGGTCGTTTGAAGATCACCCGGGCGCGGACGTTAGATGGTGTCCAGCCGCTCCGGCGGATCATCAAGATCGACTTCGTGGACCAAGAAATCGATGAAGGCCCGCACCCGAGCCGGTAGTCGGCCGCCGTGGCCCACATAAACGACGTTGACCTCCTCGACATCGCCGGGATTGTAGGCCTCCAACACCGGAACAAGCCGTCCGGCGTCGATGTCAGGTCTGATGTGGAACAAAGTGAGCCGCGTGACGCCCTGGCCGGCCAGAGCGAGGCGGCGGGAAGTCTCGCCATCGCCCGCGACAACATCGCCGTGAGCCGGCAGAGACACGTGGGCCCCATCAACAATGAAAGACCATTCGTCGACATAGCGCGCAAAGTTGAAGGCGATGCAATTGTGGGCGTCCAAATCGTACGGCGTTTGCGGCACGCCCCGGCGGGCCAGGTAGGCGGGGGCGGCAACCACGGCCATTCGACTCTGTCCGAGCTTGCGGGCCATCAACTGGGAGGGGCGGATCGGGCCGACCCGAATTGCAATGTCGGCCCGCGCGTCCATCAGGTCGACGACCTGGTCGGTAAGCACGATGTCCAATTTGACTTCAGGATGGGCTGCCGTGAACCGCGGTATCAGCGCCAGCAGGCGGTGCAGTCCGAATGGAACGTTGCAATTGACCCGCACCAGCCCGCGCGGGACAGCTCCGGTAGCAACCGCCCGTTCGGCCTCGTCCAAGTCGGCCAGGACGCGTTGCGCTCGTTCGAGAAAGGCCCCGCCCTCGGCAGTGAGCAATAACTTGCGGGTCGAGCGATTGACCAGCCGCGCGCCCAGCCGCCTCTCCAGCCGCGCCACGAGCTTGCTGACCGCCGACGGCGTCATGCGCAGAGCGCGCGCGGCCGGCGAAAAGCCGCCCAGTTCGACCGCCCGGGCGAACACCTCCATCTCTCCCGAGCGATTAACTTCGCGAGCCATGATGAATTCAACTCACAGATGCTGGTCCTTCTGGCAGTCTAGTTCATAGCAGAGCAACACTCCATCCTTACACCCAACGGCACGGAGAGCACTCGAATTCAAGCCATCTTCGTACCGGACAATAGGAGGCGAAAAACCATCATGGATCTGCACCTGAATGACAAAACCGCCCTCGTCACCGGCTCGACGGCGGGCATCGGCCTCGAGATCGCTCGCAAGCTTGCCGTTGAAGGCGCCAAGGTGATCATCACCGGCCGCAACAAGGCAAAGCTCGACCAGGCGGTCGATAGCATCCGCGCCTCGGGCGGCGCGGGGATCAGCGGCGTAGTAGCTGACGCCTCGACCGAGGAGGGCGCCGCTACACTCGTGCGTGCGACGCCGAGAGTGGACATCCTTGTCAACAATCTCGGGATCTATGAGATAAAGGACTTCGCGGCGATCACTGACGCGGACTGGCGCAACTACTTCGAGGTCAACGTGCTCAGCGGCGTCCGGCTGGCCCGGGTGTATTTGCCGGGCATGCTGGAGCGGAACTCGGGCCGGATCATCTTTATCTCCAGTGAATCGGGACTCGTTACACCGGGTGAGATGATTCATTACGGTATGACCAAGACCGCCCAGCTTGCCGTTTCGCGCGGTCTTGCGGAACTGACCAAAGGCACGAAGGTGACGGTGAATTCGGTGCTGCCCGGCCCGACGCGCTCCGAAGGTATCATCGACTTTCTGAAAAGCGTCGCCAGCGATCCCGACGCGCGTCCCGAACAGATCGAAGCCGAATTCTTCGCCAAGGGTCGGCCATCCTCGCTGCTGCAGCGGATGATCGAGCCTGACGAGATCGCCAATCTGGTCGCCTATGTCGCGAGCCCGCTGTCTTCCGCCACCAATGGTGCGGCGCTTCGCGTCGACGGCGGCGTCACGCCCACCATCGGCTAAGAGCGGAACGTTCGCGTTTGGTCGCTTCAGGTGTCTGGGCACAGCCCCGGCATCCGCTCACCCACCCGTTCACGAGGAGTAGGAGCATGTCAGGTAAATCATCGCGCCTCGCGGTCATTGCAGCGTTGAGCACCGCGCTGGCCGCCCCAGCTCTGGCGGTAGGGGGTGTCGACATCAACGAAATCGTCGTTGCCACCTCAATCCCGGAGAGCCAGCGTGATGCGACCGTGAAGGCCGCACGAGACTTCTATGAGTTTTGGAACACAGGCGACGAAGCCGACCTTAAGCGGGCGATCGCGCCAACTTTCATAGACCATACCCTGCCGTCAGGACGCCCACAGGGGCCGGAGGGGCCAGCGTTTGCATCGCACCAGTTCCGCGGCGCGGTGCCCGACCTGGCAGTGAGGGTAGAAAAGATGATTGTCGCCGGCGATTACGTTACCGTCCACATGAAGTTCACCGGCCATTTCACGGGCAAGTTAGGCCAGACACCAGGCAACGGACAGCCGATCGAGTTCATCGCCACCGATCTCGTGAAGGTCGAAAATGGCCGGATCACCGACAATTGGCACATCGAGGACAACCTGACCCTCCTCCAGCAGATGGGTGTCGCGAAGGTCTCTCCTTGACCGCCGTCCGGAAGATCGCGAGACGGAGGGCGACCCACGCTGATGCTCACCGGCTCGCCGCATGGCGCCACTTCATGGGCACACGTATCTGGGGCAGGTCTGATTCGCCGAACCGCGACCGGCCCGGTCGCGCCACATTGAAGGGCAGCTTCGCTCTCTTGCTCTGGTCGATGCTCGCCCTGCTGTCCCGCGCGGCTACCAACCTGCCGCCATTCCAGCTCACCGCGATGGCATTCTCGGTGACGGCAGGGTTCGGACTCATCTGGCTCTGGTCGAAGCGTCAGCTTGGTTTGCTGCGGCAGCCTCCATTGGCCTGGCTGCACGGCGCGGGCGGCCTGTTCGGCTACCACGCCCTCTTCTTTGCGGCATTGAAGTACGCACCCGCTGCCGAAGCGAATCTCCTGAACTATGCATGGCCTTTCCTTATCGTCCTCCTGTCCGCCCCGATACTCGGCCTGCATCTGACCTGGCACCATCTTCTCGGGGTCACCATCGGCCTCGGCGGCAGCGTGCTGTTGCTCGCACGCGGCACAAATTTCGGCGTCGATGCTGTCTTTGGCTATGCCTGCGCGATTGCAGCCGCGTTCACGTGGGCCTTCTACTCCGTGCTGGCGGGCCGCTTTCGTGCAGTCCCCACGCAAGCGGTCATTGGGTTCTGTGCAGGCGGCGCGGTGCTCGCCGCCATCGCACATGTGCTCTTCGAGGTGAATGTCACGCCCACTCTGCCGGTAATGGCATGCGTCCTGTTGCTTGGCATCGGGCCAGTTGGGGGTGCGTTCCTGTTGTGGGATATCGGCATGAAGCGGGGCGATCCGCGCCTGCTCGGTGCCTTGGCTTATGGCGTACCCGTGGCCTCCACCGTAATATTAGGGCTCGCTGGCTTTGCGCCCCTGTCACTCGTTACCGTTATCGCGGCCATCCTGGTCACGCTCGGCGGTTGGATCGCCGCTCGAAAGGAAGGACCCCGTCGCGCGACGAGATGACTGCCGGTGACCTGTCGCCGACAATTTCCAAGCAAGAACGTCTACTTGTCGCCCGTAACCACTCCAAAGCGGCCGTTCCGGATTCGGCCAGTTTGCGCCCATTTTCGTCGTGGAAGTGGCAAAAGACCCTAATCCGAAAGCAGCCGTTCGTTACTTGCTGAACGCTTATGGATGGTGCGAGCTGTTGACTCGCGTATCTGTTCCCTAGCGCATCGAATCTCCGGACTCCGTCGGCGGACGGGTAAAGTATGGCTTTCACTCCCTTGTCCTCTTCCCGTCGATGCCGCATAAACCCAACGCTGGTCCTCGCCACCACATCCCGAAGATGTTGTCCAACGTCCAGAACTTGCCAGAACGCGCGCATCTGAGCCGTCACGAGACCATCCCGCGCCCCTTGGACGCGGACGTTGATGTTCGACGGACGCGTTGCTCTGTTGGCTCTGCCGGGATGAAAATGCCTGCCGACGCGTTCCAAGACCAGCGGCGGCGGCTTGGCATGCGCATTGCTACACTGACGCCAAGGTGAGCCAAGCAGATGCCTCGGTCGCGCCCGCTTCCGTTCGGCGGCCATGGCGAGCGGTCCGCTTCACGCTTCCGTCGGGGCTGCTGCTGAGCACGCTGTCGGTGGCGGTGATGGTGTCGGGCTGGTGGCTGATCGCGGCGCTGGGGATCGTGCGGGCCGACCTGCTTCCCTCGCCCGCCGATGTCTGGGCGGCGCTTGTCGAAATCCTCACCCAGGGCTATCGCGGTACCACGCTGTGGCAGAATATTGCCGCCACACTGGGCCGACTGCTCGGCGGGTTCTGTGCAGCCACGGCGGTTGGCGTGCCACTGGGGCTGTGGATGGGATCCAACCGGGTGGCGAATGCCGCACTCGACTGGATCATCCAGTTGACGCGACCGCTGCCACCGCTGTCGTACATGATCCTGCTGATGCTTTGGCTCGGCACGGGGGATCTCTCAAAGGGCGCGTTGCTGTTCCTCACCGCCTTTCCGATCATCGTTTCGGCCTCGGCGGCCGGCGTGCGCGGGGTAAAGCGGCAGCTCATCCAGGCGGCGCAGGCGCTTGGCGCCTCCCGTCGCGCGGTGTTCCGCTGGGTGGTGCTGCCCGCGGCGGCGCCGATGATCATGACCGGGCTGCAGATCGCGCTGGCCGCCGCGTTCTCCACCGTGGTGGCGGCCGAGTTGCTGGCGGCGACTGACGGGCTGGGCTGGATGGTGATTTCCGCGAGCACTTTCCTGCGCAACGACCTTATCATCCTGGGCATCATCATCCTTGGCCTACTGGGCGTCAGCCTGGCCGTGCTGCTGCGGGCAGCGGATTGCCTGGTGATCCATTGGCGCGGGCGCGACTGATGCGCGCGCTGCCGGCCTGGCGCGTTGCTCTGCTGTCCGTACTTTTGGTGACCGCCGTTTGGATCGGGGTGACCAGTTTGGGGCTGGTACGCGATCTTTTCCTGCCCGGCCCGACGGACGTCTGGTCCGGCTTCCTGGAACTGATCGATGATGGCTACAGGGGCCGCCCGCTGCTGCTGCACATCGGCATAAGCCTGTATCGCGTTGGCGCTGGCTTCCTCAGCGGAGCGATTGTCGGCACCGTGCTCGGTCTGGGCATGGGCTATACGCCGCGGCTGAACGCGATCGCCCGGCCGTTCATAGAGTTTCTCCGCCCGCTGCCGCAACTCGCGTATCTGGTGCTGCTGATCGTCTGGCTCGGCATCGGCGAGACCAGCAAGATCACCATGCTGTTCCTGGCCGCGCTGCCGGTGTCCACGATCGCCGCGCGCGATGGAGTCGCCAATGTGCCGCCGGAGCGGGTGCAGGTGGCGCGCGCGTTGGGCGCCGGCCCCTGGCAGGTGTTTTTCTTCGTGATCTTCCCATCGGCCCTGCCGGAGATCCTGGTGGGCGCGCGCCTGGCCGCCGGGATCGTCTATGCCACCTTGATCGCCGCCGAGATCATTGCCGGGTCGGACGGCATCGGCTGGATGATCATGGATGCCGGGCGCTTTCTGCGCTCGGACTACGTGTTCGTCGGCATCTTCATCATCGGGCTGGCGGGCATCGCGATCGACCGGGCGCTGTTGCTGCTGGAGCGGCGCGCGGTACATTGGGCCGGACGCTAAACTGGGGGCCGGACGATAGAATTTGGGGGGACA
>DASRQX010000309.1:0-12326 GCA_035696165.1 Acetobacteraceae bacterium | reverse complement strand
CCCCTCCAGCCAAGCCAAGGCCAATCCTAGCCAACCCAGACCTTAACCAGACCAATCAGATACCCCCACACTCGCATGTGAAAATACCCCATAGGACGCCGCCAACGTATCCCTTCCTAGCCTATGCAATTGTCAAAGAGCAAAACGAACCCCACCACTGCATTTCGCACATGCGAAATGCCCCGGCAGGCCCATTTGAAGGACTCGCGTCATAACATGGCGCGAACCGAGAACGTTAGCGGAGTTGCAATCGTAAGGCAAGCAATTCCGTCAACGCCGGGGGCGTCATCTAGGCTCGCCGCCCATATCGGTCAACCCCTTTTTGCCAAGCCGCCCCTAATCGTTCAGCCCGTGCCAAGCGCGGAACCAGGCGACAAACCGCGGAATGCCCTCGTGCAGTGAGGTCGCCGGCGCAAACCCGGTCAACGCGTTGATTGCGTCCACCGAGGCGAATGTCTCCGCCACGTCCGCCGGCGGGCGCGGCGCCGAGCGCACCACGGCGGTCCGGCCCAGCGATTGCTCCAACTCGGTGATCAGCGTGCTGACCAGTTCGCTGCGGTGATTGCCGATATTCAGCACCCGCATCGGCGCGGCACCGTCCGGCGGGTGGTCCAGCACGCCCAGCACACCAGCCACGATATCGTCGATATAGGTGAAGTCCCGCCGCAGGCTCCCACCATCGTAAAGCGTGATCGGCTCGCCGGCGACGATCGCCTTGGCGAAGCTGTAATAGGCCATGTCCGGCCGGCCCCATGGCCCATAGACCGTGAAGAAGCGCAGCCCGGTCTGCTTGATGCCGAACAAATGGCCATAGGAATAGCTCATCAGCTCGTCGGCCCGCTTGGTCGCGGCGTAGAGCGACACCGGCGTATCGACGCGGTCAGTCTCGGCAAAGGGCAGTGCCTGGTTGGCGCCGTAGACCGAGGAAGAGCTGGCGTAGACCAGATGGCGCAGCCGATCGATCCGCCGCGCCGCCTCCAGGATCACCAGGTGGCCCATCACGTTGGCCTGGACATAGACATAGGGATCGATCAGCGAATGGCGAACTCCGGCCTGAGCCGCAAGGTGAATAATTTGATCTATATCTTTGTTATCACGAATTAGATCGCCGACCAGATGCCGGTCCGAGACGTCCAGGCGATGAAACGCGAACCCCGCATTCCGCAGCAGCCGGTCAAGCCGTGCCTGCTTCAGCCGCGTGTCGTAGTAGTCGTTCAGCACATCCACGCCGATGACCTGCTCGCCGCGGGCCAGCAGCGCCTCGGCCACGTGGTAGCCGATGAACCCGGCAGCGCCGGTCAGCAGGATCGCCATCTACCGACCCCCCGTGGTCCGGTCCGCGGGACCTTGCCGCATGTGGCTACAGTGGCCGCGCGACCAGGCGATCCTCGAGCAATTCCAGCACCGCATGGCCGAGCGCGATGTGGCATTCCTGGATCCGCGCCGTCTCCTTGTCGGGCACCAGCAGCACATGGTCGCACTGGCCGAGCGCCGGCTCCCCTGCCCCACCCAGCATGCCGACAGTGACAATCCCCATCTCGCGCGCCGCCGCCAGCGCCCGCACCACGTTCGGCGAGCGGCCCGAGGTGGTGATGCCGAACAGCACGTCGCCCTTCCCTCCGAGGCCACGCAACGGCCGCTCGAATACCATGTCGTAGCCGTAGTCGTTGCCGCCGGCGGTCAGCATCGCGGGATCGAGCGTCAGCGCCAGGGCGGCGATCGACGGCCGCTCCACCGCGCCGCGCAGGCGGATCAGCATCTCGGTCGCCAGATGCTGGCTGTCGGCTGCGGATCCGCCATTGCCGCAGAACATCAGCTTGCCGCCGCCGCGCAGGCTGATCTCGCAGGCATCCACCACGCCGATCACCGCCCCCGCAAGTTCACTGGCGATCCGCCGCTTAAGCTCGGCGGACTTGTTCATCATGGCGGCGAAGCGGGCGATTTCGGACATCGGTGACCGGTTGTCAGTGATCAGAACAGCGAGCCGCCGCCCTTCTACTCTGACCACTGACAACTGACCACTGATACCAGGCGCCCGAAATGCTGACTCTTCCAGCATTTCGGTCGCCTGGTATCGCGCGCGGGGTTGGTGGGGCGGCCGCGCGCGAAACCGAGACTCATGCCAGTGGCACGACGCCGGCCGAACGGTCAGCCATTAGGGCCGCTGGCATGACAACTGGCTTACTGCGCCACCCAGCCACCATCGATCGACAGCGGCGCGCCGGTGATGGTCTTCGCCCCCTCCGAGCACAGGAACACCGCGAGCGCGCCCATCTGCTCCGGCGTGGAGAATTCCAGCATCGGCTGCTTCTCGGCCAGGAAGGCATGCGCCTCGGTCTCGACGTCAGTGCCGGCCGCCTTGGCCTTGTCGGCGATCTGCTTCTCCACCAGCGGCGTCAGCACCCAGCCCGGGCAGATCGCGTTCACCGTAATGCCATGGTTGGCAACCTCGATCGCCGCCACCTTGGTCATGCCCACCACGCCGTGCTTGGCCGCGACGTAGGCGACCTTCTGCGGGCTGGCGACAAGGCCGTGCGCCGAGGCGATGTTGATGATGCGCCCCCACCCCTTCGCCTTCATCCCCGGGATCGCTGCCTTCATGCCGAAGAACACGCCCGAAAGGTTGATGGCGATGATGGCGTTCCAGCGGTCCTCGGGGAATTCCTCGACATCGGCGACGAACTGGATACCGGCGTTGTTCACCAGGATATCCAGCGAACCCAGCGACTTCTGGGTCTCTGCTACCATGGCCGCGATGTCGGTCGATTTGCTGATATCGGCCGCCGAATAGCCGACACGTATGCCGAACTCCTTCGCCAGGCCGGCACGCTCCGTCTCGATCTTGGCCGCGTCGCCGAAGCCGTTGAGCATCAGGTCCGCCCCCTCGGCACCCAAGGCGCGGGCGATACCCAGGCCGATCCCGCTGGTCGACCCGGTGACCAGGGCGACTTTTCCTTTCAGGCTCATATCATTCGTCCTTCCGTTGATTGCGTGCTCAGCCCAGGTAGTCGTGCAGCACCTTGCCGTACGGCAGCGTGAGATCGGCGATCAGGTGGCGGCCGAACAGCACCTTGCGCACCGGCAGGTCGGCGACGCGGCAATTGACGTGCGGCACCAGATGCAGCCGCGCCGGGCCGGCCCAGGCGCCCTTCAGCGTGATGTCGGTCAGGTAATAGCCGACCAACTGGGCGATCTTCGGCCCGCCGTCGACGTCGGGGATGAATTTCAGGTTGACACTGAGCTTGCGCATCCCTTCCAGCGTCTCGGCATGATCCTGCGCCAGGGATTTGTATTTGTAGCCCATCGTGCCCATCGCCACCTCACGTTCATCGTAGTGCAACGTGCCGGTCAGCGTGTCGTGGATCACTTTCAGATCCGGGTTGCCGATCTTCTTGGGGAAACCCCAGATCTCCCGCCCGCCGGTGGTCGGTGACTCATCGTCGAGGAACATCATCGCACTGTAGTTGCAAGGCGTGCCGTTCCAGCGCGCGGCGATGTTGATGCCGCTTTCCTGATAGCTGCCGAAGCCGCTGCTATCGAACATCTTCATCCATTCGAAAATCACATGGTTGCCGTCGGGCTCCAACGGCTCGGGCAGGATGGCGCGGACCGCTTCCGGCTCTGACTCGTAATGGATCAGCAGGTACTCACGATCGACGAACCGGTACGGCCCCTTGGGGTAGCTTGGGCTGCACAGCGGCATCGACGATGCTGCGAGGATCTCGTCCTGTGTCATACCTTTCTCCTTCTGTTCCGCTCCTGGCGGATGCCTGATCGCCGCCACTGGCGTTGCGTGCATGGGACGCCCCAAGCGCCTGCCCAGGGACATCCCCCGCATCGGCGTCCTTCGGCGGCCCCGCATGCGGTCGCGCCAAATCTATGTCGCACCGCAGCAACTTGAATTCCATACCGACGCGGCCAAAGTTTCGGGCATACCGGCCGCACGCCCGGCCGGACAGGAGACCACCATGGACAGAGGCCCGCTGCCGCCACGGGATGCGCCGGCACCCACGGGGCGGCCAGAGGGCTGCCGCCGCATCGCCCTGGTGCTGCAAGGCGGCGGCGCGCTGGGCGCCTACCAGGGCGGTGTCTACCAGGCGCTGCACGAGGCCGCGCTGGAGCCCGACTGGATCGCCGGGGTTTCGATCGGCGGCATCAACGGCGCGATCATCGCCGGCAACCCACCGGAGCGTCGGCTGGAACGTCTGCGTCAGTTCTGGGACATCATCACCGCGCGACCGACCTCGTTGTTCGTTCCGGACGGCGACAATCCGCGGCGCCTGGCCAACGCGTGGTCGTCGATGCTGACGATGGCTCTCGGCCAACCGGCATTTTTCACGCCGAACGTTCCCAATCCCTGGATCAGTCCGCGCGGCTCCGCCACCGCGACCAGCTTCTACGACAACGCACCGCTGAAAAAGACGCTGCGCGAGATGGTCGACTTCGACTACCTGAACCACAACGGCATTCGCTACGCCTGCGGTTCGGTGAACGTACGCAGCGGCAACTTCGTCTATTTCGACACCGCCGAAACGATCATCCAGGCTGAGCATGTGATGGCGAGCGGGGCGCTGCCGCCGGCGTTGCCGATGATGCAGGTGGGAACCGACTGGTTCTGGGACGGCGGCCTGGTGTCCAACACGCCGCTGCAGCATGTGTTCGAAAACATCGGCACCACGTCCACGCTGGTGTTCCAGGTCGATCTGTTCAGTGCTCGCGGCCCGCTGCCGCGCGACATGGGGGACGTGCTGGCACGCCAGAAAGACATCCAGTACTCCAGCCGCACCCGGCTGGTGAGCGACCTCTACATGCAGCGCTACAAGCAGAACCTGCTGATCAAGCGGTTACTCGATAAGCTGCCCGAGGCCGATCTGACCGCCGAGGAAATCGCCATGAAGGCGGACCTTCAGGCACAGCCGGAGATCAACCTGCTGCAGCTGATCTACCGGCAGGCGGCCTACGAGACCCAGGCGAGTGATTACGAGTTCAGCACTGCCTCGATGCGCGAGCATTGGAACAGCGGCTACCGGGACACGTACGCGACGCTGCAGCACAAGGAGTGGATGGCGATGCCGAACGAGGAAGGCGGCATCCGGGTGCACGACGTGCACAACATCGAATCCTGACAAGCGCGCTGCCCGGCGGCATCGCGGGTTGACCAGCGGCACCCGTGGACTACGCTTGTCCCCGGCTTCAGGACCCGACTTCAGGGAGGGAAGACACCGATGATCATCGAGATGCGCACCTATCAGCTCAAGCCCGCCAGCATCCCGCAGTTCGAGGAGCGGTTCGGCGCGGCGCTGCCCGAACGACTGAAATTCTCGCCGCTGGCGGCGTTCTGGCACACCGAGGTCGGGCCGCTGAACCAGGTCATCCATGTCTGGCCGTATGATACGTTCGAACAACGTGTTCAGGTGCGCGCCGCGGCATCGGCGTCGCCCGGCTGGCCACCGCCGACGCGCGAATTCGTCGTCGAGCAAAAGAGCGAGCTGTTCCTGCCGGCGCCGTTCTCGCCGCCGCTGGAACCGCGCCAGCTTGGCGGCATCTACGAGATCCGCATGTACAGTTTCGCTGCCGGCGCGATTCCGGGCGTGATCGAACGCTGGAGCGAGAAGATCGGCGAACGGGTGAAACTGTCGCCGTTGGTGGGCGCATGGTACTCCGAGATCGGTGCGCTCAACAAATGGGTGCATATCTGGGCCTACAAGGACGCCAACCATCGCGCGCAGGTGCGTGCCGAGGCGGTGGCGAAGGGCATCTGGCCACCCGGCTCCGCCGCCGCCGGTGTGCTGCTGAAGCAGGAGAACATGCTGGTGGTGCCGGCCAGTTTCTCGCCATTGAAGTAGCGGGGCCGCGTGGTTGATGCCGATGATGACAGCTACCGCCGGGCGAATGCCGCCATGCCGCATCGATGTGATGACCGATCATTTCGGTGCGGCTGGTCGGTAGGGCGTGCTTGCGGACCGGGAGCGTGCCAGCGGACCGGGGCGCCGTTCGTCTCACTGAACAATGAAGAACGATGACATTGGGGAATGATATCAGAGAAGAACGATGACAGACTGCTCCGACAGAACACAGCCCGTGCGGGTGGAGGTGACGGCGCGGTTCATCACAGAGACTGCCGCCAAGCAGCGCGCCTATGAGGCGCGCCGGCACATGTGGACGTCAGCGTTTCATCCGTCCGAGCCACGCGCGCAGGCGCTCGCGGTGTCTCGGCGTCGCGGCAAGATCCACGATCAGCGGCAGGGCAAATTCGATCTATAGGCGGCTCCGCCGCGTCCCTGGCGGCAGGCGCGGCGACACGCCTGGGCCCGCCCTCTCCGTCGGACATCCGCGTCTGATCAGTCGGTAATATCGACACGCGTCCAGGTGAAGTCAGGATCGAAGCGGGTCATCGCACCGGCGGTTTTCGCGGTGTCGCTACCGAGATCCTTCTGAAAGACCGTGCCATCCTGGTCGACCAGAAAGGTCACGATGCCGGAGCTTCCGTACCCCGCGGGCCATGCCACGAAGGCGAAGCCCTCGGTCATGTGGCCGTTTCGCACATAGTCCTTCGCGCCGCCGGGGGCGTTCGGCCCCTGCGCATTCAACATGTGGTAGTAGTAGCCCTGATAGGGTGTCGGCCGCCCTTTGGCCCCGGTCGCGCCGGGATATCCCTCGTTCTCCGCCTGCTCGATCAACGGGCCGAGCGGGCTTGGCGCCTCGCCGCTCGCGGCATCCCAATATAGCCCGTCCTGCTTGCCGGGCGTGCTCAGGACCCGCTGTGCATAGGCTCCAGCGCCGGTGCCCCGCTGCAGGCGATCGAAATAATCCTTCTGTGCCGCCACGACCGCCAGCAACGTGCGAATCGTCATCAGTTCGTTGCGGCCGATACGCCGATCGATGATGTCCTGGGCGCCGAGGCCGGCATCGAAGTGCCAGCGCCCGTCAACCTGTTCGAGCGGGATGGGCATCGGCCACGCATTCGGGCCGATGACCAACACCATGCGTCCGTCGCCCGCCGGGGTCAGGGCATGGCTCGCAGTGTAAGCGTCCACGAAGCGCTTGCGCGCCGCGCTGTCGGCAACGGGATCTCCCGAAACCGCGAGCTTGTCGCCGTCCGGACCGAAAATGGCGCGGAGTGCCGCAACGTCGTCGGCCTGATTGGCTTTGAACAGCGCCTCCGCTGCCGCGTCTGCCGTGTCAAAATCCTGCTGCTTCGCGGTCGGCCCAGCGGGAGGCCCAGCGGGAGGCCCAGCGGGAGGCGGCGCGGCAAGCGCGGGGAAAGGAAGGCTGAACGTTGCAAGACCGATCCCGAGCACCGACATCAGGACCAGACCCGGGACGCGGAGGACGCTGAACATGCCGATCTCCTTCATCATCCGCGCCTGCCGCCGCCGCCACCCGGCGGCCGACCACCGCCACCCTGTGGCCGACCACCGCCACCCTGTGGCCGACCGCCGCCCCCTTGGGCGCGCGCCCCGCCGCCACTGGGTCGGCTGACCTGCTGGCGGCTCTGGGCGCCGCGGTTCTGGAACTGCGCCGCGTTGCGGCCGTCATTCATGCCGCCGAACGCGGGGGGACCGCCGCCAGCGGGCCGCGTGCTCGGCGCGGGCCGAGCCGCCGTGCCCCCACCAGGACGGTTGCCTTGGCCGGCGCCTTGGCCGCCACCTGGCCGATTGACCCCGCCTTGGCCGCCATCAGGACGGGCGCCCTGACTCGGCGCGGCTGGTCGGCCCCCCGGCCGATTGGTCCCGCCCCCGCCGATCGGCGGGCGATTGCCCGGCCCCATGCCGTTGGGAGGACGGACCACCCCGCCCGGCACCGACACGTTCGGACGCCCGATCCCATTCGCCGGAAGGCCTCCTGGCCGCCCGGGCCGACCCACCGGACCAGTTGTCGGCGGGCGGTAGCCGCCGCCGGGTCGCCCCGGCTGTCCCGGCGGCGGTCGCCAGCCCGGATTGTTGATCGGCGGCCGGTTCACATTGATGTTGTTGTAGCGGTTGACGTTGACGTTCACGCTGCCGTACCCGCCGCCGTAGCCCCAGCGCGGCGTCGCCCAGCCCCACAGTCCGCCGACGATCCCGACCCCCACGCCGAATGCGATCCCCGCCGCGAGTGCCGCGCCGGGGTAATAGAGCGGGGGCGGCGGCAGGTACACCGGCGGATAGGCCGGATACGGCCACGCGCCGTAGACGACAGTCGGGTTATAGGTCGGCACATACACCACGTTCGGCTGGGCGGGGGCGATCACGATCGCCTGGTCCTGCGTGGTCACGACCTGCTGCGGCGTGGACTGCAACTGCCCGGCAGCCTGCGCCTGGCGACGCAGGCGCTGGACCGAATCCATCACCGCGCTCTGCTGGACGGACATCGCATAGCCAAGCTGCTGGAGCCAATCGAGCTTGCCGTTCATCATCTCCAGCACCTGTGGGAACGGCACGAGCGACTTGACCGACGGATCCCAGTTCTGTTGCGCGAGCGCCGCCGTCAGGGCGTCGCCGGTCAGCGCTTTATTGGTGGGATCGGCGACCCAGCGCGCCGCCTCGACCACCTGAAGCGGGTAGGTGGAGGCCATCAGGATCTGCGTCAGCAACTGGTCCGGGTAGAGTGCGATGGGCGCCAGCAGGGCGTCGAGCTGCTCAACGCTGTAGCCCTGCGAATCATCCGGCTGGGCCGCGGGTGAAGGCTGGGCCGCCGAGTACGGCTGGGTTGCGGGGGGCGCCTGGGCCTGGAGGGGTGCGGGGGCGGTGCCGACCAGCAGGGCAGCGCAGCTCACAAGGCTCACCAGGCGACGAAGCGCGAGTCGCTGCGACGGCCCCCCAACGCGGGTGACGGGTTGGGGGGTGTTGCTACCTGTCCTCACCGTATGTTTCCTCCTCGACCCAACCTCGGGCGGCGTCGCGTCCTATTTGACGGCACGCCATTCCGAGCGTCATGCATCGGAGCGCGTGAGCCTCTGTATTCGCATACCCCAACACCATCAGGGTCGCTTCGCAAATCAGATTGTCCTTCGGGCACACCATCCCGGATCCGCACGAACCTGGCGCCAGATCGTCGAACGATTGGTCCAGGGCTGGCGATTGGTCCAGAGCTGGGACACCAGATCAAGCCGCAGGATTCCGATGGCGCTCTGTTTCAGCCGAGGTGGGCAACCGCTAACCACCCAGAATCTCGGCCGCGGCGTCGGCCAGCACCTGGCAGCCCAGCACAAGGTCCTCGTCCCTCGTATCCTCCACGTAATGGTGGCTGATGCCGCCAATGCTGGGCACGAACAGCATCGCCGACGGCAACTGTTCCGCGAAGATCTGCGCGTCATGGCCGGCGCCGCTCGGCATGCGAATGTGCATCCCTGGCGCATTGTGCTCCGCCGCGCGCTGCAACGCATCCTGGAACCCCGCGTCCATCAGCTTCGGCGTCGAGCGCGACAGATTGGTCAGCGTCACCGCGCAGGGGCCGGCGTTGGCCTGCGCGACCAGCGCCTCCAGCGCCTGCTCCATCGCCGCCAGGCGCGCCGGATCGGCGTCGCGGAACTGGAACATCATCTCCGCCCCGCCGGGCACGATGCTGGCCGCGCCGGGTTCCAGCAGGATGCGCCCGGTGGTCCACACGCTGCGCGGACCGGCGACGTGGGGAAAGCGCGCCTCGATCGCGCCCGCCAGCCGCACCAGCGCCACCCCGGCATCCTTGCGGATCGCCATCCGCGTGGTGCCGGCGTGGTTCTGCACACCATCGAAACGGATCGCATATTGCCAGATGCCAACGATGCTGGTGACCACGCCAAGGCGCAGGCCCGACGTGTCCAGCTCGTCGCCCTGCTCGATATGCGCCTCGAGATAGCCGCGGTAGCGCGCCGGATCGAGCCGGGCGCGCGGCCGCCCGGCCAGCCCCGCCTGCGCCAGCGCGGCCGGCAGGGCCGTGCCGTCGTGGCGATTGACGGTGGCGGCGATCTCCGCGTCATCGATCCCACGCACAAATGACCGGCTGCCAAGGAAATTGCCGAAATGGCCTTCCTCATCCGCCCAGGCACCTACCTCGATGACATGGCCCAAACTCGGCGCCAGGGCACGCGCGACCTCCAGCCCATAGATCACACCCATCGCGCCATCCAGCCAGCCGGCGTGCGGTTGCGTCTCCAGATGGCTGCCGAGCAGCAGCTTCGGCCCTGGCACGGACGAACGGCCGATGACGTTGCCGATGCCGTCGATCTCCGGCTCCAGTCCCGCCTCGACGAGCCGATCGGCCAGCCAATACCGCGCAGTCATGTCATCAGCGGAATAAGTCGGCCGGTGCACGCCGGTCTTGTATGTGCCGATCGCCCGCGCTGCGTACAGGTCCCGCAGCAGGCGATCACCATCGGTGCTGGGCATGCTCCCCCCTTCCCTACGGCGCAAGACGAATCCCCTGAGGCCGGATCATTCCGTCAGGCGTCGGCGTGAATCCGGACAGCTTGTCGCTGACCCCCCACAGCCATTTCAGGTGGTACAACACCATGTGGGGCCGATCCTCAAGATAGAGGTCCGAGAGCTGACCATACAGCGCCTGGCGCTGCGCGACGTCGGTGACGCTGCGCGCCCGGGTCAGCAGGTCGTCGAACTTGGCGCTGCAGTATTTGCCCCAGTTGAGGAACCCGTTGCAGGCCTCCCAGATCGCTACGTTGCCGTCGGGATCGGCGCGCCCGCTCCACAGCACCAGCGTCGCGTCATAGGCGCCGGACCTCCCGGCGGCGACCTGCGCGTTTGCTTCCATCGCCTGCAATTTGATGTCGAAACCGGCCTCGGCCGCCATCGACTGGATCACCTCGCCGACCTGGATCTCCACCGGGCTGTTGTCGGTCGTCAGGGTGAACGCGGGATGCGGGGTTCCGGCCGCCGCCAGCAGCTCCTTGGCCTTCGCCAGGTCACGCGGCGGCACCGGGCGCCGCGGGTTCCAGTAGCGCGAACCAGGTGCCTCGAACTGGTTCGACGGGGCGAACTGCCCGTCCATCACCACCTGGTTGAGCGCGACGCGATCGATCGAGGCTTCCAGCGCAGCGCGCACCCGCTGGTCGTGTGCGAGCGGACCGTCGGCGGCGAGATTGATCGACAGAGCATAGAAGGCCAGCGCGGTGATGCTGATCAGCCGCAGGTGCGGGTCGGCCTTTACCTTGGCGACATCGGTCGGCCCCAGCCGCTCCACCATGTCGAGCTTGCCGGCCTCCAGGTTGACCAGCCGCACCGTGGTGTCGGGGATCGGCTGGTAGATGATCCGGTCGAGCGACACCGCGGATGCGTTCCAGTAGCCGGGGAAGCGGTCAACCACGATGCGGTCCTGGGCGATGCGCTCGGTCAGCTTGAACGGGCCGGCGCAGGGCAGCTCGTTCTCGATGTGCGTCCCCAGCCGCGCCATCGCCTGCGGCGCCAGCATCATCCCGGCGCGGTCGGACAGTACCGCGACCAGCGGCGCATAGGGCTTGGACAGGCGCAACCGCACGGTATGCGGATCGACCACATCCACCGCGGTCAGCGGGCCGAGTTCGCCCTTGCGCACGCTTTCCGGCGCGGTGCGGTAGCGCTCCAGGTTGGCGCGCACCGCTTCGGCATCCAGCTTTTCGCCGTCCTGGAACTGCACGCCGTCGCGTAGCGTCATGGTCAGCGCCAGCCCGTCCGGCGCCCACTGCCAGGCAGAGGCGAGTTGCGGAACGAAGTTGTTCGCGGCGTCTAGGTCGACCAGCTTGTCGCAGCTGGCGGCGAAGATGATGCGCCCGACGAAGGTGCCGCTGCGGGCGGGATCGAGCGCGTCCGGGTCCTCATTCAGGCCGACGCGCAGGGTGCCGGCGGCGAGCGCGGGGCCGGCGGCCAGCAGCAGGGTCAGCAGGACGGGCAGCAGGTGGCGGCGACGGCGCATGGGTGGCTCCAGGATCAAACCGTGATGCTGCCGCAACTGGTCGCGGCCGCCAATATTGCCGGCCGGCTCGCGAGAATGGCCGCCGGATCAGGCGACATTCCGCGCTTGGGCAAAGCGGTCGACCAACGCCCGCGCCGCCCATCCTGCCGCCAGCCGGTCACGACCAGTCTCGTGCAGCCGAACGCTTCCCATATGCAGGCGATGAAATCCGGATCGGGGCTCATCAAGCGCTAAACAGAAGCAAGAAAGATTTTCTCCTGACCGGACCGAATTCCGCCAACTTGTTTCATTCAGGGCGGGTCGGTCGTGCCGGTGGAAACTTATACCAGGCGCCCGAATGATCGACTCTTCAGTGCTACCCCCGTCATGCCGGCGCAGGCCGGTATCCACGACTTTCTTTGTCGCAACAAAGGCAAGAACCTATGCGGGTGGGAGTGGCAGCCAGGCGCTGGATCGGGTTC
>DASRQX010000308.1:0-8184 GCA_035696165.1 Acetobacteraceae bacterium | reverse complement strand
CCTGGGCGCTGAAGCGCTTGTCCGCGTGCCAGGCGTCCACCAAGGGTTGCAGCAGTGTTGTCTTTCCTGCACCTGCGACGCCGGTGAGCATCGTTAGCGCGCCCCCTTCCCCGAGCGCGTGGATGGCGGCGCGCTGTTCGGCGGTAAAGGCGATCCCGGCGTTGTCGATCACCCGGCGCAGCGCCGCGACGGGGAGCGCGGCTGAGCGATCGCTCGCACTTTGGCGGGAGAGGGCGGCGAGTTTCTGTTCGATGCGGATTTGCGCCGTGTTGGTGACCCGGACCTGGCCATCGAACATACCGACGACCAGGGCGACATGCTCGCCCTTCAGGCGGATGCCGCGCTCCTCGAGCAGCGCGACGACGCGCTTGATGTCGGCCGGGCCGCCTGCGATGCCGGCGCCGATTAGGGCCCTGGCGGCGTATATGCCGAGCTTCTCGTGGGTGATGACGGCGGCAGTGTGGAACTCCTGGGCGAGATGGCGGGCCGCGAACCGATAGGCGCGGTCGAAGCGCTCCTCGTCGGTCAGGCGTTGGTGCCGCACCTCTCCGAGGACCGTCTGGTGCCGCCAGCCGAGCGCGGCGGCTTGCTCGTTCCAGAGGCGCTTCTCGTCGGATTTCATCTTGCCGAGACGGCCCTCGGCGCCAGCGTCGCGGAGGACATTCATCTTGTCCTCGGCAGCCATGCCGTCCCAGTCGAGGCCCTGGCTCGCGGCGAAGGCCTTCGCCTTTTGCACAATCTGCTGGCGTCCCTTGCTGAACGCCTTGCTCACGGGCTCAGGGATGCTCTCGATGACGATCGCTTGCTCGTTCTCATCGTAGCTGACCCGGATGCCGTGCCGGCGCAGTTCGTCGGCGAGGACCGCTTGGAAGTAGGCGCCGAACTCCTTGACGCGCGCTTCGGTGAGCGCCCGGGTATCGAGGGAGCCGATCCGCCCATCCGCTGTCGCGACGATGTTCATCAGAAAGTTGTGGACGTGCGTGTGCGGGTCGCCCCCGACCGGGGCGTCGTAGAGGTAAGTCGGGCCGCCTCGACCGTCCTGAAGCTGCAGCGTGGGCCGCGCCGTGTTGTGCCGGAAGGAAATCCACCCGACGGCGCCGTGGTCCGCACCATCCTCGCCGCCGGCCCCCTTGCGTGCCCACCCGACTTCCTGGGCCACGTAGCGCATCGCCCGGTCGGCCGCCCGGTCCACCGCGTTCCAAAGGAGGGCCGCTTCGGCGGGCGTCGGCGCGAACTCGGTGGCGAGGGTGACGGACTTGTGCGGGCTGAACACCAGATCGAAGCCGGAGAGCTTGCGGTTGTGCTTCGACCAGGCCTCGCCGCTGTCGGCTCTGCGCCCCTCGAAGAGTCGCGACATCTCGGCGTCCCGCGGCATCTTGTTGGGGTCGATCCCGATCGCTTTCGCCAGGATCGCCGGCATGTCGGGGCGCCAGGTCGCCCGGCTGTCCCGGCCGGTGTAGTAGGCGGTCAGGCGGCCGCCTTCCTCGAGTTGGCGCCCGGCGGCGTCGACCGGCGGTGGGTGGATCGGCTCGGGCGTATCCTCGGTAAAATAGCGCAGCAGCAACCGGCCCTTGGACGCCGCCGCGATCTTGCGGAAGTTCATCATGCCCGACCGCCCCCGCTGGGCGTGCCGCCGCCGTTTGTGAGCGACCCGGCCGCGCCGTCGATGTGGGCGAACAGGGCGGCAAGATCGGCGTGCACCCGCTGGATCCCGAGGAGCATCTCCCGCTGCTGCGCCACCAAGGCGGCGATCAGCTCCTCCAGGTTCGGCCCGTCGCCGTCCTCCTTGGGCAGCATCAGGGCCACCAGGCGGCGGAGGAGCTCCAGGGTTTCGCGCGTCTGGCCACGAATGACGGCGAGGTCGCTGGCCTCGCCGCCTTCCGTCGGGTGCCGTTCTGTGGTGTCGGATTTCACTGTTGCCATGTCCACGTTGATCCGAGGCGGAGCCTGGGCTGTCAGGATGCGAACGGGGAGCGGCGGTTACGATTCCTCTTCACAACGGGAGCGCAGGACTTGTTCGGCCAAAGGCCGACCGGCCGGGACAATATCTTGAAACCGCGCCACGTGCGCAACGTCTCGGTCTGGCTGGCAGGGCTTCGCTCTCCCGTCATTCGCGACCCGGCCGGCCGGTCTTGTCGTGCCCGTTGCGGCTTGGTCCGGCGCCCATGTGTTCCCATTCCATTCTCGGTCCCCTTCAACCTCGGCTCCGGAGACGCTGCCGTATGGAGTTGCGGACGGAGAGGCTGAAGAATTGCGCGGTGGCGGTTTTTCACCGGATCAATGCGCGCGATCGTGGGACAAGGCCCCTGGATCTTCGCGCTATGTTTCAGACCGCCCTCCCCCGACAGCCCGGGCCGATCTCTGCTGCGGCCATCACGCGCCCGTTATCTCTCGGAAGCCCAACCTAAAAGCACCAAGGGTGCATTGGTGCATATGGCTCACCTTGCCGTGGCGTTCCCGTGTCGCTGGTGTGCCGGAGGCATGGCGTTGGCGTGGCGGCCGAGCAGGCTGGCGGCCGAAAAAGCTTGCGCAAGGGTATCCCCATTCGCAAGTCGGGCCGCGACGCTGCCCGCATGTCCAGAAACCGGAAGGGCCTGCGGGCCGTGCTACGCGAGATCACCCAGAGTGCCGACAGGTCATCCCTGTTCTGGTGGATGATCGAGCATCACGATGAGCTGAAGACCACAGCGTCGGGCCGGCGCCTGCAATGGGCGGCGCTGTCCACGAGGTTTGCCGAGCTATCCCTGACAGACATCAACGGCAAGCCGGCGTCGCCGAGGACCGCGCGCGAGACGTGGTTGCGTGCGAGGCGCGCGGTCGAGGACGCGAATAGGCGGCTGGCGGCCCAGCCTCCGGCCCGCGTCGGAACGGTCTATCCCTCCCGGATCCCGAAGGAGTGGCGGCCCACGGTTGTGCCACCAATCGTGCCTTCGCCTGCGGGCGCCGGAATACCCGCGCAGGTGGCGAAGCCGGGGGTGCCGGCGCACGCGCCGGCGTTGGACCCTCCGCTCACCGAAGAGGAAGAAGCCCGCGTCGAAGCAGCGCTCGACCAGGTGCGCGAGCAGTTTCGCGAGAAGGACTGGTACCTCAATCCGTTTCCACCCCCAAAGAGGAGAGCAGACTAATGCCTGATGGTCAGATCAGAGCGGCCAACCGGCCGCCGATCCTGTGGATCGCGCTGGGCCGGCAGAGGGTTGGCAAGACGGTGTTGCTTAACACCGCCGTTCAGTATTTCCGAGGCCTCGGGAACCCGCTGCGGGTCTGGAACGCGGACCAGCAAAACCGGAGCCACACCCTGTCGCTTTTCTTCCCCGACGCCGAGGAGGTGACGGGGAGCGGGATCGAGGACGGGATGTCGTGGACCGAGGCTCGGATCGTGCACCAGATTGCGCATGGCTATGACGCCGTTCTGGACGTCGGCGGCGGCGCGACGGGCTTCGCGAAGCTGGTCCAGGAGGTTCCGCTCCTGGATGCACTGGAAAGCAGTTCGCTCCTGGTGGTCGGCCTCTTCTGCACCGGCCCGGAGCGGGCTGATCTCGACTATCTGGAGCAGTTCGCACACGCTGACATGTTCATGCCGCCCGCGTCGGTTGTCGTCTTCAATTCCGGCCTGGTGCTGTCTGGGCGATCGACCGAGGGTGCGTTCGCGCCGATCACGAATGCGCCCGCGGTCAAACGGGCGCTCAGCCGGGGGGCGCAGGTCGCGGTGATGCCGGCGCTCACTTGCATGGCTCAGGTGACGGACCGCGGGCTGACGTTCGAGGCGGCGATGAACGGGGTCGCCAAGGACGAGTGGGGTCCGCTGTCCCTGTTCGATCGCGCACGGGTGAACCGCTGGTGGTCTCGCGACGTGCCGCAGTTCTTCGGGGCGCTCCCGTCGGAGTGGCTGCCGCTTCCCCGCGAGAGGAACGCGAGCGGGCCGCCGCCTTCCTCGACAGGTGAGGTCGCGTGATGGACGCACCGCCGCCGGAGGGGGCGCCAGAGCGCGTTGGGCAGTCAGCGTCCGAATGGGTCGAGGAGTTCAAGCGGCGGTCCCTCGAGGTCCAGCGAGCCGCGGACGAGTGGGCGGTGCGCTGGCATGAACCGGAGGGTCGGTTCATTTCGGCCCTTCTCGGTGCGGTGGAGACGCTCGGTCGCCTGGCGGCGTCCGGACAGGCGATGATCGAAGTGGTCGCGCGGGAGAGCAGGGCCGCGGCCGAGGCGGAATATGCGCAGGCCCGCGAGGTGACGAAGGCGGCGCAGCTGGCGCTGAAGCAGGCCCGCAACGCGCAGCTGGCACTGGTGGTGGAGCAGGAGAACGTCACTCTTCGAATGATTGACCAAACGCTACCTCTGTTCGCGGAGCGGCTGGAAAAAGTGCTGGTGATCCGCGAGCACCAGTGGAACGCGGATGTGCGCCGGCGGCGCTACGCGCTAGCTGGTGCTGTGACGCTGGCCGTGTTTGTCGCCGGCTTCGCGTTGGCCGTCTGGATGGATGGTGACAAGACCGCTGCATTCGATCGGTGCCTGACGCAATCCTTTGATGCGCAGGGACATCGATATTGCGACATCACCAGCTTTGCGGTGCCGAGTCATGCAAGCCAAGTCCAATGATGCCGTTCGCAGTTTGCTGTCGGATGGTCGAGTCCTCGTGCACGAGGGCGTCCGATGAAGTTCCAGAAAGCTCACATTCCACGGGAGCGGCTCCGGTCGGTCCGACGTGGTTGTCCACGCGGCGCCGCGCTTGCGGCGGTGGCGTTAGTCGCTGGTCAGGGTCCGGTGACAGCGCAGCAGGCGGCAACGCTGAATGGGCCGCCGGTGCAGGTGCGGCCGTACGTCTCAGAACCTGGGGTTCCGCAAATCACGATCAATCCCGGCACACCCAGTCCTTTCCCAAGCGACACTGGAGAGGCTGGCACCGGAGGCGGAACGGGCGGCAGTGGCAACGTCGGTACCAGCGACGCTCTCAACACAATGATGGGAACGACCTGGGGCAATACCGCGGTCGCGAATGCGGAGTCAGTCGGAGTAAACCCGTCGGCGCTCGCTGCAACGTGCGTCCTTGAGTCGGGCTGTCAGAACGTCGGCGGTTCCGGCACTGTCGCCGGCGCTTTTCAGATGA
Source organism: Acetobacteraceae bacterium (assembly GCA_035696165.1). GTDB lineage: Bacteria > Pseudomonadota > Alphaproteobacteria > Acetobacterales > Acetobacteraceae > Palsa-883. Next base: position 3,083 of record DASRQX010000308.1, on the reverse strand, counting down.
CGGCATCGACTTACACTGCGATGATCAACGCAGCGGTCGCACAGAACCCGTCACTGGCGGGCCAGATTGTGCCTGGCCTCGCGGGGCAAATGGACCCAGCCACCGAAAGCATCGCGGCGTCAGAGTATCTCCTGCAAGGCGCGCAGTCATTGGAAAATAACGGAGTTTCGAGCCCCACAGTGCTCGATGTTCGCGGCTACTACAACTTCGGGCCCCAAGGTGGTCAGCAACTCGCGCAGGCCTCTGACTCAGAGCCAATCTCCGATGTCCTCAATATGTATACTCCGAGTCAATTGGCAGCAAACGGGATCACGGCAGGTGAAACGGTAGGACAATGGCGGTCGAGTGTTGCGGCGAAAATCGGCAATGCCGCCGGTCAATCCGTTTCGTCCTAGAGGAGAGACGATCATGATGAGATTTGGCGCGCTTCTGCTTGCGTCGGGGTGGGTCCTGACAGCGGTTGTCCATGCCCAAGGCTACACGCCTGTGCGGCCGGTGAAGACACTATCTGGGTGGCAGTGCATGTCGCTTGCCTCGGTTTATGGCGCCGACGGTACAAATGCTCCTCCGGTGTCCGTCTACGACGGCCCCGGTCCTGGCGCGCCACGGGTCGGCACTGGGGCTGGTGTGATTATCGTTCCATATCCGATACAACCTGTGAATGGCCGTGTCGAGATGCTGTGGCCGAACGGAAGGAAGGTGTGGATCCAGGCAGACGAGTTGGCTCCCTGGCACAGTCTCAGCAATTCAAATGCAGTCTGTCATCCTACGTTGCTGTCGAATGGACGCTACGGCTTCACAACCTCTGGCTAGCTTGGATGTTGGGTTGTCCTTGAGGGAAAGGCCATTGATCTGCCGTCTGTTGGTGCGGCTTCGCGTATTAACTTCAGTTACGTTGCTGGTTGTGAGCGCGCTGCTCTTTCTGGCCAGCGCTGGAAGCCATAATTCTGCCGTCACGCGGGCGATGGCGGAGTTGGGTGTGCTCGGAGCCGTTGCCTCAGTTGAGGTAATTGCTGCGTTCATGGGCTGAGGCGCTGACCGGCAAGGATCATGCGAAAGGGGCCGACCCGAGTGGGCCGGCCCATTTGTTGCGTGGGTCAGTACGGCAGGTCGGCTTCGATGCTCTCAGGCGCGTCCCAGACGATGCAGGTGTGTTCGAGGTCGTGCCAGGTCTCGATGTGGCGGATGGTGTAACTCTGTGCGGCGAGGGCGGCGTTGTCGTCGTGGGCGTCGAGGTCCGTGGCAACGGTTCCGTTGCTGAGGTGCGTCATGGCGAAGTTCCTTTGCTGCATCAGCTCGATTGCTGATGAGCAGCGGGAATGCCGGGCTTCGCGGCGGCTCAACCCTCGAGGTGCGCAAGCGGGCGGGGTCGGGTTGCGGCAGACGCGGGCCGCTCTTCAGGCCTGCGGCTGACGCGGCCTGGCCCTGCTGTAGCTTGCGTGCCTCGACCGCGCTTGCGCGGCGCCGCAGGCGGGGTTGGACCGGCGCGATCTTGCCCGGCATTACAATTGAAGATCAGTAGGCGTGCGCTTTCCCCGGACGGCGCCGGCGAATGTCACTGTTCGCAGCGTGGCGGTGCATCGTGCGTGGATGACCGCGCCCGAGCTGAAAGCTGTGTTGGGGCCGTTAGCAGACGCGCTGCCGCGCGTTGTGGTGGTCGCCGTGCCGGGTCGTGCGCGTTTTTGACGGCGTTCTGGTGTTCGAAGCGAAGATATGATTCGGTTTTATCAGTGCGTTGGAGGCCGGGCCGATCTAGACGCAGCATCGGAAGGGTGCCCGGATTGAGACGCTTCGCAATCCGGCTCAGCAAAACCTGCTGCACGTCCGAGCGCTCGAACGGCTTGTTGGCGATCCGGCGGTCTGGGTGCGCGGCTTTGTCGGATGCGTTCCGACCTGAGGCTTCCGGCACTCTCTTAACCCTGCCACCTACCCGCCGACCCGAGGGCATCAGGCCGGTGGGCCGGGCGGGTGGTCAGTCGAAGCACCGCCAGAAACCCCGCCCCCGGCGGGCCCGGCGATCGGCCTTGACGTGGTTAGTCGCGATCCCACGCGCCCGCAGTTCGCGCCCGATCACGTCGCGGCAGACCCCGATCTCCTCTGCGATATAGGAAAAAGTCCGCCCCTTCCGGCGTAGCTCAGCGATCGCCGCGACTTCGTTGTCGAACAGCGTCATGCGCCGGGCCTCCTGGGCCGCGGCCAGCTTGCGGCGGTGCTCCGGCCAACGCGGGTCGTGGGCGACATAGGCGCGCTGCGCCAGCGACAGTTTGGCACGTTGTTCTGCGCTCATCGGGCGGCGCTTGCGGTGCGGGGTCTCGATCGAGGTGTGGGCCAATGCACGGGCTCCTGCTGCCCGAGGGGTTCGCCGGCCGGGTGCCGGCGCCTTGCCTCGGGTGCGGTCGCCCGGGGACAGGCAAGGCGAGCGCGGCACGCCCTGAGGACGGCAGTGGTGCGGGAGCGCAGCGACACGGTGCCGTCCAAACCGAAGGCGCTTCGCCCTTGGCGAAGCGGGGCTTGCCGCGCGCGACGCCTGGCCCAGACCGCGCCAAACCGAGGCATGGCGCCGGCACCCCCCCGGCGGACACCCCACGGCAGCTGGAGCCCGTGTTTGATCGCCGCCACGCCGGGCGGGCTTGCCGCGCCGGGTGGTGTCAGGATGCGGGCGGAACGGATTGCCGGTTTGGTTCTGGCTGGGCACGTCCATGGCACCCATGGCCCGTGACGACTGGCATTACCGCCGCATGCATGGCGGTTGGTTCGGGACATGATGGTGATCGACATCGAGGCAGCGACGATCGTCGTCTTTCGCCGGACGGGGTGGACCTGCGTCGACGCCGCCGGCGTCCGCCGTCTGGTGATCGGGCGCGAGCTGCGGGCCCGGGAGGATCGCGATCGGCCGGGTCAGGACCTGCTGTCGGGAGAGGTGATTTCCAGCGGGGCTTCGACTAGGCCCTGTGGACAAACCGGTCCTGGCACCCGCGCGGTCGGAACGGCTTGGGCGGCGCGACACCCATGTGGCCACGGTGGTGACGAGCTGATCGGCTGACCCGATTGGAAAGCAAAGAATCAATGAGCGCCGCGGCGGA
>DASRQX010000307.1:0-13605 GCA_035696165.1 Acetobacteraceae bacterium | reverse complement strand
CGCTTCGGGGGGCGTCCGCTACATCCCCGCGCTTGGCTGCGCCCGTAGCTCAATTGGATAGAGCACCAGACTACGGATCTGGGGGTTGGGAGTTCGAGTCTCTCCGGGCGCGCCACTTCGGTCCGACGCCGCGAATGCCCGGGCCCTCCATTTTGTCCCTGCGATGGCGACGAACGTGTGCAGCAGTTCGTTTCTCGACCCCGGACTGATCGCTTTCGCGAATCGGGGCGCAATCTCAGCGGCGACGACGCCGACCGCCAGGGCTGAGCGAGCCGCGGTCGCGCGACTGACGCGGAGGCCCGCGGCGGGCGATGCCGGGCGCCGGCTACGGATGCCCGGGCAATGCGTGCCCTAGTCGTCGTAGCGGGCATCGGCATGGCGTTGTCCGGCGTTGCCGTGGTGTGTCACCAGATGCTGCTGTGGCAGCAGGACGGCTATGGGAAACAAATCCTGTTCGACATCCTCTGGGTAGCGCTCGGGGGCGCTGCGCCAGACCTGTTGGACGTGCACGGCATCGGCGGAATGATGGCGTGGCTTCTGGGCCAGCCCCTTAGCGTGATCCTCCTGCTCCTCGGCGGATCGTTTACCTGGATTGGCATCGAGGGGATCAGCCGCACGCCGCCCACGATTTAGTCCCTGCCTCAACGGCCCGCCTTGACACGCGAAGCGCCCTGGTCCACGGTTACTAACGAACGTTCGTAAGTGACCCGCATGCGCGACACTCAACCACCCAAGGAGCGGATCAGGCGCGAAGCAATGCGCCTGTTCGTCGACCATGGTGTCGACGCCGTGTCGATGCGAGACATCGCCGACGCCGTGGGCCTGAAGGCGCCCAGCCTCTACGCCCATTTCCACAGCCGCGAAGAACTGATCGGCGACCTCTTCTTCGCCAGCTACGCCGAGTACGGCCGCCGCCTGGCCGAGGCCGCCGCGACCCCGGGCGGCTTCCACCGCCAGCTGGAAACCATGGTCCGCGTGGTCTGCGCCCTGCACGCCGAAGACGAGGTGCTGTTCAATTTCCTGCTGCTCACTCAGCACGGTTTCTTGCGCCAGATCGCCCGCGATGACCGTAACCCGGTCGAGATCATCTGTCGGTCCGTCGCGGCGGCAATGCAGGCCGGAGAAATCCCCGCGGGCAACGCCACCCTCGTTGCGGGCGCCATCATCGGCGTCATCGTCCAGCCCGCGACATTCAAGCTCTACGGCCGCCTGAAGGAAGGGTTGGCCGATCTCGCGGACGACGTCGTTGCGCTTTGCCTGAAGGTGGTGTCGTGAACCGGTTCCTCGCAACCCTCGGGGACAGCCAGGTCTGGTCCGACCTGTGGGTCCGCTCAGGCTGGCGCGTGCAGCGCAGCACCCGGTCGGGCGCGGTGCGGCTGCTCGATCCGGCCGGACGGGTGGCCGCCTCCGGTTCGTTGGAGGCCTGCCTGGACGTCGCGCGCGCGACGGCTCCCGCCGCCCGCGGCGAGCGTGCCGTCATCCTGCTGCACGGCCTCGGTCGCGGCCGTGCAGTAATGCGACGCCTGGAGCAGGCGCTGCTGGCAGCCGGCTGGGTCGTTGCCAATGTCGGCTACCCCAGTCTCCGCCGCCCCTTGGGGCATCATGCCGACGCGGTGCGCGGCATCGCCGGCGCTCTGCATGCGGACGGCACCCGCGAGGTCGCCCTGGTCGGCCATAGCCTGGGCGGCCTCGTCGCCCGAACCGCGGCAGCCCAGGCCGCGCGCGACGGATGGCGGCTGGGCCGCATGGTCCTGATCGGCTCCCCGGCCCAGGGGTCCGTTGTCGCCGGTGCGCTCAAGGACTTTGCCCCGTTCCGGATCATCGCGGGCGACTGCGGTCAGGCTGTCACGCCGCTCCGGGCCGTCCGGGTGTCGGTGCCCGCGACCGAGATCGCCGTCATCGCGGGGGGCAATGGCAAGCGCGGCTACAATCCATTTCTGGACGGCCACAACGGCTTGATCACGGTCGCGGAAACGCGCCTGCCGGGGATGGAAACCGATTTCCTGCTCGTCCGGTCGATGCATGCAACGTTGCCGCTGCACCGTGACATTGTGACGGCCACAATCCGCTTCCTCGACACCGGCCGCCTCGCCACGCCGGACGTGTCTGCACCCGAACCTTCCGCACCCCAACCTTCCGCCACCCAACCTTCCGCGTGAAAGACCCGGGCCATGGCCAGTTCTCTCTCGTTGCTGACGTCGCGTCGCCTGGGCCCGCTGTGCCTGACCCAGACATGCGGCGCGTTCAACGACAACTTCGTCAAGAACGCGATGATCGTCCTCGCCATATTCAAGCTGGGCCAGGGTGGCACCGGCCTCGCCGCGGTCGCCGGAGCGCTCTTCATCGCCCCGTACGCCGTCCTGTCCGCGACCGCGGGCCAACTTGCCGACAGCTTTGACAAGGCGCGGCTCATCCGGCTGGTCAAGGCCGCGGAGGTCCTGCTGATGGCTGCCGCGGCGTACGGCTTCCTCGCCAACAGCATCCCCGCCCTGCTGGGCGTCCTGTTCGGCCTCGGCGTGCAGGCGGCGATGTTCGGACCGCTCAAATACGGCATCCTGCCCGACCATCTGCGCGAGGATGAACTCGTCGCCGGCAACGGACTGATCGAGGCATCGACGTTCCTCGCCATCCTCGCCGGCACCGTGGCCGGCGGTGCCCTGGCGCTGCTCGACGCCGGTCCGGCCATCGTGGGCGGCGCCGGGGTCGGCACGGCATTGATCGGCCTGGCCGCCGCGTTCGGTGTCCCGCCGGCGCCACCGATCGGCCGCTCCGTTCGCATCGGCTGGAACCTCCTGCGCGAGACCATCGACGTCACCCGCCAGGCCGCCGCGAGCCGCCCGGTGTGGCTGTCGATCCTCGGCCTGAGCTGGTTCTGGGCGATCGGTGCCACGCTGCTCACCGAATTCCCCAGCCTGGCGCGCGATACACTCGGCGCGGACGGCCATGTCGTGACCCTGCTGCTGACCGTCTTCGCGGTGGGCGTCGGCACCGGGTCCATCCTGTGCGCCAGCCTGCTGCGCGGCGAGGTCAGCGCCCGCTACGTTCCATTCGCCGCCTTCGGCATCACCCTGTTCACCTGGGATTTCGGCGCGTCCGCGCTGGCCGCGGCGGGCCTGCATCTGGCGACCATCGGTGCGGTCCTGCACTCGCCCTTCGGCTGGCGCATCCTCGCCGACCTGCTGCTGCTGGCGATGTGCGGCGGCCTCTACTCGGTGCCGCTCTATGCGATCGTGCAGGAACGCTCGGAGCCGTCCCGGCGCGCCCGCATGATCGCGGGAAACAACATCGTCAATGCGGTCTTCATGGTCGCGGGTGCCGGCGTCGTCGCGGGCTTCGCCGCCATCGGCCTGGCGCCGCCGCGCGTGTTGCAGATCGCCGCGGTGGCCAACTTCGCGGTCGCCCTGTGGATCGTCCGCCTGCTGCCGCAAACCGTTTTTCGCGCCTTGTTCCAGTGGTATTTCCGTATCTGTCACAAGGCCCGCGTTGAAGGGTTGCAGAACCTGGCGCTGGCCGGCCATCGTTCCATCATGGTGATCAACCACCTGTCGTTCCTGGACGGCTGTTTCGTCGCCGCATTCCTGCCCGGGGACGTGGTCTTCGCGGTCGACACCGAGCAGGCGCGCCGCTTCTGGTTCCTGAAATACGTGATCGACATCTTCCCCGTGGACCCCGGCAACCCGATGGCGACCAAGGCCATGGTGAAGGCGGTCCGCGACGGCCGCCGCCTGGCCATCTTCCCGGAGGGACGCATCACCCTGACCGGGACATTGATGAAGATCTACGACGGCCCGGGCATGATCGCCGACAAGGCCGACGCCGCCATCATCCCGGTCAGGATCGACGGCTTGCAGTTCCACAAGACCTCGCGGATGGCCGGCAAGCTGCCGCTGCGCTGGTTCCCGCGCCTGAGCCTGTCGGTGCTGCCGCCGCGGCGTATCGAGCTTCCAGCCACATTGGTCGGCCGCCCGCGGCGGGAGGCCCTCGGACGCATCGTGCAGGATGTGATGGTCGACGCCGCGTTCCGCCCGAACCGCGCCGACCGCAGCCTGTTCGCCGGATTGCTCCACGCAAAGTATTTGTACGACCGGGGCCTTCCGGTGGTCGCCGACATCGTGCCGAACGAAACCGGCGGCACCACGATGACGCAATTGACTTACCGGAAGCTGATCCTTGGCAGTGTGGTGCTTGGCCGGAAGCTCGCGGCCATGACGCAGCCGGGTGAGCATGTCGGTGTCATGCTGCCCAATGCGGTGGGCACCGTCGTGACGTTTTTCGCACTCCAATCGCAGGCCCGCGTGCCCGCGATGATGAACTTCACCGCGGGCGCCGACAGCATGCTGGCGTGCTGTGCCGCGACCGGCATCCGCACCATCCTGACCTCCAGGCGCGCCGTGCAGCGCGGCAAGCTCGATCGGTTGGTGGAAGCGGTCGGCGCGAAGGTCCGGTGGGTCTATCTCGAGGACGTGCGAGCCTCGATCGGGCTGCCGGACAAGGTCCGCGGCATGCTCGCCGCCCGCCGCCCGCGCAGCCTGCCCGGCGCTCGGCTGCCGGGGTCCGCGGCAGCGCTGGTGCTGTTCACCTCCGGGTCCGAGGGCACCCCGAAGGGCGTGGTGCACAGCCATCGCGCGCTGCTCGCCAACTGCGCCCAGGTGGCAACGGTCGTCGACTTCAACCCGGTTGACAAGGTCTTCAACGCCCTGCCGATGTTCCATTCCTTCGGCATGACGGCCGGCACCCTGCTGCCGCTGATGTATGGCGTGCGCACGTTCCTGTATCCGTCGCCGTTGCATTACAAGATCGTGCCCGAAATGGTCTACGCGGAGCAGTCGACCATCATGTTCGGCACCGACAGCTTCCTGGCTGGCTATGCCCGCAAGGGTCACGCGGTGGATTTCCAGTCGCTGCGCTACATCTTTGCCGGAGCAGAACGAGTGCGCCCGGAGACGCGCGCTGCCTACATGGCGCATTTCAAGAAGCCGGTCTTCGAGGGCTACGGCGCCACGGAAACCGCGCCCGTCCTGGCGCTGAACACCTGGGCCAACACCAGGCAGGGCACGGTCGGCCGTCTGCTGCCGGGGATCGAGGCCCGGCTGGCGGCGGTACCAGGCATCGAAGAAGGCGGTCGCCTGTCGGTTCGCGGTCCCAACGTGATGCTGGGCTATCTGAAAGTCGATGCGCCCGGCGTCCTGCAGCCTCCACCGGACGGCTGGTACGACACGGGCGACATCGTCGCCATCGACGGCGCCGGCTTCCTGACCATCAAGGGGCGCGCCAGGCGCTTCGCGAAGATCGCCGGCGAGATGGTGTCCCTGTCCGCGGCCGAAGCCCTGGCGAATGCAGTCTGGCCCGAAACGGCCCACGCGGTCGTTGCGGTACCGGACGCCCGCAAGGGAGAACGGCTGGTGCTGGTGACAACGCAGCCGAACGCCGCGCCCGGAAAGCTGCTCGCCGCTGCCCGGGACCGCGGCATCGCGGAGATCATGGTGCCCCGCGAGGTGCTGGTCATCGACCGGCTGCCGCTGCTCGGCACCGGCAAAACCGACTATCCGGCGGTGCAGAAACTGGCCGAGGCAAGCAGCCAAGAAACCGACCTCGACGTAGAGGAAGACGCAGCGGTCTGAATCCCCCACCAGTTCCGCCCGACCAGCCCCACCTATACCTCTCCCGCCTGCGGGCGAGGTCGAGACGCGAAGCGTCGAGGGTGAGGGTCGCGCCGCCGCACCACGCTCACCACTGATCCGCATCGCAGCCCAAGCCCGCAAAGACCAGAAGAGACACGGAAAGCTGCAACGCCACCCCGCCCCACACATTGCCATTGCGACACAGCCGCACTCCCCGCCTAATACCGAACCCCGCCGCACCCAACCCGCACAGCGCGTCGCAGAAGGCTGACCATGCCCCCGCCACCCCACAAGCCCCCACCACCCCACAGACCCCACCATCTCACCCGCGCACAAACCCGAACGGTCATCGCGGCGACGGTGGGCGCCGTGCTCGAATGGTTCGACCTGCTGGTCTACGCGATGTTCGCGGTCGTGTTGGCAAAGCAGTTCTTCCCCACCACCGACCCCTCCGTGTCCCTGCTGCTCAGCCTCGGCACTTTCGCCCTCGCCTGGCTGGTGCGCCCCATCGGCGCCGTGGTCATCGGCGCCTACGCCGACCGCGCCGGCCGCAAGCCCGCGCTGGTGCTGTCCGCCGCCCTGATGATGGCCGGCACGGTGCTGACCGGGCTGATGCCGCCCTATGCCTCGATCGGCCTGGCCGCGCCCATCCTGATCATGCTGGCCCGCCTGCTGCAGGGCTTCTCCGCCGGCGGCGAGTTCGGCAGCGCCACCGCCCTGCTCGCCGAGCAGGACCCGCAGCGCCGCGGCTTCTATGCCAGCCTGCAATGGTCCGCCTCCGGCTTCGCGGTGTTCCTGGCCGCGACCTCCGCCTTCGCCATCAACACGCTGCTCACGCCCGATCAGGTCGCCTCCTGGGGCTGGCGGCTGCCCTTCCTGTTCGGCCTGCTGATCGGCCCCGCGGCCTGGTACATCCGCAGCCGCGGCGAGGAGACGCCGGAGTTCCTCGGCACCCCAATGGCCACACACCCCGTGGCCGAGGTCGCCGCGCACGACAAACTGCGCATCCTGCTGGGCGCCGGGGTCGTGGCGGCCGGCGCGGCGGGCAGCTTCACCATCAACTACATGCCGACCTTCGCGGCCACCCAACTCCACATGGGACCCGCCACCGCCCTGCTCGGCACCATGGCCGCCGGCGGCGTCAACACCCTGCTGCCGCCGGTCTTCGGCCACCTGTCGGACGTCTACGGACGCTACCGGGTGATGGGGCTGTTCGGCGCCATCGGGCTTTGCCTGATCTACCCGCTGTTCGTCTGGCTGCTCGCCAGCCCAACGCTGGCCACGCTGATCGTCATCCAGGCGCTTGTCGCGCTGGTGTTCTACTGTGGTTACTACGCGACCGTGCCCGCCTTCCTGGCCGATCTGTTCCCGACCCGCCGGCGCACCACCGGCGTCTCCATCGCCTACGTGCTGGCCCAATTGGCGTTCGGCGGCGTGACGCCGCTGGTGGTCAGCGCCCTGATCACAGCGACCGGCAACGCTGCCGCACCCGGACTGTACCTGGCCGGAGTGACGCTGCTCAGCCTGTGCTGCCTGGCGGCGTGCTGGCGGCTGACGGCCGCGCACAGTCAGCCGGCGGCTCACGTGGCCGCCGGCTGAGACCAAGTGGCGAGAGAGGTGAAAGACGTGAGCTGACGTCAGGACTGATTTCGTTGGTCGGGAGGGACATGAGAGGACGCGCCTGCTGAAATGGACTGATGGAGATAGTAAGATATACTAACCTTCACTCAAACGCCAGCACCATCGATCCCGCGGAGCAGGCGGACACGCGAGCATGCCGCCGGCTTCGGCCACGCAGCGTGACAGCACCGTGACACACAGGCTCCCGAAATCATTCCGGCGCTTTACCCGCGCGCGGGAACCGGGCGAGTTTCGCATGCGTCCGGAAGGCCGGTGTGCCGCTCGCGATTCGGCCAGGCGATTCCGTTGACGACCGGGTGACCAATGGCGATCCATGGTGCGCGATCCCGGCAGGGCTGGCTGAACCTCCATCTTGGGTGGCCAGGGCAGACGCACGTCTCCCCCCGCAACGCCGACGCTTGACGCCGGCATGCCCGACACCAGCCCTCGGTTGCCCCGCCCGCCCGGCGACCAAACCCTGACCATCGCGCTCCCGGAGCAATCGGTTCCCGACTTCGACGAAGCAAACTATTTGCGCGCCTATCCGGATTTCGCCGCCGCGATCCAATGCGGCGAAGTGGCATCCGGCCTCGAGCACTACCTGTCAGCCGGCAAAGCGGAACGCCGCCTGGAGTTGCCGCAGTGCCGCTACGTCGTCGGCCCCCACGCCGCCGGTCCGGCTCACAAGAGCGCGGCCGACCCCAAAGGCGGCGCCGCACGGGCGCGTGGCCCGGGGGCCGGTGCCGATACCATGATGGTCTCGGAATCAGGCGCGGTCTTCATCTCCGGATGGACCGCCGACCGCCAGAATCCCATGGTCGCAATGAACCTGCGCATCGCCCAGGCCCCACGCCACTCCTCGACGAGGTTCCCGCGCATGCGGCGCCGCGATGTCGAGGAATCGCTGCGCTTGGCCGGGTCGTACCAGCACGGGTTCTGGGTCTTCGCCGGCTCCGACGACCGCCCGGGCCCACGACCCTCGCCGCGCGAGGCGGGGTGCGTGCTGGAACTGTGCCACGCCGATGGCGCCGCGGCCGAATTGAACCGGGTGCCCGTCACGGTGACCGACACCGAACTGCGCGACATCGTGATGCGCTATTTCGCCGCGTGCGAATACCTGGGCAACCCGGCGGTCGAGGCGTGCATCAGCCTCAATGGCGGCGCCGGCGATGCTTTCATCGCCTTCAACCGCTCGATCTCCCGCGGATTCGCCTCGCAGGCGCTGGTGGAGCAGTTCGGGCCAACCCAGCGAAAACCGAAAGTCTTGGTCATCGTGCCGCTGTATGGCATCGGCGATCATCTGTTTCTGCAAAGCAGCCTCGACGTCCCCCATATGGATGGTAACGGGAACAATAACGACGGCAAAAGGGGCGCGACCAAGGGCTCGATATCGCCGCCTACGAGTTCATCTACGTCGTCAACAGGCCGGAACTGATCGATCGGCTGCATCGCGAATTGCGCATCGCGCAGATGATCTATGGCCTCACGCAAACCTTGGTGACGCTGCCGGGCAATGCGGGTTTCGGCGTCGCCAGCAACATCGCCGCGCGGTTGGCGCGCTCCGATCGGCTGTTGTTTCTGAACCCCGATGTCTTCCCCTGCGATCCCGGCTGGGCGCGCCGGCACCTCGATGTCCTGGCCAATCTGCCGCCGGAACAGACCAGGCTGTTCGGCAGCTCGCTCTATTACGCCGACGGCTCGCTCATGCATGGCTGCATGTATTTCGAGGTCGATGCCTGCTTTCACCCCACCCCCGAGGGCATGACGCGGCGCAGCATGGTCAGGGTGGAAAATTACGGCAAGGGCGCGCCGCCCTGGGCCAGCCAGTACGTCGCGTCCCGCGCGGTCCCCGCGGTCTCCCAGGCGTTCCTGTCCATCGATCGCGCCTGGTTCGAGAAGCTGGGTCGCTTCACCGAGCACTATATCTTCGATCATTCTTCGATCATTACGAGGACGCTGATCTGTGCCTTAAAAGCCTGCGGCAGGGTTTCCCGGCCTGGCTGCACGACATCCGCATGTGGCACCTCGAGGGCAAGGGGTCGCGGCGGGCGGCGCAGCACGAAGGCGGATCCCTGGTGAACCGCTGGCACTTCGTGCGCAGCGGGATCCCGACAATCGATCCGGGACTGCTCGGTCCGGGGGCGCAGGACAGGTTGATACGGCTGGATAATGATACGCCGACAGTGCAGGAAAATCAGCGTGACCTGCCGGCCAGCGGCGAGGCGCCGGTGGGCCGGGCGAGGCAACGTGCCACGAAGCAACCTGCCCCGAAGCAACGTGCCAAGGGGCCGAACGGTACGCCGCCGGCCGCGCGGCTGACGCACCAAGCCGGCAGGTCGGACGGCGCGGCGCCGCTGGCGCGAGCGAAGCAGCATGCCGCGCGGCCGCATGATGCGGCGCCGACCGGACGGGCGAAGCAGCGTGTGACGAAGCCGAACGATACGCCGCCGATCGGCCGGCCGCAGCAACGTCCCACGAAGCCGAACGGCCTTGCGCCAACGGCGCAGGCGAAGCCGAATGGCACAACGCCAACGGCGCAAGCGAAGCAGCATGCCGTGCGGCCGCATGATGCAGCGCCGATCGCGCGGACAAAGCAACGTACCGTCAAGCCGAACAGCGCGGCCCCGCCAACGCACGTGGCGCAGCGTGGCACGAAGGTTGCCCCGCCATCCGCGCCGGCGCGGGCCGCCGCTCGACGTCCGCGGTAGCCGCATCGTGCCGCTCCGCGTCCTGCTGATCTGCCAGTTCCATCCTGAACTGGTCCGCGGCGGCGCGCAGCAGGTCACCTACGAACTGTTCCAGGAACTCTGCGAACGCTCGGACATCGAGTGCTTCCTGCTCGCCTCGCTGGACGAAACCTGTCCCAGCCTGTTCAAGTCCGGCGCGCGCATCACCGGCTTCGACGGCCGCGCCCACGAATACCTGTTCCTGAGCCGCGACTACGATAGCTGGTGGCACAAGCTCAGTGACACGCTGCTGATCGAATCATTCATCGAGTTCCTGCGGACCATGCGCCCGGATGTCGTGCACTTCCATCATTTCGTCGCCTTCGGCATCGATCTGCTCAGCGTCCTGCGCCGCGTCCTGCCCGACTGCCGCATCGTCATCACCTTCCATGAATTCATGGCGATCTGCGCCGCCGACGGACACATGGTGCGGCGCGCTGACCACTCGCTCTGCGATCACGCCAGCCAGGTGAGGTGCCATCAGTGCTTCCCCGACCGTTCGCCGGAAGACTTCATGCTGCGCAAGATGTGGTTCATGCGCCATCTGGCGCAGGTCGATTGCTTCGCCTGTCCCAGCCAATTCATGATCGGGCATTACGCCAACTGGGGCATCGAGTGCAACAAGTTGTTCCATGTGACTAACGGACAACGGTCGTATGCCACGGCGCCGCTACGCGCGAACGTCGCCGGACCGAGAAACCGTTTCGGCTTCTTCGGCCAGCTCAACGACAACAAGGGACCCCACATCGTGTTGCGTGCCCTGGACCTGCTGCGCGCCAACGGCATGACAGACTTTCGCGTCGAGCTCAACGGCGACAACCAGCGATTTGCCTCGCCCGGGGTGCGCGTGGAGATCGAGCAATTTCTGGCCGCGGAGCAGCAGCGTTCGCCGGCCGAGCGCCTGGTGACCTTCAAGGGATCAAACCACGTCGACCAGTTGCGGCAGCGCATGACCTCGACCAGTTGCAGCAGCGCATGACCCGGATCGACCGGTGCATCGTGCCGTCGATCTGGTGGGAGGCGTTCGCCCTGGTCATTTCGGAAGCGTGGATGTTCCGCAAGCCGGTGATCTGCTCGAATGTCGGTGCCATGGCGGAACGCGTGAACGACGAGGTGGACAGCCTGTTGTTCGAAATGGCGGACCCCTGGACGCTGGCCGCCGTCATGCACCGCGCCTGCACCGAGGACGGGCTGTGGCAACGACTGCATGAAGCACTGCCACAACCGCCGTCACGTGCGGCGATGGCCGATGGCTATCTGCGGCAGTATCACGACGGTCGAGCGGCATAAAACGCGAGTCTGGCGCGCCCATTGATCCACCCGTGTCTTGGCCGGGCTGATCCTCGGGTCAAGCCGCTGACGGCCATCACACAAAGGCTGACTCCTTTCGCAACCCGATCTCACGACACAACTGCGTGATCAGCGAAATGATCCGTCATCTTGCTGTGAGACACTGGCATTGTGGGTCGCGCGAGGATGGTCCCGTAGAAGGCCTCCTGTTCGAGGGTCTGCGTCCACGGAAGCCATGGCGGTTTCCAAGCGGGAGCAAGGAAATGATCCCATGACGACAATTGTGATTTCCAGCGGAACGACCATCGTCTCGACCGACATTCCGGCCACGACCAACTACGTCGTCGAGAACACCGCCACCCTGGAAATTGCGAGCGGCGGTTCGGTCACCTCCACGACAGTCGACGCTGGAGGACTGCTGGATGTGCTTGCCGGCGCAATTGCCAACGATTCGACCATCAGCGGAGACCTGACCATCTACGGTACGGTCGATGGCCTGACGTTGAACGCCGGCGGCATCGCCATCGTGGAAGCCGGTGGCGTCGTGCAGGGCACGGTCGCGGCACAGGGAACGCTCGACTACAGCGATGGCCTCGACAACACCGGCCTGCTGACCATCACCGGCAATACCGCATCGCTCGCCGTCACCGGCCTGTTGTTCAACAGCGGCATCATCGAGGTCGGAGCCGGCACTCGCGTGACGATCGATGGCACGTATCAGCAGAAATCGCTGAACGGCGGGCCCGGACCGGTATTGCAGTTGCAAGTGGAAGGCACCGGCAGCAGTCAGTACGGCTCGGTCGCGGTAACCGGCACGGTTGATCTACGCGACAGCAACGCCTTGGACATCCTGGCCACGCCAGCCCAAGCGGCCGGCAGCAACTTCACGATCATGACCTTCACGCCCGGCAGCCTGATGGGCATGTTCGTGTCCCTGACGGGCTCGGGTGGCCCGTCGGCCGGCACCGGAACCAGTCAAAATCTCGGCAATGGCCTCACGGCCGGACTTCTGTACGATGATTCGACCGGCAACATCGACCTCGAATATGTCGCCACACCAACGACCACTGCCGACACCTGGACCGCCGGCGCCACCGGCGACTGGACGACAGCCGCGCTGTGGACCAGTGGCGTGCCGACCTTCTATTCGGACGCCACCATCGGTGCCAATGCCACGGTAACCCTGGCCACCGACGCAACGGTGAACAGCCTGACGCTCGACGCTGGTGCCGCGCTGACGACCGGGACCGGTGACGGGCTTTCGACCGTGTTCCTGACCGTCGATACCGGCGCCGCGCTGACCGTCAACGGCGAGATGACCGTCGATGAGTCCACGACCAGCGTGCTGAACAACGGCGCGATCGAAATCGCCGGACCGATGCTGGATATCAATGCCAATGTCACCGGAAGCGGATCGTTTCAGATCGATCCCGGCGCGACATTGGAATTCGAACACCTGGTCGAGCCCACCGCGATCAGCTTCAACGGTGCGGGCGGGACGTTATTTGCAAATACCAATCCGCAGCTTTTCTCGGGCACACTGGTGGGGTTCAACACCGGCGGCGTTCTCGAGGTGGCGGAGATCATAACCGGCGTCACCGTCGATCACGTCAACAGCTCGGAACAGAATCTCATCCTCTCGGGTAACAGCGCCTTTACCGCAACGATCGCGTTGAATCCGCACGACGATTTTACCAACACGAATTTCCAGATCACGGTGAACGGCAGCATATCGACGATCCGGGTGCTGACGCCCGCGGTGATCGCGGTGACCGAAGTGCCGTCGACCGGCGATCTCGGCGTGGGGCAGTCCGACGCGCTGACCCTGACCATGAACGAGGCCGTAACGGTCACCGGCACGCCGACCTTGATGCTGAACGATGGCGGCACGGCGACCTATGACCCGTTGATATCGACCTCGACCGCGCTGGTCTTCGATTACGATGTGGCAACGATTGACAAGAACGTCGCCTCTCTCGCCGCCAACGTCATTGACCTGCCGGTTGGTGCCGCGATCGCCGATGCGGCCGGCCACGCCCTTGGCAATCCGTCGCTCACCGCACTGCCACAGGTCGGGCCGGCGATCGTTATGCCGACCACGTTTCAGCATGGCGCGGTAGCCGCCAGCGGCTCGCTGGCCGGGGAATATCTTTGGAGCAATCCGCTCAACTGGACCAATGGGGTGCCGTTGAATGGCGGTGCTGCCATCATTCCGGACACGCTCGTGGGCTTCGACGACATTCCTGCTTTAAGCCTGACGACGCTGACGGAGGGTGGCGGCTCGGCCAGCGTGACTGTTCCCGTCGGCACTCTCAACGTCGGCACGCTTGTCAGCCAGGTTGGCGCGC
>DASRQX010000306.1:0-2047 GCA_035696165.1 Acetobacteraceae bacterium | reverse complement strand
CAGATCCGCCTCGGTTTCGGTGACGCAGTCGGCCAGCCGGGAAATCGGCACGCAGACGTCGGTGGCCACCACGCCGGCGCCGGGACGCAAGGCCTTCACCGCCCAATAGGCGTCGTGCCGCGCCTGCCACAGCCTGGTGCGATCCTCCGGCCGGGTGGTCCAGGTGAAACCGCCGCCGCCGCACTCCTGGGCGATCTCGCTGAAGTTCTTCGATTGCTCGGCGACTTCGTTCTCGCTGCCGTGAAACTCCAGCAGCAGCAGCGGCGTCTCCGGTAGCGACAGCTTTGAATAGGAGTTGCAGGCCCGCACCTGCTCGGCGTTGAGCAGTTCGATGCGCGCCACCGGGATGCCGGTTTGAATCGCCAGAATCGTGGCCTGGCAGGCGCCGCGCACGGTCTCGAACGAACAGGCCGCCGCGGCGATGGTTTCGGGAATGCCGCGCAGCTTGATGGTGAGTTCGGCGATGATCCCGAGCGTGCCTTCGGCGCCGACAAACAGATGCGTCAGGTCGTAACCGGCGGAGGATTTCTTCGCGCGCGTGCCGGTGGTGATGAGTTCGCCGTCGCCGCGCACCACTTTGAGCGCCAGCACGTTGTCGCGCATGGTGCCGTAGCGCACCGCATTGGTGCCGGAGGCCCGGGTTGACGCCATGCCGCCCAGCGAGGCATCGGCGCCGGGATCGATCGGGAAGAACACGCCCTGGTCGCGCAGATGCTCGTTCAGCGCCTTGCGGGTGATGCCGGGCTGGATCACGCAATCGAGATCCTCGGCATGGACTTCGAGCACCTGGTTCATGTCCCGCAGGTCGATGCAGACGCCACCGGCCGGCGCGTTGACCTGACCCTCCAGCGAGGTGCCGGCGCCGAACGCGATCACGGGAACGCCGTGGGCAGCGCAAATCCGCACCACGTCCTGAATGTCCGAGGTCTCCTGCGCCATCACCACCGCATCCGGCGGCTGCGGCGCCAGCCATGTCGTGGTGTGGGCATGCTGGTCGCGCACCGCCCTTGACGTGATCAGGCGGTTGCCGAACCGCGCGGCGAGCGCTTCGACAGCGGCTGCCAGCGCCTCCGGTTCCGGACGTTTCACATTGCCCGATATCGTTGTTGCCACGCAAAACTCTCCCGGCTTTGAACCGACCGTGGCAAAGGATATATGAGGGGTCAAGTGGGCCGAACGATCAAACAGGGATGGATGATGATCACCGCTGCTCCCGCCAAAAACGCCTTAGCGGATTTACCGCTGCCGCCCGCGCCGTTCCTGTCCTCGGTGATGCAGATCGAGCCGCAATGGATCGACCACAATGGCCATCTTAACATGGCCTATTACAATGTGATGTTCGACCGTGCGATCGACGAGATGTGGCTGCAGCTTGGCATGGGCCCCGGCTACGTCAGGGAACGCCATGGATCGAGCTTCACCGCCGAATGTCATGTGCGGTATTTGCGCGAGATCCACCTCGGCGATCCCGTGCAGATCACCATCCATCTGCTCGCCGCCGACGAGAAGCGCCTGCATACGTTTGAAGAGCTGCGTCACGCCACCGAAGGCTGGGTCTCCGCCACCTCGGAGAACATGACGATTCATATCGACATGAAGGCGCGCAAGACCGCGCCGTTTCCGCCGGACATTCGCACCCGCATTCAAACGGTCGCGGACAGCCATGCGGCCGTCCCGCGGCCCAACGGCATCGGCCGGAAGGTTGCGATGCCCGCCAAATAGCGCAAGGTTCGGGGCAAATGTTCCAGCCCCGAAACCTGCGGCGATGCGGCTATCGAAGCAACCGGATCGCGGCCGGCGGGGGGAACCGGCCTGTCGGGAGTAACGGGATAACTCCTGTCAAATTCACCGCCAACGCCCTATATGCCCTGCAATCCTGCTATGAAGGCTCCCCTTCACGGCCCCGCGGTGCCATCGTGGGCGGAAGACGATTCGCATGACCGAGCCGAACAAGCTGCCCCATCACGGCGTTCCCGACCATCAGCCCGCGGCCGGTGGCATTGCCGCGCGCGCCCGCGCGGCCGCGACCCCGCAATATCTCGCCGGG
>DASRQX010000305.1:0-3536 GCA_035696165.1 Acetobacteraceae bacterium | reverse complement strand
GGCGGCACGAATGAATCGACGCACCAGCAGTCTGTCGCTGATCATGCGCGGCTGCGGCAAGCCGATCATCGCGCGGGTCAAGGGATATGCCGTCGGGGGCGGCAACGAGTTGCAGATGTTGTGCGATTTGACCATCGCCTCTGAGGACTCCAAGTTCGGGCAGGCGGGGCCGAAGATGGGCAGCGTGCCGGTGTGGTGGGGCACCCAGCTGCTTCCGCGCATTGTAGGCGAGCGGCGCGCGCGTGAGATCGTCATGCTCTGCCAACGGATTCCGGCTCGTGAGGCTGTGGAAATGGGCCTGATCAACAAGGTTGTTCCCGCCGAAGAACTCGATAAGGCCGTCGATGAGTGGTGTCAGCAGCTGTTGGCGCTGAGCCCGCAGGCACTGCGGGTCGCCAAGATCTCACTGAACTTTGAAAGCGACCAGTTGTGGCCGTCGGTGCAGCACGGTCAGCAGATGATCAATTTCATCCATGGCACCGCGGAGTTCCATGAGGGCACACAGGCATTCCTGCAAAAGCGTGCCCCCGACTTCGCGCAGTTTCGGAAATAACCCTTAGGAAGGTAACGAAGTGAATTGCAACGGCAAAGTGGCCATCGTCGTCGGCGGCGGAAGCGGCATCGGCCGCGCCACCGCTGAACTATTCGCCGCCCAAGGAGCCAGCGTGGCCGTCGCTGACGTCAAGAAGTCGGGAGCCGCAGAAACGGCGGAGATTGTGCGCTCCTCGGGGGCGAAAGTGTCCGAACACGTCTGCGACATCACCCGTCCCGAACAGGTCGATCTGTTGATCAGCGAGGCCCTCGAGGCGCACGGCCGCCTGGACATGGTGACCAGCACCGTGGGGTGGTCGGACACAACATTTTTCGCCCAGGAAGATGAGGCCTACTGGCGCAAGATCGTCGATATCAACCTGATGGGCTCGATCTTTTTGTGCCGCGCCGCGTTACGCGTGTTCAGCGAGCAGAAATCCGGGTCGATTGTGCTCACCAGCTCCGACGCCGGCAAGGTCGGCACCATGGGCGAGACCGTCTATGCTGCGGCCAAGGCCGGTGTGATCGGGTTCGTTAAGTCGTTGGCGCGCGAGATCGCCCGAGACGGTATCCGCATCAACGCGATCTCGCCCGGACCCACCGACACGCCGCTGCTTCGCGCGCAGTCCGATCAGCACGTCATCGCAAAGATGATCAAGGCGGTGCCGCTGAAGCGGATGGGCACTGCGGCCGAGCAGGCCGGGCCCATCGTGTTTTTGGCATCCGACGCTGCTAGCTACATCACCGGCCAGACCCTCAGCGTCAGTGGCGGATTGACGATGACGTCGTGACTGCACCCGGTGGCAGCCGCGAAGTTCATTTCGACCTGCCGATCAACGAAGGAACGTCGAAGCTGCTGGATCTGGGTGAAGCAATCGAGCGTTTCGTGCGCCCGGGTGCGACAGTGCACATCGGCTATTCCGACGCGCGGCCCAACGCGGCGCTGCAGGAGCTGACTCGCCGCTTCGCCGGCCGCAATCCCGAAT
This sequence comes from Acetobacteraceae bacterium, assembly GCA_035696165.1. GTDB lineage: Bacteria > Pseudomonadota > Alphaproteobacteria > Acetobacterales > Acetobacteraceae > Palsa-883. The sequence goes on along the minus strand of DASRQX010000305.1, from coordinate 2,019 downwards.
TCACCATCGTTTCAGCGGGTTTGGTCAATCTTCAGCATGCTTTGATCGAGCTGGGGCTGGTGCGCAAACTCATCGTCTCCTTCGCCGGGGAGAATTACCCGGTGGCCCGGCCCAACCCGGCACTGGTGCGCGCCATCGCCGAGGGCCGCGTCGAGATCGAGCACTGGTCGCTGTGGGCGTTGATCGCGCGGCTCACCGCTGCCGCGTTGGGTGTCTCGCATTTCCCTGTGCAATCGATGCGGGGCAGCTCGATGGGCGATGAGGCGGCGCGCCGCGGCGAACTCATCGATGTCCCCGGCGATGCGGGTGGTTCGACGTGTCTAGTCAGCGCCTTGCGCCCCGATGTGGTGCTGGTGCACGGCGCCGCCGCCGATAAGTTCGGCAACATCGTGCTCGCCGCGCCCTACGGCGAAGGGCAGGTGGGGGCGCTCGCGGCCAGCGGCGGTGTCATCGCGACGGTGGAAAAGGTGGTGTCCACCGAGGAGATTCGTGCACACAACACCTTGACCCGCATCCCCGGCCACGTCGTGCGCGCGGTCTGCGAAGCCCGTTACGGCGCCCATCCGTACGGGTTCAACAATCCCGGCATCGCGGGCATCGACAGCTACACCGAGGACGCCGATTTCATGGCCGCGACGCTCAAGGCCGCCAAAACCCCGGAGTCGTTTCGCGACTACATCAGCGAGTGGATATTGGCGCTGCCAGGCCACGAGCGGTACCTGACCAAGCTGGGTGGTCAACGGCTCGCGGGTTTGCGCCGCAGCACGCCGGGCGGGCAGACCGTTGTCCGGGTGCCGACCGATAGCAGCCCGAGCGCTCTTGAGACCCAAGTCGTTGTCACCGCGCGACGGCTCGAACAAGCTGTGCGCGTGCGCGGACACCATGCCATTCTCGCCGGGGTCGGTCTGGCCAATCTGGCCGCCTGGCTGGGCGCGCGCCGGTTGCACGAGGCAGGTGTGGACATTGAGCTCATGGCCGAGATCGGCTTGTTCGGCTACACCCCCGGCCCCGGGGAGCCGTTCATCTTCGCCGGGCAAAACGTTCCCAGCAACAAACTGCTCACCGACGTGATGAGCGTGTTGGGCAGCTATGTCTCGGGTCCGGCAACAAAGTGCATCGGGCTGGTCGGAGCGGGCCAGATCGACGGCACCGGGGCGATCAACTCGACCTACGCCGACGACGGTAAGTTCATCGTCGGCTCCGGGGGCGCCAATGACGTGCTCAGCGCGGCTGATGAGGTCATCGTCACCGTGTCACACCAGCGCGAACGGCTCGTCGAGGCCGTGCCCTACGTCACGTCGCCGGGACAACGGGTGCGCACCATCGTGACTGACCTGTGCGTGTTCGAGCGCGCCGACGGCGACTCACCGTTTGAACTGACCGCGCTGTTACCGGCGGCGGGTCATGATCCGGAAACCGCGCTCGGCGAAATTCAGCGCCGCACCGGGTTCGGCTACACGGTGGCACCACGGCTGATCCTCGAGCCGGCGCCCACCCCGGCCGAACTTGATGTTCTGCGCGCCTACGACCCCGACCGGTTGTTTCTGCGCGATCGACGCGCCACGTCCGCCCCGGCCGCCGCCACAGCGGTGCCCTAAACGAACAGGCGGCGGGCTAGCGACGGAACCAAAGTTGCGCCTCGCCCGGCACGGACGGTCAAGGCAGGCATGCCGCTTTGGCCGCAAGTGCGGTAAGAAAAGGCGTGGCTGCCTCTACTCCGGACAAGCGATCCGACGCGCGTCCCGCCAAACGCGACCCGATCGCCGCGGCCCGGGCCAACTGGGAGCGTGCCGGGTGGGGCGATGTTTCGCAGGGCATGGTCGCGGTGACATCGGTGATGCGTGCGCATCAGATCCTGCTCGCTCGCGTCGAGACTGCGCTGCGTCCCTACGACTTGAGTTTTTCCCGCTTCGAGTTGCTGCGGCTGCTGGCGTTCAGCCGCAGCGGCGCATTGCCGATCACCAAGGCGTCCGACCGGCTGCAGGTTCACGTCACCAGCGTGACCCATGCGATCCGCCG
>DASRQX010000304.1:0-16792 GCA_035696165.1 Acetobacteraceae bacterium | reverse complement strand
GACCCCGGCACCGTCACCCAAGCCGGATGCAGTGGTGCCGTTTAAGCACTCAATCGCAGCAACTGAACACGGAAGGGAAGGTGGCGAGATGAGCGAATTTCCACTTGACGGGGGACACCTCATATGAGTCGTGGATGGCCGCCTTCGCCGGCCATGACGTTCGCGACCGAACCCCGCGCCCTACGCGGCGCGAATCGACGCTAGGAAGTCGCCGACCTCACGCCGGAGCACCGTCGCCTGCTCCTCCAGCCGTTTCGCCGAGGCACGCATCGCGACGGCGGCGTCGCCCTTCGCGCCCAGCCCGCCGGTTACCTTGGTCAGATCCTGCGCCACTCGCCGCGTCCGCTCGGCCGCCTGCTGGACGTTCGACGACACCTCCCGCATCGCCGCTCCCTGCTGCTCGACCGCAGACGCGATCGAGGCGGCGATCTGCTCCACCCCGTGCACCGTCTCGGAGATCCCCTGGATGGCCTGCAGCGCACCGGCGGTCTCCGACTGGATCGCGGTGATCTGCGCGCGGATGTCCTCGGGGGCTCGTGCGGTCTGGGTGGCCAGCCTCTTCACCTCGCCCGCCACCACGGCGAACCCCTTGCCGGCGTCTCCGGCGCGCGCCGCCTCGATCGTGGCGTTCAGCGCCAGCAGGTTGGTCTGCGCGGCGATGCCATAGATAAGCTGCACCAGGTCGCCCACCTTCTGCGCCGCCGCGGCCAGGCTGGCGACCGAGTCATAGGTTCGCCGCCGCTCGGCGGCAGCGTCGCGCGCGATCGTTGCAGCGCGGGTGACCTGGCGGCTGATCTCCGATCCGGTTGCGGTCATCTGCTCGACCGCGGCGGCGACCCCCTGGACCTTCTGCGTCGCCTGCTCGGCCTCGGCCAGGGCCGAGCCGGCCTGCCGGGCGGCGGTCTCGGCCGTGCGGGCGACGCCGCGCGCCGCGGCACCCATTTCGGTGCCGGCGTTGGCTACGACGTCGACAACACCGCCGACATGCCGGTCGAAGCGGTCGGCGAGGCTCATCAGCCCGGCCCGTTGCTCCTGCCCGGCGCGCGCCGCGGCCGCCTTCTGCTCGGCCTCCATGGCGGCCATGCGGGCCGCATTGTCCTTGAACACGGCGAGTGCGCGGGCCATGCCGCCGAACTTGTCGCCGCGCCCGGTATCAGGCACCGACACGGACAGATCGCCGGCGGCCAGGCGCTCCATCGCGCCGCGCAGACCTTGCGAGGAACGCGTAACGTCGCGGCTGATCACCCAGGTCGCCGCCAGCAGCGCCGCCAGCACGAGCGCACCGATCCCGATCAACCAGAGCAGCGTGTCCTGGAACGCCGCAGCGATTTCATCGGTATAGGCGCCGGCGAGGATATAGGCGTTCAACGGCGCGAACCGCACCACATAGGTCTGCTTCCCGATCGGGGCCGTCTGGCCGGGCCTGGGGAACACGTAGCTCACCACCCCGGCGCCGGTGGCCTGAGTCGCCGCCGCCTCCAGATCAAGCATCAGATGGCCGTGCCTGTCGGAGGCGGTGGATTTCGCGTTCTCTAGCGCAGGAGTGGCGCCGTGAACGAGGACCATGGCGGTGTCCGCGTTGCTGATCGCGATGCAGCCGGCGCCATTGTCGAAGCGCATGGCGTGGATGGTGTCGCGCAGCCGGGCGAGGGCCTGGTCACGCGTCATGTGCTGCGCCGCGATCTCCTTTTCCAGGTTGGTGGCGATGCCGACCACGCTGCGCACGACGGCGTGCAGTTTGTCGGCGCGATCCGCCATCATCGTGGCGTGCAGCGAAGACGCCCCGACCGCGATCGCGGTGACCACCGCGAGTGCCGAGAGACCCAGCAGCAGGGTGAGCTTGATACGCAGGGACAGGCGACTGCGCATGAGGCGGGGCTCCGCTGGCAAGGGGTGACGAGGCCGGCGGGTGACGAGGCGGGGCGATGGTGCGGGTCAGGTGCTTGAAAAAGACTTAACGCCCCGCCGGCGTGACGCTTGCCGGCGTGACACTTGATTACCTGAAGGATATGACGGGCAAGCGTGAGCGGGCCCGCCGGAAGGGCCGGTATCAGTCGGAGACCGAACGTGCTCAGCCTGGTCTATCTCCCCGGTGATCCCGGCAGCCTGACATGCGACGGCGCCCGGCTACAGGACTTCCCGGCCGCCGACGTTGGCTTCGCGCCGGCGGGACCGGTGGTCGACGCGCGGCTCAGGCAATGGCAGCAGGGCCGTCCCGATGCGGACCGGGACGCTCCGGTGGTGGTGATGGTGCACGGGTTCCTGTACGACCCGCGCCTGCCGGCCACTCCGGGGTCGGACAGTCCGTTGGAGACCGTCTACGGAACTCCCCCGGTTCCGCCGCAGTATAACCTGACCTGGCTGCCGATCGTCGGCGAATGCAGCAACGATGGTGCGCGCGGCATGGATCGCGCCGTCGCCTTCACGTATCCGTCCGAGTCCGGCACAGGCGAGTTCAGCAGCGCCGGCTGGTCCAACTCCTATCAGTATGCGGTGTTCGATCAGGCTCCGCTGGCGGCGCGCGCGCTGGCGGCGATCCTGGATGGGCTCGGCACGGTCGCCAATGACGTGCGCGTGCTGGCGCACAGCCTGGGGACCAGGGTCACCTGCCAGGCGGTGCGGCTGTTGCGGGCGCGCATGCCAGCGGCGTTGAAGCGCATCGTGCTGCTGGATGGAGCGGAATTCTGCGTCGACGCCGCGGCCGGTTTTTTCGGCTGCGGCTTCGACGTGCTCAACATCGTCAATCGCAATGATCTGGTGCTGCGGCTCGGCGCCGAGCAGATGTGCCATCCGATCCGGCAGAACGGCAGCTTGCCGGCCTGCGTTATCGGGTTCGAGGGTCTGGGCGGCAATGATCGCTGGCTGGACCTGCAACTTGACAGCGACCGCCTGCGCGCGTGGTTCGCCGCGGGACTGGCGCCCGACGGCACGCGCTACGCCATCGATCCGCAGGCCGAGGAGGAAAGCCACCCGTTTGCCGGGCTGGACCACTGTGCCTGCTACACCAATGACGGCAACCGCGCGCTGGTCGCCGATCTGCTGCTGCATGAGTTGATGACCGTGGACAAGCTGCGCGCTCTTGGCGCGCCGGTGGGGACGGACAGCCCGGTCTATGGACAGTTCAATAGCGTGACGATCCCGCCAACACCGGCGACGCGGACGGACCGGCAACGGGCGCTGGCGCTGGCGACGTTGGGTGGTGGTAACGGCTGACGGCTGGACGCACCTAACCTTTGGGCGGGGTCGCCGAACCATCAGGGCGCGACATCAGCTTGGTGCATTGATGCTTGTGGAGCCTTTCGCTTGTGTTGGAGAACCAGGTCGAATGTTCGCGGCGGAGGGGAATAAATGATCGGATTTCAGGTTGTTCCTATATGGTTATATTCGTGTGCGGCGACGGTGGCCTGAGAACTGCCATCATGCGCCTTGGACGCTCGATCTATTGCAAGCAAGTTTCACCACGAAGACACGAAGAGCGCGAAGCAGGAAGTCGATGGCGCTCCGCGCGAAGCACATCCGCTGCACTCTTCGTGATCTTCGTGTCTACTACGTAAATGGCCTTCGGCGGCGGCCTGTGCTGGACTCACGCAGGAGCATTTTCACCCATCGCGGTGCGGCCGCCCGCCGGCCGCTGGCTTACTTCGTGGTGAAACTTGCTTGCGGACTATACGAAGCCAGAGACCGTTGGGTGTGTCTTGTCTGCCCCGAGGCCTATTCATCGACGATCGTCGACTGAAACCCCGATGCTTAATCTGGCCATCCCGATAGCACATCGACTATTGACCGCCCGGGGTTGCCCATCTGATCGATCTGTCACCGCGTTAGCCGCGTACGCCGAACAGCCGCTCCATCACCACCGGAAACGCGCTCAGCGGGTGCGGCATCACGCAGGGGTCCGCCGCAGTGACATAGTCAAGGTTCAGCTCGTCCAACCGGTTCACGCCGATCAGGCCCATCGTGACGACGATTTCTTCCTCCAGGATCTCCAGCATCCGGATCACACCCGCCTCACCCGACGCCGCCAGCGCCCAGGCCTGCATCCGCCCCATGCACACGGCGCGCGCACCCAGCGCGATTGCCTTCAGCACGTCGCTGCCGCGCACGAACCCGCCATCGACGATGACCTCCGCTCGCCCGGCTACCGCGGCGACAACTTCCGGCAGCGTCACGATCGTGGCGCGCGCATGATCGATTGCCCGGCCGCCGTTGTTGGAGACGTAGACGACGTCCACGCCATGCTCCACCGCGAGTCGGGCGTCCGCCGCGGTCAACACACCCTTCAGAACGATTTTCATGCCGGACCGGTCGCGGATGCGATCCAGCAGCCCCCAGCTCAGCCGCACCGGGCGCAACTCGGCGACGCCGCCTGTCGCGCGGTCGCGTCGCAGGAATCCAGCATATGACTGCAACGGATCGACCTTGCCGGCAAATCCGTTCATCAGGTCCCGCTCGCGCCGGCTGTAGTAGCCCGACTGCGTCGCGACCGAGATTGCACGATACCCACCCGCCTTCACCCGATCGATCTCGTCATCCAGCGCCGCGGGGTCGTCATAGGGATGCAGCGCGTAGATCAGCGGCAATGGTGCGCCCGTGCGAACCGGCGCGATCTCGTCTTCCGCGTGGCTGCTGAGGAATTGCAATGTCCCGAACGCTGTTACCGCGCGCGCCGTCGCCAGTGCGCCCAGCGGGTCGAGCCGCGCGATCGATCCGATGGGTGACAGCAGCACCGGGATGCGCAACGCCTGGTGCAGGAGTGTGGTCGATGCATCGACCGCGCTGACGTCGCGCAGGATGCGGGGCAGCCAGGCCAGGCTGTCCAGCGCGTGCCGGTTGCGCCGGATCGTCGTTTCACTCTCGGTGCCGAATGTCACGAAGTCCCACACGTCCTTGCCGAGCCGCTCGTGCGCGGCCAGCACCAGGTCCTGCAGCGTGAGAAAGTTCGAGGGCACGGCGGAGGCTCCGGTGGCGGGCGGTCGGTTGCCGCTGTCAGGCTGCCACTCATGCCGGGCTCGGTCTACTGACCACAGGCATCGGGTAATCTGCTCGACTTTATCGAACTATGCGGCATAGGCGAGGGCGTATTCGGCGCGTTCCCAGAGTTGGCGTGGGATTTTGATGAGATCGCGGGTGAGTGGCGACGTGCGGCAAATCTGATGCTGCCAGATCTGGCGTCGGACCGCGGCGATAGCATCGCTGAAAGTACTGTGGGACTTGTGGTACCAAGCGGCTTTGGCGGCAATGAGTGGTCGGTCGGCTGCGAGGTCATGCGCCCAGAGTGTGACGAGCGAGAACAGACCGAGCAGCGCTGGGGTGGTGGGCACGATTGCAAGGTCAGACCACTGGCGCTGGGTTTCGACACCAAGATGCGCGCGGGTTTCTTGGAAGGTGACCTCGAGTTGCCAGCCCGAGATGAACCACTGGAAGATATCGACGGGAGCGGCGTCGACATCGGTGCAGAGGAAGGCTTGCGGCTGCAGCTCGCCGAGGGGATCGCGGACCAGCAGCCATCGAATGGGCAGCGGGGGCAGGCCGGAGTGGTACCAGACCGGAGTGCCTGTGGCGACCTCGACGATGCGATTGGTGCGGCCATACCAGAGGGGAACGGTGTGGCGCTGCCAGATCGTGTTGGCATCGAGCAAGACCTGACTGAGCTTGGGCAGGCGCTTGCCCTTGAGCGGGGGGCGTCCGCGGCCTCGACGCCCGCGTGGGGCGGAGGCATAAAGATTGGCATCGAGGCGCAGCCGGGTGACGACACTGACATAGCCCCGGACGGCGGCGAGGAACTCGATGGCAGCGAAGCCCGTGTCGCCGACGATGACGATCCGACGACCGGGTAGCGAGCGGTAGATTTGCAAGGCGGCCTGTCGGGCCCAGTCCAGCAGTGTCTTGGACGAGCGTGGCTTGTCGGCATAGAAGCGTCTGGACGGAGCAAGCGTGGTGAGAAACGGCAGTCCCATGATGCGGCCGGCCCAGGGTATGTGAACGAGCAGTTGGGCAGAAAGCCCGCGCAGGCCGCTGGTCTTGACGAAATGACCGTTCGAGGAGCGGACGGGATCACGACAGATGCCGCGAGCGCTGATCTTGTGTCCCCGGCGCCGCTCGATGGTATCGTCGATGCCAATCACCACGGTTGCGTCCTCGTCAAGGAAGCTGGCATCCAACAGGCGCAGCAGCCAGCCCGCCACCGCACGCGAGGACCACACGGCCCGGTTGAGCACGCCCTGGTAGATCGGGAAGTCGGTCTCCTGCTCGCGCCCAAGAATGCGCAGCGCCGCCGTGACGGTGCGTTTGCCCGGCGCCAGGATGGCACCCGCGACCAACAGCAAGGCGTTCTACCAGATCGGGCGGGTGAACAGTTCAGGCAAGCCGGCAAGCCGGCAAGCCGGCAAGCCGCAACAGTAGACCAGGCGGCAGGGGGGACTCGCAGGATGGAAGCGCGGGATCGGATTGTTTCATCCCATGCGTAGAATCGATTCGACCGAATCGCGGCAAGTCCTGGTGGTGTCTTGGCCACAAAGTATCGGTACAGGCTGGCTCGTCTCGCGGCCCAACTGCGGGCAAACTGGCCGTCATGACGGAACCCGACCCAGCCCTTGCCAAGATCGCCGCCACATTCACCGACCTCGATGTGGTGAAATCTCGCGGCCGTTACACGCTGGTTGATCCTCGCAGCGGTACTCCGCTCGCCCGCCTGAAGCCGATCCCACAATCAGATCGCTTCGAACTGTTCTACTGGTCCGACATGAGGGGACGCTGGCGCGCGTTCGGAGACTTCGGACGGCTCAGCCTCACCATCGAGCGAGCCCACGCGATCTTCCGGGAAGAAATAATCTTCCACATCCAGGACTGCCGGTGACTCTGCCCATTTTTCGATAAAGTCGAGATCAGGTCTGGTCCAAAAAAAGCTCATGCACACGCATCCGCTCCGTGCCCAGGCCGCAAAGGGCCCTGGTTGCGCGGACGGCAAGATGGCGCTTCCGAATCAGTGCCCCGAGCGGTCAGCCGCTTCCCGCGACCAGCCGGGTGAACGCCGCCAGTTGGTCCATCTCCACGTCGGAGACCGCGATATACTCGATCCCGCCGTGCCGCCAGGAGATCAGGTTGAAGCCCTGGCGGGTCTCGCGGCGGAACGGTGCGTCGGCAGCATCGGGCGCGGCCCAGGCGAACAGGTTTATCACGTGCTTGGCGTGCCGGTACACCACGGCCGCCGCCGGGTGACCATCGACGTATTCCTCCCTCCCGCCCACCAGCGGAAACCCCTCGGCGACGAAGTCGGTCACGTTCGGCGAGACATCCAGCCGCGCCGACAGCCAGGGCTTCACGGTGTGCTGATCCGAGGTCAGCACATCCGTCAGATGATCCCCCATCAACGATCGGATATGGCTGTCGAGCACCGCTTCGGTCACCGCGTTGTCCGTCCGCGGCGCCGGCCCGCCGAGCACCAGCAGCGTCAACGCCACGCCCGCCAGCGCGCCGGCGAACCCGGTGCCGGCAAGCGGTGCGAGGTGCCATCGCGCCCGCACCGCCGGGACCGGCACCAGCGTCTCGCGCGGCAGCATGGCGCCGATGCGCTGCGCCAGCCCGGGCGGTGCACGGTGGCGGGTCAAACCAGCACGGATCGCCCCCTGCATGGTCTGCAGCTCCTCCAGCCTCGCCGCACAGGACGGGCAGGTCTTCAGGTGGCGTGTCATGCGCCAACGGCGGAACCACCCGAGTTCGCCGTCAAGCGCGGCGGACAGCAAAGGCGCGTACTGGTCAGCCGCCATCGCGAACCTCCTTGGCCAACGTCTCATTGGCGGCCTCGCCGTGCCACAGCCGGCGCAGCGCCTCCCGCGCGCGCGATAGCCGCGACATCACCGTGCCCACCGGTGTTCCGGTGATGTCGGCGATGTCGCGGTAGGACAGTTCCTCGACCTCGCGCAGCAGCAGGATCTCGCGATAGGCCGACGGCAGGCGCTGCATCAGCCTTCCCACCGTCGCATTGTCGATATCGCGCAGCAGCAGCGTTTCCGGGTCAGCTTGCGGCATGCCCCACAGAATGCGCTCGTCCTCGGCGCTGTCCGGCTCCGGCAGCTCGGCGACGAAGCCGAGGCGCGGCGACCGGTTCTCCTTAACCCAGGTGTGGAAGCAGTTCCGCACGATGGTCAGCAGCCAGACGCGGATATTGTCACCGCGGAACGTGTCGAAGAAACGATAGGCACGCAGATAGGCCTCCTGTACCACATCCTCGGCATCCGCCGTGCTGCCGGTCAGCCAGCGGGCGAGATTGTACGCGGCATCGAGATGCGGCAGAGCCAGCAGCTCGAAGCGCCGTCGCGGGTCGTCCTTTGGCAAGGCCAGCTCCTGGCTGTCCGCTTCCACACAAGTAGACCGTGCTGCCGGCCAATCTATTCCATCCGACGATCGGGAATAAGCCGCCCCGATGTCTGGTCTGTCTGCCTGAGCGGGGGCCAGGCGGCGCACCGCACAGCGGAAGGACAATCTACATGAAAAACGACGACAGCGACGGATCGGTGCGTTTCGGGCGGCGCGGGGTGCTGGAGTGCATGACCTGGGCGGGCACCGCCATGGTCTGGACGATGGTGGGCGGCGTGCCGCGGGCGCGCCTGGTCGGAAGCGCGGAGGCCGCCACCAAGGACTTCAGCTTCGTGCAGGTCAGCGACAGCCATCTGGGCTTCGACAAGCCGGTCAACCCCGACACGCCCGGTACCTTCGGCCAGGCGCTGAAGGCGGTGACCGAGGTTCCGGGCCAGCCGCGCTTCCTGATCCACACCGGCGACATCACTCATCTGTCGAAGCCCGCGCAGTTCGACCTGGCGGCGCAACTGCTGACCACGGTGAAGCTGCACACCTACACCGTGCCGGGCGAGCACGACGTGCTGGAGGATGAGGGCAAAAGCTGGATGAACCGCTACGGCAAGCAGGAAGGTGCCAAGGGCGACGGCTGGTACAGCTTCAACGACGGCGGGGTGCATTTCATCGGGCTGGTCAACGTAATGAACCTGCAGGGCAACGGGCTGGGCGCGCTCGGCAACGATCAGCTCGAATGGCTGGAGAAGGATGTCGCGGGCCTGAGCGCTAGCACGCCGGTCGTGCTGTTCGCGCATGTGCCGCTGTGGACGGTGTATGCCGACTGGGGTTGGGGCACCGCGGATGGCGCCCAGGCGCTGACCTATCTGAAGAAGTTCGGCTCGGTCACCGTGCTGAACGGACACATCCATCAGGTGATGCAGAAGGTCGAGGGTCACGTCGCGTTCCACACCGCGCGCTCCACCGCCTTTCCGCAGCCGGTGCCGGGCACGGCGAAGGGCCCCGGACCGATGGCGGTGCCGCCGGGCCAATTGCGCACCTATCTCGGTATCGCAAAGGTTAGCATGGTGTCATTGAACACACCGCTCGCCATCGTCGACACACCGCTGATGGGCTGAGGAGGTTGCCATGCGGAACTCAATTGCACCGGGCATCATCGCCCGGCGGGGATTGCTGCTCGGCACGCTCCGGCTGGCGGGCGGCGTGGCGATGCTTGGCGCGACGATGCGGGTGGTGGCGGCGAAGGACGGTACGGAGATCGGGATTGACAACTTCAAGTTCGCGCCGACGCCGCTGATGGTGCCGAAGGGCGCGACGGTAACCTGGGTCAATCGCGACGACATCCCGCACAGCATTGTGTGCCAGGCACTCAGCTTTCGTTCGCACCCCATGGACACCGATGCGAGCGTCAGCCTGACCTTCGCGCAGCCAGGCCGATATGAGTATGTCTGCGGGCTGCATCCATTCATGCGCGGGCAGGTGATCGTGCAGGGGTAGGCCCGCCGGGTCGGCGCCGTTCAGACTCTATTCACCCGGGTGCCATACGGTCGTGGCACCCTGGTGAACGCTTGTGTCACACCCGGGTATGTCTCCAGGGTTGACGCAGTGCGAGATGATGAGAATGAGTGGCGGACGAGAGCGTTCTAAGGTAATTTCCATACTGGCGCCTCTTGCGGGCGGGGGCGGCAGACCACATGATCCCGGGATGGAAGTACGTGTAGCCCGGCTGGAGGACGATATGCGCGCGATGCGAACCGATCTTAGCGCGATGCGGGCGGATACGTCGTACATACGCGGGCGTGTCGAAAGTCTGCCGACGACATGGTCGATGATCGGTACGATGATCGCCGGCAACGTGGCGCTCGTCGGGCTGCTGGTCGCCGCGGCAAGGTTGTTCGGGCACTCGTAGCCCTCAACTTGCCACGCGCTTGATGTGGCGGATAGTGCGGCTGCATCAAGCCGTCATGATCGCGGTCAGTTGTTTTGTCCTGGTAACATACAGTGGTGTGGGCGTCGCCGTCGCCGATACCGTGTGGTTTCACAGCGAGCCAGTTCCCCCTTCGCCAATGGTAGCACGGCTCGCGGCACAACGAGGGATCGCCGCACACGCCATCCCCGGCGATCCGATCAGCGGCGAGTTGTACCGACCTGCCGGTGATGGCCCGTTCCCGGCGGTGGTCGCGCTGCCCGGCTGCACAGGGCGATTCGATCCGGTCAGCGAGCGCGACATCACACGCCGCTACACCGAACTGGGCTACGCAGTGCTGTGGGTGGACAGCCTCAGCGCGCGTGGCATCCAACATGAATGCGGCTTCGTGCCGCACCCGGCGGACGAGGCTCTGGATGTCTATGGCGCGCTCGACTTCCTCGCTGCGCAGCCATTCATCGACCCGGCGCGCGTCATCCTGCTGGGCATCGCGGAGGGCGGCACCACTGCGCTGGGCCTGGCTTCGCCGGCGGGTTACGCGCAGGGCATCAGTTCGCACCGGTTCATTGCGGCTATCGCCTATTCCCCGCATTGCTACCCCGGCTTCGCGACCGTGACGGTGCCGACCCTGATCCTGACTGGCGAGGTCGATAGCTGGAACCCCGCCGTGGAATGCGAGGCGATGATGGCGCAGCGTACCGGCGCCGGCGCGACGGAGCGGCTGATCGTGTTTCCCGGCGCCTATCACGGCTTCAACCTGATCGGACTGAAGGACCACCCGACTGAGCTGTTCTGGCACTACATGGATTACAACGAGCACGCCGATCGTGCCGCGTGGGCAGCGGTTGTGGCATTGCTGGCGACGCTCGGGCGCTAACCCGGTTTTCTCACACTCTCGCGGGTGCTGGCTTGGTCCTTGCCGCGCCAACACGTTTTCGCATGTTGGTCATGTACCCATTGGGCAAATACACCCGGTATTGGCGGCGGCCAGAAAACACGCCTTGGTCCCTTGGGGCGCGACAATGCCCGACACTGCCTTGGGCCATCATCCCGCAACAGTGTGAGAAATCCGGGTTATACCAAGTATCTTCAGGATTGACCGATGCCCAGGAACGACGCGCGATGGAATTGATGCGTTCCGGATCGCTGACGAGGAAGTTCCAAGCATCCTTGCAGGCCTGCACGATGGCCTCATAGCTGTCCCAGACGCGCCGGCTGAGCTTGTTGCCGCGTAGATAGTCCCAGATGTTCTCGAGTGGGTTGAGTTCCGGTGAGTAGGGTGGCAGCCGGAGGAGCGTGATGTTGTCCGGCGTGCGCAAACGCTTCCCCTGCTGATGCCATCCGGCACCATCACAGACCAGGACAGCGTGTGCGCCTGGCGAAACCTGCGCGCTGATCTCCTTCAAGTGCTCATTCATCGCCTCGGAATTGACCGTCGGCATGATGATTGCCGCACCAACGGCCCGTGCATGGCAGATCACGCCGAACAGGTAGACGGAGTCATGGCGATTGTCGCGCACCATCGGGGGACGCGAGCCGACCGGCGCCCAGATATACTCCAACGACCCCTTCTGCCCCACTCTGGCTTCGTCCTGGAACCACACCTCGACCGGCTTGCCGGCGGCCGAAGCAGCCAGCGCCTCCGTTACCAGGCTAGGGAAGTTTGTTTAAAAGTCTCCTGGGCTACAGCGTCTTTCTTCGGGTGATGGGGCCGCGGTTGCAGCCGGGTCATGCGGAGCCGGCGCAGCAGCCTGCCGACCGTACCCTTGGTCAGCGTGACCGACCAGCGGGCGGCGATCTCCGCGCGCAGATCGGCGCAACGCCACCGTACCACCTTGTTGCGCTCCAGGTCCGGCCCTTCCAGCACCAGGGACCGAAGCTCCGCCATCTGAGCCTCGCTCAGCGCCGGAGGGCGCCCCGGACCCCAGCGCGACCTCAGCCCGGCCACGCCGTCCGCGTTGTAGCGATGCACCCAGTCGCGCAGCGTCTGCCGATCCATGCCGGTCGGTCGCGCCGCCTCCTCGCGCGAATGGCCCTCCAGGATCAGCGCGATGGCCAGCAGGCGTCGTACCACCGCACCGTCGTGCGTCCTGGTCGCCAACTCCCTCAACTCGGTCGCCGATAGGTCAAAACGCGTGATCTCGATCGGTCTGCACATCCGGTAGGTTCTCCTGCGAATCGCCGCGACACGCAGAGAAAATCCTACGCAAGCCGATTCGGGAATCGCCCGCACGCCGAAGAGTCAACCCTTTCGATACCTGGTATTAACCCTCGATCGCGGGTTAACACTGCGTAAAGCCCGCCGGCGAATACTGGCCCGCGCTGGCCGGGAGACGCCAAGTGAAGCTGGGTTCGATGCTCGCCGTGCCGATGGCTGTGATCATGCTGATCACTGTCCTGCTGGTCACCGTTCTGTCGGCCGGATCGATCCGCAGTTGGCGACGGGGGCAGGACGCGCTGGGGCGGATGGAGCAGTTCCGCCAGTTGCTGGTGTTGCAGGAAGTGCTGGGGCTTGAACGCGGGCCGACCTACGGCGCCATGAGTATCCGGTCCGCTGTTCCACCCGAACTCGGTGCGGCGCTCGTGGCGCGCCGCCAGGCGACTGATCGGCGCGTGAGCGAACTCGCGGCGCTGGCGGAACTGTCCGATCACGTGGGTGCGATCCTGGCGGAACTGTCCGGGCATCTCGCCACGATGCGTGCTGGTGCCGATATGGTCATCCGACAGCCAGCGGAGCAGCACACCGCCAGAACAGGCACTGCGGTCATCGGCCAGATGGTGGCCCTGCCGTCGCTGCTGTTTCCGGCGGTGGAGGAGGTTCTCGCCGACATCTCGGCGGCTGACCCGACTGTCGCGCCACTGCTGACCGCGACCCATTCAGCGTCGGATCTGCGCCTACACGGCGGACTGATCATCAGCAAGTTTGCCGGTCCGATGGTCATGGGCGAGCGCGTCACACTGCGCGATGTTGGCGTGATCCGTATCGAGCAGGGGCAGGTCATCGAATTGCATCGGCTGCTGCTCACCAGCATCAGTCTCGCCCATATCGGCGACCAGGCGCGCGACATGGTGGACGCGATGGAGCAGCACTATTTCGGCGCGGGGCAACGACTGATCGACGGACTGATCGCGGATGCCCTCGACAAGGGCCAGTTCTCTGTAACGCCTATGTAACTTTTGGCCGCATACGAACCGTCGCTGCAGACGTTGGTCGCGCTGCGCGACAGGTTGTTCACCTTGACGCGCGCGGCGGTGGAAGCTGACCAGGCGGCGCGACTGCAGCGGCTGGAGGTGACGGCGGCGGCGGGTGTCGCGCTGCTGCTGACCGTGCTGGCGGCACTGCTGATGCTGCACCGGTGGATCATTCGTCCCCTGGCCGAGCTGGCGGCGATGATCATCCGCCTGGCGGAAGGCGACCGCTCGGTCCAGTTCGCGGCGCGGCGGGGCAGCCGGGAAATCGTCGAGCTGGCGAGCTCGATCGAGGTGCTGCGCGCCGCCACCATTGAAGCCGATGCCGCCGCGGCGCGCCGGCACGTCGAGCTGCAGCGCTGGACGGCGCAGCTCCGCCAAGTATTGGATACAATCGATCTGATGCAGGCGCGCGCGGCGACGATCACCGATGTGCTGCCGGCGCTGCTTGAACAACTTGAGGTGCTGGGTCAGGACGACGAACCCGCGATGCCCGGGCTGACCGCCGCGATCGGCGCCGCGCGCGCCGGCATTGCCGTGTTGTGAAGCGCTTCCGGGCGGCTCGACGCCGCGCTGCGTCGGATGCACTCTATGGGCGATGGCGAGGACATCCGCATCGACGAACTGAATGCCGCGATGGACGAGGTTGCGCGCGTGGCGACGGCGATCCAGGAAGCGGTGAACGACGTGCCGCAGATCACATTGAACGCCATGCGCGACCTGTCGGCGCGGCCGAACCGGTCTGACTCGCCGCACCGTAGCTCTGACCAGGCAGTGCATGAGCGGATCCTGGTTCAGGTGTAGGAGATGGCGGCGGCGGCCGGCGAGTTGCAGAGTGCGTTGAAGCAGGCCACCCACGGCGTCGGGGCGCTGGCGCGGCTGCGGGTCTGATCGCGCAATGTAGGCAAGGCAGGCGAGGCAGGCGAGGAGGGCGGATGGCGCCGAAACTCGGGTATTTGTTGCCGACACGCGAGCGGATCATGCAAGGCGAGCCGGAGTCCGGACCCATTCTGGCGCTGGCGGCGCGTGCCGAGGTGCTTGGTTTCGATTCCGTGTGGGTGGGCGACTCGCTGCTGGCGCGGCCTCGGCACGAGCCGCTGACTTTGTTGGCGGGCGTCGCGGGTCGGGTGCCGCGCGTCGCACTGGGCACCGCGGTGCTGCTGCCGGCGCTGCGCAATCCCGTGGTGCTGGCGCACCTCGTCGCGACATTAGACCAGGTGAGTGAAGGCAGGCTGATCCTGGGCGTGGGCTTTGCGCGGGACGTGCCGAACATCCGTGCCGAGTTCGCCGCGGCCGGCGTGCCGTTCGAGAAGCGCGTGGGCCGGATGATGGAAGGGCTGCGGCTGTGCCGCGCGCTCTGGAGCGGGCAGGCGGTGGACTGGGATGGGCGGTGGCAGGTGATGGGCGGCGTGCTGGCACCGACGCCGTACCGCGCCGGCGGGCCTCCATTGTGGATCGGCGGCAATCTGCCGGCCAGCCTGGAGCGCGCCGGCAAGTGGTTCGACGGCTGGTTCCCGAACAATCCCGACGCGGCGACCTTCGGTGCGCAATGGCAGGAGGTGCAGGCGATCGCGCGGGCCGCCCGGCGCGACCCGCAGGCGATGACCGGAGCGATGTACCTGACCCTGGCGCTGGATGCCGACGCCGCGCGGGCCGAGGCGCGGCTGAATGCGTTCCTGGAACGTTATTACGGCCTGCCGGCCGAGCTGTTGCGCCGGCGCCAGGCGAGTTACGCTGGCCCGGCGGAGGGTGTGGCCGCGTGGCTGGACGGCTACGCCCGCGCCGGTGCGGGGCATCTGGTGCTGCGCTTTGCCGGCGAGCATGAACGGCATCTGGAGGCGGTGGCCGCGGTGCGGCGGACGCTGGGGTGGTGAGGGAAGCTGGCCTGGGCGGTGGCGTCGGGGCGCGGAGGTGCGTTGAGTTACGCCGCCTTGCTGGGCATGGTCAGGGCGCCCGTTGCCTGCGCATGCGCCAGAGCATCGTCCAGCGCCGCGCCGACCGCGTCGAACATGATGTCGATCTCGGCGGTGCTGATGATCAGCGGCGGGCAGAAATACAGCGCCTCCGGCGTCGCGCGGATCAGCACACCGTGCTTCTGCGCACTTTCCATGATCATCGTGCCCAGCCCGTCCTCCGCGGTGAACGACACACGCTTCGCCTTGTCCTTTACCAGTTGCAACGCGCCGATCAGCCCGACGCCGCGTGCCTCGCCCACCAGCGGATGCGATGCCAGCGCGCGCAACCGCGACTGGAAGCGCGGTGAGATCTTGCCGACCACGCCGACGATGTCGCGCTCTTCATAGATCTTCAGCGTCTCCAGCGCGACGGCCGCGGCCACGGGATGTCCGGCATAGGTGAAGCCATGGCCGAAATTGCCGAGCTTGCGGCTCTGCGCGACCATCCCGTCGTGCACCTTCTCACTGACGATGGTGGCCGAGATCGGCATGTACGACGCGGACAGCGCCTTTGCCACGGTCATGATATCCGGCTTAAGGTCGAACGTTTCGCAGGCAAACATCTTGCCGGTGCGGCCGAACCCGCAGATCACCTCGTCGACGATGAACAGGATGTCGTAGCGGCGCAGCACCTCCTGCACCTTGGCGAAATAACCTGGGGGCGGAACGATGACGCCGCCGCCGCCGTTCACCGGTTCCGCAATGAACGCGCCGATCGTGTCGGGGCCTTCACGCAGGATCAGCCGCTCCAGGTTGCCGACGATGCGGTCGACGAATGCCGCTTCGGACTCGCCGTCCAGCCCGTAGATGTAGTGGCTGGGTGCATCGGTGCGCAGCACGCCACCCAGCGGCAGGTCGAACTCGGCGTGGTTGATCGGCTGCGAGGTCAGGCTGGCGGCATACAGCGTGACGCCGTGATAGCCGCGCACCCGGCTGATGATCTTCTTCTTGCGTGGCTTGCCGATCGCGTTGTGGTAGTACCACACCATCTTGACGGCCTGGTCGTTCGCTTCGGAGCCGGAATTGGCGAACAGCACCTTGCTGAGCCCTGCCGGCACGATGGTCAGCAGCTTCTCCGCCAGTTCGACTGCGGGGCCGTGCGAGCGGCCGCCGAAGATCTGATAGTATGGCAACTGCTCCATCTGCCGCGCCGCCGCCGCGGCCAGGCGCTTCTCGCTGAAGCCGAGCGAGCACGACCACAGCCCCGCCATGCCCTCGAGGTAGCGCCGCCCGTCATCGGCCACCACAAATACGCCGTCGCCGGATCGCATCACCAGCGGGCCGTCGGTGCGGTGCTTGTCGAGGTCGGTGTAGGGGTGGATCAACGAGGCGATGTCGCGCTCGGCGATGTCGTTCGAGGATCGGGGCATGGGTTACTCCGTGGGTCGGGATGAGGCCACGATCATGCACC
>DASRQX010000303.1:0-6587 GCA_035696165.1 Acetobacteraceae bacterium | reverse complement strand
CAAGCCGGATGCAGTGGTGCCGTTTAAGCACTCAATCGCAGCAACTGAACACGGAAGGGAAGGTGGCGAGATGAGCGAATTTCCACTTGACGGGGGACACCTCATATGAGTCGTGGATACCGGCCTGCGCCGGCATGACGGGGAGCACCGAAGAGTCGATCAGTCGGGCGCCTGGTACCAGTGGCAACGACGCTTGCACACCCGCTAGCCGGGTGCGACCCTGTCCGCCCGACACCTTACAGGAGCGCCCAACCAATGCAGGTCGAGATCGAATACTGCGGCATGTGAGGCTATGAGCCGCGCGCCAACCAGGCGCGGGACATGATCTTGCGAAACACCCCCACCGCGCAGGTGCGGCTGCTCAAATCCGGTGGCGGGGTGTTCGAGATCACGGTGGGCGGCGGGCTGCGCTTCTCCAAGAAGGCAACCGGCCGGTTCCCCACGGACGAGGAAGTGCTTCACGCCCTCGTCTGAGGCCCCGCCCCGACAGCGCCGCGGTGCCGACCGCGTGACGGTGGCAACCAGACAGGAGACCTTGCGGCCAGCGGCGGCAACCCGTCGCCGCTGGCTTCATGCGACGTTACCCAAACGCGCCAATGCCCGCCAGTGGTCCGACAACGCGCCAGTCGTCAGGGAAGTTGCACGGGAGTGATGGAATATGCATCCATGGCGAGCGTCTGTCTCAGGTAACGGCTTCCCCCTGCTCTGGAGAAAACATGAAATCCCATCCCACATTGTTGGCCGCCGCCCTCGGGTGCTGCCTGGCCGTGGGGGCGCTCGCGCAGACCGCCACGCCGGTCCGCGTTCGCGGAACGATCGACGCGGTCGACGCCAAGTCCATGACGGTGACCTCGCGCGACGGGCAGCAACGTGCGTTGGCGATCGCGCCAGATATCGGCGTCACCACGATCATCGCGGCCAACATCACCGACATCAAGCCGGGCAGCTATATCGGCACCGCCGCAATGCTGCAGGCCGACGGAACCCTGCGCGCGTTCGAGATCCAGGTGTTCCCGGAGAGCATGCGCGGCATCGGCGAGGGCAACCACCCCTGGGATCTTGAACCGCAGAGCACGATGACGAACGGCACGGTAGGCGACGTTGTGGTCACCCAGGGCCGCACGCTGACGCTGCGCTACAAGGACGGGGTGAAGACCGTTGTGGTGCCGGACAAGGCGCCGATCATCACCTATGCACCTGCAACGCCCGCAATTCTGGTGCCCGGCGCGCATGTCATCATCACCGCCGCCCGCCAGCCGGACGGCAGTTTGGTCGCGCAACGCGTCGGCGTCGGCAAGGAGGGGCTGGTGCCACCGATGTGAAGCGCTCGCGCGAGCGCGGTCGGCTCCCAGTGGCCGGTTCTTAATGGCTGGTTCTCAATGAAACGTGCGCCCCGAGTCGATGACAACCGTCTGGCCGGTCATGGTCTCGGTGCGGCACATGGTGACCACCATGTCGGCGCAGTCATCCTTGTCGGCCGCCTTCTTCAGCAGTGAGCTGGCAGCGCCCTGCGCGATCATCTCAGGCCGGAGATTGGCGGTCGCGCGCGTGCCTTCCAGCAGTCCCGGCGCCACGCAGTTGACCAGCGTCTCGGGCGCCAGCGCCACCGCCATGCAGCGCGTGAGGTGAACGAGGCCGGCCTTCGACACCGCATAGGCAATGGACGACCCCTGCGGCCCGAGCCCCGCCACGGATGAGATGTTGACGATGCGTCCTCGCCCCTGCGCCTTCATGACAGGCGCCACCGCCTTGGTCAGGCGCATTGGCCCAGTCAGATTGACCGCCATGATCTTGTCCCACACCTCCTGCGTGAGATTGTCGAGGTCGGTGAAAGGAATCGCCTTGTTGTAGGCGGCGTCGTTGACGAGAATGTCGAGACGGCCGAAGCGCCCGGTCACGTCGCCGACCAACCTGTCCACGGCCGCGCCATCGGTGATGTCGCAGGCGAACGCCGCGGCGTTGATCTGATAACGCGATGTCAGCTCCCGGGCGACGCCCTCCGCCTGGTCGCGGCTCTGTGCATACATGACTGCGATGTGCGCGCCTTCTTTCGCCAGCGCGTGACAGATGCGCTGCCCGAGCCCGCCATTGCCGCCCGTCACCAGCGCGACCGCGCCCTTGAGGTTCATGTGGTTTCTCCTGCGTGTGGGTGCGCGGTTGTCTCGCGGCGCCTGCCCGTGTCCGGGGCAGTTTGTTACCTGGGTCGCGGAAGAGGCAAGCCGTTGAATGGGAGGGACGGTGAGAGCTTCCGAGGGACGCAGCACCCTTGCGGGAGTACGACCGCCCACCTACGCTGCGCAGGCTTGCGCAAGGGAGGTGCCTGTGGGTTTTGACCATTCCGCACCGAGACGCCCTGTGAACCTGAACGCCGATCTGGTCGGGCAGTGCAAGTACGAGGTCGGCAACCTCTCCGCTAATGTCGAGGCACTGCTTGCAGCAGACCTGGAGAAGCGCGCCGCAGCAGCAGAAGCCGAAAGGCGGTGGACCGAGCGAGCGGTCGACGCTTTTTCTGCTCTCTACGACGCCCACGGCAGCCTGTCCGAGGAAATGCAAAGCCTGTGATCGCGGCGGCGCAGGTCAGCGTGCACCGAACGCCTTCGTGGAGTGCGGTGCGCCCCTTCGTCATCGTGCTTCCGCCGGACGATTTCGCGCGGATGCCAACCCGGGTCGTAGCTCCTCTCGTGGGGCCAGATGCCATGCCTCAGCTCGCCGGCGAACACACGCGTGTTGCGCCGAAACTTGCGGTGCAGGGGCAGGATTGCGTTCTCAACCCTTTCGACCTTGCCACGCTGAGGGTCCATCGGCCGGGCGAGTTGACCGCATCTTTTGCCGACGATGATGAGGCGAAGCGTAGGATCCGGGACGCGCTGGACATTGTCCTGAAGCCATTCTGAGTACGATTTCTGCTATGTGGATACGGAACGAAAAATGAAAGTCGGGATCTTGCAGTTCTTCGGCTGGCGCGACCGGTCCGTGCCGCTCGATTCGGTCTACGAAGCGGCGCTCGAACGCTTTTCCGTCATGGACCAGACGGGGTACGACGCGGTTTGGCTCGCCGAGCATCATTTCTCCAGTTTCTCCGTCTGCCCGTCGGTGCACATGATGGGGACCATGGCGGCGGCCCGCACCAAGCGGCTACGGATCGGAACGGCGGTGTCGCTGGCCCCGTTCTACAACCCGCTGCGGCTCGCCGAGGAGGTGGCGCTGCTGGACGTTCTGTCCGGCGGACGGGTCAACTGGGGGGCGGGGCGGGGCTTCGAGCGCAGCGAGTTCGCCGCCTTCGGCATTCCGGGCGAGGAGAGCGGCCCCCGCTTCCACGAAACGGTCGACATTGTCCTGAAGGCGTGGACCAACCAGCGGCTTAGTTACCAAGGCCGGTTCTACCAGTACGACGGCGTCGAGGTGCTGCCCAAGCCACTCCAGGTGCCGCACCCCCCGGTGTGGATGGCGGCGTCATCCACACCTGCCATCGACTGGGCGGCAAGTCAGGGTCACTCGATCCTGATGGACCCGCATTCATCCCGCGCCGAACTCATCAGGAAGCGTCGGCATTACGCGGCGAAGCTGGTTGAGGCCGGCTACAGTGACGCGGGCCGGACCATTCCGATGGCACGCCTGGTTGCGGTTGATGAGACGGAGGAAAAAGCGCGCGCGGTGGCGAAGCGCGTGGCCGAATGGACGATGGCGTCGTACATCGGCCCGAAGCACACCGGTAATGTGCGCATGGAGGTAAGAGATTTCGGCGGCAAGGATCCGGTCGAGTTCTATTTGAATGACGTCATGATCCACGGCACCGCGGAGAGCGTGGCCGACCAGATCCAGTCGTTCGGCCCGGAGATCGGCATGACGTATCTGATGGCGGCGCCGATGAGTGCGCGGTCGTTCCGGTTGTTGACGGATAAGGTGTTGCCGCGGATTGGGGGGTGAGGCAGCTTCTTCGAAGAACCACGTGGGCCGACGGCTGAACGCGCCACGTCTGTGTTTCGCAGGGGTAGTCCTCAAATTTCCGGTTCATTGTCGGTGCTTGGCGGCGATCTCCGTCAATCCGGTGATCTCAGCTAACCGAGCATGACCACGAATTCGTAAATTTCCGCCAGCGGGATTTCGAGTCCAACGCTATGCAGGCTCAAGATTGCGTCCGGCCCGTCCGCCGTGTCGAAGGACCACTGTCCACTTGCCTCCCGCCGATAGATGTGGATCGCCGCCTCGTCCTGATAGATCTCGACGGTTTCCGGGACGCTCTCGACATCCTGCAAATGGCGCCGCCTTGGGCTTTTGGCTCGCCATGCCCGCAACTCGGACGGCGAAACCACGTCGAAGACGACACGCGGCAGATCACCGCAGCGCACCGTGGCATCGGGAATGCGGGCGACGGGAAGCTGCTGGCTGCGCGGTGCGGCGCCGCTACCCGCCTCCGGGCGGCTGCCGACCTTGTTGCCGCGCAGGCGGTTGCCCAACGCGCTCCCGAGACCCATGACGACGGCGGCATGATCGGGGGTTGGCGCCGCGTGCGCAACGATCTCGCCTTCAACAAGTTCACAACGCCAGGCGTCGCCGAAGTCGCGTTGGTCGGTTCTTCAAAACTTGTCTGCCGTCCAACCGCTGCCTGCCACACGCGCCGCGTTGTCCATGTCATCCTCCGGCGGGCAAGGTTGGCAGTTTCGGCCCGCAATGGCCAACGCGGGCACTGGCCGCGTTCCGGAGCATGTGCCTGCGAAGGGTGATCCGATCGCCGCATGGCGCCTACGCTTCCACCATGCCACCCTCCCACCCAACCGCACGGGAGAAAAACCACATGCGCATCGTCGCCCTGGAAGAACACTACACCGTTCCGCGCATCGTCGCCGGCATCTCCCCCGATGCGATCGCCCGCCGCGGCTTTCCCGGCCCCAACTTCGTCTGGGCGCAGACCACCAAACGCAATGAACTCGCCGACCTTGGCGGCGCCCGCCTTGCGGACATGGACGCCAGCGGCATCACCACCCAGGTGCTGTCCGTCGCCGGCCCGGGCGCCGACCTTGTGCCGGGCCAGCCGGGCATCGACCTTGCCCGCGCCTACAACGACGCGCTGGCCGAAGCCTGCGCCCGCCACCGGACAAGGTACCGAGGCTTCGCGCACCTGCCGATGCTCGCCCCCGATGCAGCGGCGGACGAACTGGAACGCGCGGTCAAGCACCTCGGTTTCCATGGTGTACTTGTGAACGGCGCGACGAACGGCCGCTTCCTGGACGACCCGGCATTCGAGCCGATCCTCGCGCGGGCGGAAAAACTCGACCTGCCGATCTACCTTCACCCCGGCATCCCCACCGAACCCGTGCGCGCCGCCTACTACGACAACCTGCCCGGCAATTTCAGTTTTATCCTCGCGCTGTCCGCCTGGGGTTGGCACGCCGACACCGCCATCCACACCCTGCGCCTGGTGCTGTCGGGCGCCCTCGACCGCCATCCTGGGCTGAAAATCGTCATCGGCCACATGGGCGAGGCACTCCCCTTCATGCTGGACCGCATTGACGAGACCACCGCCGCCACCGCGAAGACACACCTCCGGCGCTCGGTGCGCCAGACGATCCTCGATCAGGTGTGGATCACGACCAGCGGGTTCTTCACCATGGTGCCGTTCATGGCGGCGCTGATGTCGTTCGGCGTCGACCGCATCCTGTTCTCGGTCGACTACCCATTCGCGTCGAACGCCCGCGCCCGGGCGTTTCTGGACGCGCTGCCGGTCTCACCGGCCGATCGAGCAAAGATCGCCCACGGCAACGCCGACCGGTTGCTGCGGTTGTCGGCAGACCATATCTGACAGACCCGTGGTGTTCAAAGGAGACCCAAACGATGGCCGACGCCAAGCTCGCCCCCAACCTTCCCGGGTGGATGCAGGACCATGCGAACCGCTATCTGTCCAGCGGCGGCACCGAGGGACATATCTACAAGATGGCCCAGCCGGGCCGCCCGGAGATAATGGTCCCATCATTGCTATTGACGACGACCGGTCGGAAGTCCGGCGACAAGTACATCTTCCCGCTGTTTTATGGGAAAGACGGTGACAGATATTTTATTATTGCATCGAAAGGCGGAGCGCCTGAGCATCCCGGCTGGTATCGTAACATCCTCGCCGATCCGGACGTCGAAGTTCAGGTCGGCACCGCGAAGACGAAGGCGCACGCCAGGACCGCCGCCGGTGAAGAGCGCGCTCGGTTGTGGAAGAAATCGCTGGAATTCTGGCCGCCCTACGCCGACTACCAGCTCAAGACGGACCGCGAGATCCCTGTGGTGGTGCTGGACCCCGTCCGTTAGGCGGTCGAGAGGTCCGTCAGCGTCCCGCCGCCTGTAAGCCGGGGGCAAGCGGCCCGGCGGGCTCCGGCGCTGTGCCCACATCGGAATACCGGCCCCCGGGTCAAGCGTCCAAGGGCAGACGGAGCCTGCCCTTGGCGAAGCATGCCCGGCGGGGGCCGGTATCCACGACTCATATGAGGTGTCCCCCGTCAAGTGGAAATTCGCTCATCTCGCCACCTTCCCTTCCGTGTTCAGTTGCTGCGATTGAGTGCTTAAACGGCACCACTGCATCCGGCTTGGGTGACGGTGCCGGG
>DASRQX010000302.1:0-1511 GCA_035696165.1 Acetobacteraceae bacterium | reverse complement strand
CCGACGCTCGGCGCGGCGTCGCTGCTGGCTTCGCAAGGACACGATCTGCCGCGGGTTGCGCTGACCATGGCGGTGTTCGGCATCGGCGCGGCGCTGCCGTTGATCCTGCTCGGATTGCTGTCGCGTGCGACGCTGATGGGCGTCCGTGCGCGCCTGATGTCGGCGGGAAAGCTCGGCAAGGGCTTGCTCGGCGCCCTCTTCATCGTGATCGGCGTGGCGATCGTCAGCGGCGCCGACAAGCGAATCGAGGCCACGCTGGTCGCCGTCTCGCCGGCATGGCTCACCGAACTGACGACGTCGTTCTAGACCGCCGGCCGCCATGTATCTAGGCTGGGGGCCGTTCTTCCCTTTTGGGGGCACGATGACCAGACGCGCCATTTCAAATCTCTCATCGCTGATCGCCGTGGCGCTGTTCACGATCGCGGCCGGTCCGGCGAGCGCCGCCACGGCTCAAATTGTCGCCTTCGGCGCCAGCAACACCGCCGGCTACGGTGTCGGGTCCGACCAAGCCTGGCCGGCGCGGCTGGAGGCGATGTTGCGCGCCAAGGGCTATCAGGCCACCGTCGCCAATGCGGGGATCAGCGGCGACACCACCGCGGGCATGCTGGAACGGCTTGATTCGGCGGTGCCCGGCGGGACCGAGCTCGTGATCCTGGCGATCTTTGGCTACAACGATGCCCGCAAGGGCATCAGTCTTGCGGAGCATGCGGCCAACATCCAGAACATCCTGGACCGCCTCCATGCCAGGGGCATCAGGACGATTTCAGTCACACCCTATGTCTCCGACCTGCCGCGGCAACCGGACAGCGTTCACCTGACCGCCGAGGGACACGCGACCCTCGCCGCACGCCTGCTGCCGCAAGTCATCGCTGCGATCGGGCGTCACTGACGGTTTTGCCGGCTGTCGTTCAGCGCCCGGATCGAGAAACCCGGCGTTCAAGATCGAGGGATGGGCAAAGGTCGCGCTTTGCCCAGCTTGCGATTTCGCTCTCACACGACTCAACGCTTAAATGACCGCGGTGAAGAACCGCGCCAGGCGAAAGCCGGACAGCCATGTCCAGATCGGCTGGCTGCGAATGCCGAGATCCCATGATCCGACCACGGCGTCGGCGCGGCCGACCAGATCGTCCACCGGCAGCAGCCCGACGCCGCCCTGGCGCACCGGAACCCGGCTGTCGGCGGAGTTGTCGCGGTTGTCGCCCATCACGAACAACCGGCCCGGCGGCACCGTCACTTCCGGCGTGTTGTCGAGCCGGCCGTTGTCATGAAGTTTGAAAATCGCGTGCGAGACACCGCCCGGCAAGGTCTCGATGTAGCGGTAGGCGGGCTCGACCCCGCCATTGTCGTCTTCCGCCTGGCCGGTGCCGTCGGGCTTCAGCGACGCCGGATGATCGTTGATGAAGAGCTGGCCCTGCCGCATCTGGATACGGTCGCCGGGCAGCCCGACGACGCGCTTGACCCAGGCCTGCGACCGGTCGCCGGGCCAGCGGAACACCACCACATCGCCGCGC
>DASRQX010000301.1:0-17449 GCA_035696165.1 Acetobacteraceae bacterium | reverse complement strand
GAACTGATCGCTGTCACATCCCATCGAGGGAGGCCGCCATGCATCTGATGTACTTCACCGAGCAGCCGATGGGCGCCTACGACGCCGCCGAAGGGCTGCGCTACGGCGCCACCGCGCTGACCTTCTCCAACTCGAATTTCGATCCGGTGGAGGGCAGTCGGCTCTACAATGAATATCTCGAGGAATACATCCTGGCCGACGAGTGGGGCGTCGACGGCATCATGCTGAACGAGCACCACAACGCGCCGTTCTGCATGCAGGCAAAATGCAACGTGTTCGCCTCGATCCTGGCCGCGGTGACCAAGCAGGCGAAGATCGTGCTGCTGGGCAACCCGCTGCCGCTGGCGGAGAACCCGATCCGGCTGGCGGAAGAGCTGGCGATGATCGACATGGTATCGAAAGGCCGGCTGGTTTCCGGCTTCGTGCGCGGTGGCGGGCAGGAGCAGTTGGCCAGCGGGGTGAACCCTGCCTTCAACCGCGAGCGCTTCGTCGAGGCGCATGACCTGATCCAGAAGACCTGGACAGTGCCCGGCCCGTTCCGCTGGGAGGGCACGCACTACCAGCACCGCGTGGTGAACCCCTGGGCGGTGCCGCTGCAGAAACCGTATCCGCGCGTGTGGATACCGGGCGTGCTGTCGAAGGAGACGGTGATCTGGACCGCGCAGCAGCGCTATCCGTATATCGCGCTGAACACCGCGATCGATGCGACCAAGGTGATCTGGGACACCTATTCGAAGGCTGCCGCCGAGGTCGGCTACACTGCCGGGCCAGAGAATTTCGGCTACCTGATCCGCGTGCATGTGCAGGACACGATGGAGAAGGCGCTGCAGAATGCACGCCAGTTCATGTGGATGCAGGGCGAATTCACCGGCCTGGCGCATCCGGTGTGGGCGAATCCGGCGGGCTATTTCTCGCCGTCTGGCCGCCGCGCCTTCGTGGAGTTCGCGGTCGGGCGGGCGAAGAACCCGCGCGGCAGTCCCACATTCGATGATCAGATCGCCAGCACAATGATTATTGCCGGCACACCGGACACCGTGATCCCGCAGTTGAAGACGCTGATCGAGCAGACGCGGCCCGGCATCATGGGCATCTGGGGCAACGACGGGACGGTCTCCAAGGAGGACCGTCGCCGCTGTATCGAATTGCTGGTGAAGGACGTGATGCCGGCTGTGCGCGAACACGGCAAGACGCTGGGGCTGAAGGATCCGTGGGAGGCGAACGCGCCGGTACACCTGAAATATTCGACGGACATCCCGGTGCAGCGCGCGGCGGCGGAGTAGGGCGGAAGAGCGTAGGGCGTTCCGCCACGCATCCCGGGGCGCAATGACGGCGCTGCGTTCACTGGACGAGTGGCGGCTGATTTCGCTGATGCTCTGCAGAGCGTCGATATAGATTGCGTCGGCCATAAGCAGTTCGCGCCGGGGATCGGTTCCTACGGAGAGGCTGCGGCGGTTCGCGCTGCACTGGCCAAGTTGCGAGTCAGCAAGCCAGCATCTTATGGCGCCGCAGCAATCAAACGCGTTCCGGACTTGCTCATTCCGGGCCAATAGGCCATCGAATTCAAAATAGCACGTCCGTTCGGTGATAATGGCCGACCCGCAGAACACTGGTCCGAAAACCTGCTTCACCCCTATGCAGGAAATACCAGCTCGCTTGGCGACTGTCTAAAGCTCCTATCCTCTGGGCTGCCAGAGCGCAAGGCGGTGATGATTATCGGTTACGAGCATACCCCTCCGCAGATCCCCTTGAATGTTGTTATTCGTGGGTTCGAGATTCTGGCCAAGAATGTGATGAATCTTAATATTACTAGCCGCATCGAACATTCGAGGATCGGGCTGATACACAGCGTTCACCAGCAGCTGACGGTATTTGCGTACGAAGTACTGGGTTGCCGGAACGAGTGAAGTAGGCGCGATCGTCGCAACTATCCGTCAGCCCAAGCCTTTTGCAGTAGTTTCGATCTTCAGGCTTGTCCCCGTTCCGGTCTGCGGCAACAGCGCACCGCTAGTGCGTCAGGTGCAAGTGGCACCGCCCGATCATATCAGGCGCTGTCACGGGCGATGCGCCGGGTTTCGGCGTGACGAGCGCGCGCGGCGTCTCGCGCAATAGTTGATCCGATCCCGTAGCGATGGCGGCTACCACTACCGCGTTATGGCGGGTCAATCGTTTCGGGGCACGGCGTATTCGGCGGGATACGTCGCCTTGAACTCGCGCAGCGGTTCGCAGTGCGCGGACAGTGCGTCAAGCGCCGGATAACGACCGGGCGGCAGCAGATCGGGATCGGATATCCGAACGTAATGGATCATGCAGGCGGTGGTGATCCACGCCTGGTCGAGGCGGGTGGGCGTCGGCCAGGCCTCTGCGGCGAGGGCTTCGATCGCACCCGTCGCCTGGGTACGGCAGCGTTCTATCCAATCTGGGTACCGATACGGCGAAGGCCGGATGAGGCGCTCATACGTGGCCGCGCCGGCCTTGTCGATCGCCCCGGTCGCCAGCGCCATGCGATGCAGGACCCGCCGCCGCTCGGGCTGCGTTGCCGGAATGAGTGCCCGTTCCGGACCGACGGACTGGTCGAGCCAGTCCAGAATGGCCGCGGAGTCGATCAGCGTCTCGCCGTCGTCGAGGACGAGCGAAGGGATGCGGCCCAGCGGATTGACCCGGCGCATCTCGGCGAAATCCGCAAACACCGAGCGTGTGTCGTGGTCGTAGGTGACGTCGAGTACGCCCAGCGACACCGCCACCCGGCGGACGAACGGCGAATCATATTGGCCGACCAGGATCATGGGCCCACCTCCTATGCCTTTCCCAGTGACGCGCGCATCTTCTGCCGCAGTTCGAACTTCTGGATCTTCCCAGTCGAGGTCTTCGGCAACGGCGCAAACGTCACGTGCCGCGGGCACTTGTAGTGTGCGAGGCGCGCGCGGCACCAGGCGATGATGTCGGCTTCCGTGACGTTCGGCGCGTCGGGCTTCAGCGTCACGAACGCATGTGGCGTTTCGCCCCAGCGTTCATCCGTCTGCGCAACGACGGCGGCTTCCATGACCGCCGGATGCTTGTACAGCACCTCTTCGATTTCCAGCGAGCTGACGTTTTCGCCGCCGGAGATGATGATGTCTTTGCTGCGGTCCTTGACCTCGACGTAGCCGTCCGGGTGCCGCACCGCAAGATCGCCGGTGTGGAACCAGCCACCCGAAAAAGCCTCAGCCGTGGCGTCGGGATTCTTCAGGTAGCCCATCATCACGGTGTTGCCGCGCAGCATCAGCTCGCCCATCGTTGCACCATCGGCGGGCACCTTGGCGAGGGTCGCGGGATCGCGCACCGTCGCTTCCTCCAGCATCGGGGTGTTGACGCCCTGGCGCGCCATGAACGCGGACTTTGCGTCTATCGGCATCGCATCGAGTTCGGGCTGCCACATGCAAACAGTGGAGGGACCGAAGCTTTCCGTCAGCCCGTAGAGATGCGTGACGGCGAAGCCCATAGCCTCCATCTGCGCAATCACGGCGGACGGCGGCGCAGCGCCGCCGGTGGCGATCTGGACCGTCTGCGGAAAGGCGCGGCGCGCGGTCGCCGGTGCATGGATCAGCATGCCCAGCACCACCGGCGCGCCGCACATGTGAGTGACCCCGTGCCGCGCGATCGCGGTGAAGACCGGTGCGGGATCGACACGGCGCAGGCACACATGCAGGCCACCCACCAGTGTCACGGCCCAGGTGTGGGTCCAGCCGTCGCAATGGAACATCGGCAACGTCCACAGATAGACGCTGCGCGGCGACAGCCCAAACATCAGCGCATTGGCGCAGGCGTTCAGGTAGGCGCCGCGATGGTGCAGCACGACGCCCTTCGGGTTGCCGGTGGTGCCGGAGGTGTAGTTCAGCGAGATCGCCTGCCATTCGTCGTCTGGCAGGCCCGCCGGGAAGGTGGGATCGGCATCGGCAATGAACGCTTCGTAGTCCGTCGCGCCGAGGCGTTCGCCGCCAACCGCCAGCGCGTCGTCGATGTCGACGACCAGCGGGGGATGGTCGAGCGCGGCGAGCGCCTGCGCGATGACCGAGCTGTACTCGCGATCGGTCAGCAGCACCTTGGCTTCCGAATGGCGCAGAATGAAGGCGATCGAGCCGGCATCAAGTCGAAAATTCATCGGACACAGCACGGCGCCGAGCATCGGCACGCCATTATGCGCCTCCAGCATTTCCGGCACGTTCGGCGCCATGATCGCTACCGTGTCGCCCTTGCCGACGCCGGCACGGGCCAGCGCGGAGGCCAGGCGGCGGGAACGGTCCAGAAACGAAGCATAGGTGATGCGCCGCTCGCCATGGATCACCGCCACGCGCGGCCCGTAGACATGCGCGGCGCGGACCAGGAAGGAGACCGGCGACAGCGGCACATGGTTCGCCGCCGTGCGATCGAGATCATGATCGAAGATGGACACGCCACGCTTCCTTGCCTGCGCTTGACCCTTCGCTTAGCGTATACCCGCATATCGCCCGCAACAAGAAACGCCGATCAGAGGACGCGCATGGACGGCGCCATCAAGCTGACAGTCGAGAATTTCATCGCCACGGTGGTCATGGACCGGCCGCCGGTGAACGCACAAAATCATGCGTTCCGCGAGGCGATGATAGGCGTCTTCGACTCGCTGACCGATCGGGAAGATGTTCGCGTCGCGATCCTGACGGGCACGGGCAAGATGTTCTCCGCGGGCGCCGACATGAAAGAGCGGCCGAACGCGGACGTGCCAGGCGAATACTGGAAGTTCAATCGCGGCGCGCGCGAGTGCTTCAACGCGATCCACGAATGTGCCAAGCCGGTGATCGCCGCGGTGAACGGCCCGGCGCTGGGTGCGGGCGCCGGGCTGGTGGCGGCGTGCGACATCATCCTGTGTTCCGAGAACGCACAGTTCGGCATGCCGGAGATCGATGTCGGACTGGCCGGCGGCGCGGCGATGCTGCAGACGCTGTTCGGCCATT
This sequence comes from Acetobacteraceae bacterium, assembly GCA_035696165.1. GTDB lineage: Bacteria > Pseudomonadota > Alphaproteobacteria > Acetobacterales > Acetobacteraceae > Palsa-883. The sequence goes on along the minus strand of DASRQX010000301.1, from coordinate 12,482 downwards.
CGCGTGCGCGGCGGATGTTCTACACCGGCTGGCGCGTGTCGGCGGCCGAACTGTATCGCACCGGCGTGGTGGAATGCTGCGTGAAGCTGGAGCAACTGATGCCGGAGGCGATGAAGCTGGCGCGGGAGATCGCATCGAAAAGCCCGATCGGCATGCGCTACGCCAAGCAGTCGATGAACACGACGATGCACATGCCGGCGCGCGACGGCTATCGTTTCGAACAGGGCGTGACGGTATTCCTGTCGAAGACCGAAGATGCGCAGGAGGCGCGGCGCGCCTTCATCGAGAAGCGCGAGCCGGTGTTCAAGGGACGATAGGGACCGACAGAATGGACCTGCAACTGCACGACAAGACCGCGCTGGTGACGGGCGCCAGCATGGGCATCGGCCGCGCGATCGCGAAGGGGTTGGCCGCCGAGGGCGTGCATGTGGCCGCGGTCGCACGCCGCATCGAACTGTTGCACTCGCTGTCGGACGAGATCGCCGCCGCGGGTGGAAGGCGGCCGGCGCTGATCCGCCAGGATCTGATGTCGGAAGACGCGGCGGAGATGTTGCGCGACATCGCTCTGGCCGAACTGGGCAAGGTCGACATCCTGGTCAACAACGCCGGCGGCAGCCGCGTACGTCGACCGATGCGACAGAGGAACGCTGGACCGAGGCGATGACGCTGAACTTCACCCGCCAGCGCCAGATCGCCCATGCGTTGCTGCCGCAGATGATCGATCGACGCTGGGGCCGCATCATCAATATCACCGGCAAGTCGGAGCCGGAACATCTGAATGCCGCGTTTGCCGCCAAGGCCGCCGTGCATGCCTGGGCGAAAGGGCTGTCGCGTGAGGTGGGGCAATTCGGGATCACGGTGAACTCGATCCCGCCCGGACGCATCATGAGCGAGCAGATTCGCCGCAACTATCCGGAAGACTACCGCAAGCACTTTGCCGAAACCGAAATCCCGGTGCGCTACTGGGGTGAACCGGAAGACCTGGCGGTGATGGCGGTGTTCCTCGCCAGCCCGCTGGCACGCTACGTCACCGGAACGGTGATTCCGGTGGACGGCGGCTTGCGGCGCTATCAGTTCTGAGCGGAGATTTTGTTATGCGCCAGATGGTGTTGGTCGGCTTTCTCCAGGCGCAGAACTGCACAACGCTGGCCAGTTCCTGGCGGCACCCGGAGTCGCGGACCGATTTCACCGGGCCGGAATATTTCCAGCGCATCGCGCAGGTGCTGGAAGAGGGCAAGTTCCAGCTTGCATTTTTCGATGACCGGCTGGCGATGCCGGACATGTATGGCGGCGATCACGGCCACACGGTGGAACATGGCATCCGCTGCGTGAAGATGGACCCGCTGGCGGTGCTGATGACGATGGGCATGGTGACCAGCCGGCTCGGGCTCGGCGCCACCGGATCGACCACCTATTACGAGCCGTTCGATCTCGCGCGGCGATTCCAGACGGTCGATCTGATGCTGAAAGGACGTGCAGCATGGAATGTCGTTACGTCGGTGAATGATGGCGAAGCGATGAATATGGGGCGCGAGGTGCACGAGGCGCACGACCTGCGCTACGACCGCGCCGACGAATTCATGCAGGTGGTGCTGGGTCATTGGCACGCCTGGGACGACGACGCGCTGGTGGTGGACCAGGCAAGCGGGTTGTTCGCGCATTCCGACAAGGTGCACCGGCTGGACCATGTGGGCCGCTTTTACCGCTCGCGCGGGCCGTTCACGGTACCTCGGTCGCCGCAGGGCCATCCGGTGGTGATCCAGGCGGGGGCGTCCGATCGCGGCAAGCAGTTTGCCGCGCGCTGGGCGGAAACAGTGTTCGTTGCGTATCACGATCTGCCATCCGCCCGGCGCCAGTATGCCGACATGAAGGCCGCGATCGCCGAGCAAGGGCACGATCCCGACCTGGTGACGCTCAACACCATTGCCTATCCGGTGGCCGCGGCGACGAAGGCCGAGGCCGAGGACAAGATGGCGCTGATCGATCGCCTGTATCGCGAGGTGGATGGGTTATCTCTGTTGTCGGAAGCGCTGAACTTCGATTTTGCCAAGAAGGCGATGGATGAGCCTTTCACCGCGGAGGAACTGGAGGGGATGTCCGGCATGCAGGCGATGCGCGACCACGTCATGCGTGACTCCGGCAAGGCAAACCCGACGGCGCGGGATTTCCTGGACGTGACGAAGCGCGGCCGACCCGGCCAGGCGATCGTCGGTGGGCCGAAGGAGATCGCCGATCGGATGGAGCAATGGTTCGTCGAGCGCGGCTGCGACGGCTACGTGATCGGCGGCACGCACACGCCCGGCACGTTCGAGGATTTCGTGCACTTCGTGGTGCCGGAGTTGCAACGTCGCGGCCTGTTTCAGACGGCGTATCGCGGAACGACATTGCGGGAGAATCTGGGGTTGCCGCATCCGTCGCGCGAAGGGTGGCAACTGGCGCGCTGATTTGTGATAATCGTGTCACACCGAAGGAGGGTGGCTTTATGATCGAACAGGAAGTGGTCGTTACGACCAAGCATGGCAAGATGCCGACATTCCTGGCTGCTCCGGACGGCACCGGTCCACACCCGGGCATCATCTTCTACATGGACGCGCCGGGCATCCGCGAGGAACTGCGCAACATGGCGCGGCGCATCGCCAAACATGGGTATGTGTGCCTGTTGCCCGACATGTACTACCGGCTTGGAACGGTGCGGTTCGATATTCCTCGGCGCGACGACGGCATGTCGGGGGTGATTCGCGCGTCGATGAACCACCTGACCAATGCGCGAGTGATCGATGATACGGCGGCGCTGCTGGCCCATTTCGATACGCTGGACAACGTGACGCCCGGCAAGATCGGATGCGTTGGGCACTGCATGAGTGGGCAATACATCACGACGGTGGCAGCGAAATTTCCGCATCGCATGGCGGCGTCGGCGTCGCTGTATGGCGTCGGGATCGTTACCGATAAAGACGACTCGCCGCATCTGCTGGTCGGCGAGGTTAAGGGCGAACTGTACTACGCCTTTGCCGAACACGACCAGTCCGTTCCCGAGCACGTCATTCCCACGCTCAAGGCTGCACTGGACAAGGCTGGAACGAAACACGAGTTGCATGTGTTCCCAGGCACGCATCATGGCTTCTGCTTTCCGGAACGCGCGGTCTATGACACCCTGGCGGCGGAAGAAACCTGGCGGAAGATCTTCGCGATGTGGGACCGGCATTTGAAGTAGCCCGCGCATGGATCTGATCCTGCGCAACGCGCGCCTGGCCCATGCGCCCGAGGCGCCGCCGGTCGATATCGGGGTCTCGGATGGGCGGATCATTGCGATCCGGGCAGGCTTGGCAGCCGAGGCGGCGGAATATGACGCCACCGGACTGTTGGTGTGCGCCGGGTTCGTCGAGACGCATATTCATCTCGACAAATCCTGCATCGTTGATCGTTGCGCACCGGAGACCGATCGGCAGGCCAACGCCGTGCCGCGCGTTGCCGCGGTGAAATCGACGTTCACGGTGGAAGATGTCTACGCCCGCGCCAGCCGCACACTGGAGAAATGCATCAAGCACGGCGCCACGCGGATGCGCACGCATGTGGAACTGGATGCCGGTGTCGAACTGCGCAGTTTCGAGGCGATTGAAACACTGCGACGAGACTATGCCTGGGCGATCGACATCGAAGTGTGCGCGTTCCCGCAAGAGGGGCTGACCAACAATCCGCGTGCCGAGGAGTTGCTGGTGGAGGCGCTGAAGCGCGGGGCGAAAGTGATCGGCGCCGCACCGAATTATGATCCCGACCATGCCGGACAGATCCATCGCGTGTTCGACCTGGCGCGCGAATTCGGCGTGGATATCGACATGCATCTGGATTCCGGTAATTCACCGGAGGCGATGGATATTCATCTGGTCTGCGAGCTGACGGAGAAATACAAGCTGGGCGGACGCGTCGCCGTCGGGCACGGGTGCAAGTATTCGACACTGCCCCCGGCGGTGCTGAGGGCGCTGGCTCGGCGCATCGCCAATGCCGGGGTAGCGGTGACGGTGTTGCCGGCGACCGATCTGTTCATGATGGGGCGAGATCAGGATCACTCGGTCCGGCGCGGTCTGGCGGATGCCAATCTGCTGGCGGAGCACGGCGTGAACTGCTCCATTTCCACCAACAACGTGCTGAACCCGTTCACGCCGTTGGGTGATTGCTCACTGCTGCGCATGGCCAATCTGCAAGCCAATGTCTGCCAGATCAGCCACGCACATCGGCTGCGCGATTGCTTCAACATGCTGACGGAACGGTCGGCGCGGCTGATGAATCTGCCGGACTACGGCATCAAGGTTGGCAATCCGGCCGATTTTGTGGTGGTGGACGCGACGACGCCGGAGCAGGCGGTGCAAGAGATCTGCCATCCGCTTGCCGTGTTCAAGCGCGGGCGCCGCACTGTGACGCGTCCGCGCGCGGAATTGCTCAAACCAAATTGAGGGTGTCATGCGTCTGTCAGACATCGCCCAGGTGATTCGCAGCAAGAATGCCGGACCGCGCCGGTTGACGTTGGACATAATGTTCGCCTCCGACACCGACTATCAGCGTGTGGTGCAATCGCCGGCGCTGAGCCGCGAGGCGATCGGTCTGCTTTATCGCATCCCGTCCGAGGACGTGACGGTGATTCCTTATCCGCTCGGTCGCGCAATTAAAATCACGCTGCCGCGCGACACGGCCGGCGATCCGGGCGATCGCGATGTCTACGGCGCGCAGCAGCACGCACCGCTGCTGGGGATCGAGATATGACCGCGTCACATCGCATTCTGGACGATGTTCGCCGCGCCAAGCGGGTGATGCGCTTTCTTGGGGCTTCGGGCCAACTCGGTTACGGCATCCCGACGCCGGCGTTCAATGCCGGCCTTGCGCGTCATCCCGATCTGATTGGGTGCGATATGGGATCGATCGATATCGGTCCGACCTATCTCGGCAAGGGTGAGATGGCCACTTCACCGGTGGCAACAAGGCGCGATCTGCGAAAGGTGCTGCTGGGTGCTCGGCAGGTTGACGTGCCGCTGGTGATCGGCTCCGCCGGTTCCGCCGGCGCGGCACCGCATCTTGACGGCACACTGGCAATGATTCGCGACATCGCGCGGACAGAAGGTCTGCATTTCCGCATGGCGGTGATCCGCGCCGACATGCCGCGCGCGCTGCTGAAGCAGGCGGTGCGCGAGGGGCGCATGACCGGCATGGACGGCATGGCCGCGTTGACCGAACAGGACATCGACGATGCGGCGCACATTGTCGGGCAGATGGGCATGGGACCGTTTCGGCGGGCGCTGGCGGAAGACGTGGACGTGATCATCGCCGGCCGGGCGTGCGATACCGCGATCTTCGCATCCCTGCCGACGATGCTGGACTTTCCGCCGGGCATCTGTGGGCACATGGCGAAGATCATCGAGTGCGCCTCACTTTGTTGCGTGCCGGGTGGGCGCGATACGATCCTGGCGACGTTGGATCACGAAGGTTTCGAACTGGAAAGCATGAACCCCGCGCGGCGCGCGACCCCGACCTCGGTCGCGGCGCATAGCCTGTATGAGCAGGCGGATCCGTTCAGCGTGACTGAGCCCGAAGGCCGGGTCGATCTGCGTGACGCGCACTACACGGCGCTGGATGATCGCCGCACGCGCGTCGCCGGCGCGCGGTGGGTGCCGAGCGCGGAGCCGACGATCAAGCTGGAAGGCGCTGCCTGCATCGGTGAACGCGCGGTGCTGCTGGCGGGCGCGGCCGATCCGCGGTTCATCGCGCGGCATGCCGAGATCCTGCCGGTGGTCGCTGAAGTCGTACGCGAACTGGTGTGCGAGGACCAGCCACAGGACTACACGTTACGCTTTCGCGTCTACGGCGTGAACGGCGTTCGCGGTGTGGTGCCGGACGGTGAACCGACGCCGGGCGAAGCCTTCATCATGGGCGAATGCATCGCGCCGACGCGCGAGCGCGCGGCTGAGGTCGTGCGCACCACCAAGCAATATCTCCTGCATCACGGCTATCCGGGACGATTGTCCACCGCCGGCAACCTGGCCTTCCCGTTCACGCCGCCTGAAGTGTCCCTTGGCCCGGCTTATCGTTTCAACGTCTATCACTTGATGCGCGTGCAAGACCCCGACGGGCTGTTCCCGTTGGAGCTCGAAACGCTGTGACAGCGGCCAAGGAGACTGCCGGTCCGACGCAGCCCCCCCGAGCCAGCACCATCAATAGCTCAGCGGCCCTTCCAGTTCGGAATGCCAATGGCCGCCGCGCACTTCGCAGAGGAACGATTCATTCGATCCCTGGTGCTTTGTCGCACTGAAGGTCATCGGTGGTGCGCCGAATTTGTCTTGCCAGTCCTTGATACTCTCCATGCCGGTCACGAAGCTGTCCGCCGTCAGGTCCCGGCCGGCATTTTTCAGCGCCTGGATCGTCAGCGACGCAGCTGTATAACCTAACTGCGCGGCGAAGTTCGGATCCTTGCCATAGAGATTCTTGTACTTCTTGGCGAAGGCCTGCACCGCCGGGCGTGGATCATCGGGTGTCGCGTACAGGACCGGTGCCATCGAATAGAAGCCCTCGCTGCCGCCGCCCGGCATTTCCGCCACCGCCTCATCGTAGCTCGCGGCCTGGCCAAGCAGGTCCACCTTCCAGCCAACCTTGTTCACCGCGGAGATGATCTGAATCGTGTCACGGACGATGGTGCCCAGCAGGATCAGATCGCATTTGGCGTCCCGCAAGCGCGCCACCGATGCACTGAAATCGGTATCGGTCGGCTTGTGCAGCGTTTCCGCGGCCAGCGTCATGTTCATCGATTTAAGCTGGTCGCGGGCTCCGTCCATCACATCGCGGCCGAAATCAGAATCCTGCGACATGCCGCAGATGGCAGTCTTGTGCTTCACCTCGACGAAGTATTTCACCCCGGCGCGCATCTGGTCGTAATACGACGCCGCCAGACCGAATTTCAGGTGGTTCAGCGGCTCGTACATCGACCGCGCCGAGGTCAACGGGAAAACGTTCGGCACGCCCTTGGCAAGCTGATCCGGCATCGTTGCGTTGTTCATCGGCGTGCCGCCATTCGCCACCGCAATGAAGATGCCGTCGCGGTTGATCAGCTTGTTCATTGCCTGCACGGAGCGCGGCACCTGGTACTGGTTGTCCTCGACGATGTACTTGATCTTGCGACCGTTGATGCCGCCCGCCTCGTTCGCTTCATCGAACGCCATCCGCCAGGCATTGGAATTATTGACCCCCCACATGGCGGTCACGCCAGACAGGTCGGTGTAGGTGCCAATCAGAATTTCCTTGTCTGTGACACCGCGAACATCCGCCGCCTTCGCGGGGATGCCGAGCACGGCCAACGCGGCCACAATTAGATACCACCGTCGCATGTCATCCTCCCCAGCACGTCCGCCGCGTTGTTGACGGCTGGCGGCCGTCGCGCGCTGCGTCGCCTACGGCGGTCAGGCGGCGCAGGTAAACTCCTCGATCAGAGCTCGCAACTTCTCACCATTGGCGGCGCCACGCGCGCAATCTCCGTCAAGTCGCGTCATGGCGATCCCTAGCGCAAGATACCAGCGCGTGGTCTCCGGCGGCGGCGACGCCGTGCCGATGCAGGCGAGGCGCAGCCGGGCCAGACCCATCTCGCGACGCACGCTGTTTAGCACCAATTTGCGCGCGATCGCAGCCATCACGCCGGTACCCTGGGATGCTTCGCAGGTGCGGACCGCCCACTGGAACAGCGTCTTCTGCAGCCAACTGGCGCCACCTACTTCGGCAATGATGCGGTTTCGGAAACGCTCCCACACTACTGGAGAAGCAGCAAGTACGCTGGGCTGCACCTCTTGCAGGTTTTCAATCAGCGTTTCGTTGCTTTCGAGATAATTGCTGATGGTGCGTGTGAACAAGGCCACATACAGGCCCAGCACGCGCTCCATCATCCCGCTCATTGGCTGGAAGGCGACGCGCTCGTCGCCCGGGTGCTGGCCCAGTCGCGTAGCGGCATCTTCGACCACGGTCATCACGTCGCGGTGGCTGAGCGTTTCCACCATCCCGCCGGCGGCCACCGGCAGGAGTAGCGCCGCGGTACGATCCGGCGCGACCCTACGCAGCACCGTGTCCCACCCCGCGGGATCGGCTCGGTCGCGCGCGACGCCCCGCGCGAGAAAGCCAGCCAGGCTCTCGCACATAGGGTCGTCCAGTTCGCGCAGGCCCTTCATGTCGAAGACTACGATCCGTTGCAGCGCCGGGCAGGTTTCGCGGGCCGTCAGCGCCTTGTCGAGTTGTTCTTCGTTCTCGACGAATAACAACCGACAGCTGGAGTCGCGCAGCATCCGCGCGACCTGGTCCGCGGTGTCCTGCGGCACCAGGCAGGCGCCGACACACCCTACCGACAGCGTGCCGAGGTCCGCGCAGACTGCTTCCGGCCTGGTGTTGGATAGGATCCCCACGACATCGCCGCTTGCCAGATCGCTGGCCACCAGCGCCATGCCGACTTCGCGGACGCGCAATGCCAGTTCCGCCCAGGTGACCGCCATCCAGATGCCGCGCCGCTTCTTGCGCAGGATCACTTCCGGCCCGTGCGCGGCGGCACGCTGGACGACCAACGCCGGCAAAGACGTGCTCGTGTCGCCGGTCAGTGCCACAGCGTCTGCCTTTTGTAGCGCCGCTGGCCGCGCACGCCTGCTGCCTTTTGGCCGAGATAGAATTCCTTGATCGCGTCCAGCCGCATCAGGCTGGCGCAGTGGTCGGCCATCGCCACCCGGCCGACCTCCAGGATGTAGCCGTAGTCGGCGATCTTCAGCGCGATGTGGGCATTTTGCTCTACTAACAGAATGGCCACGCCATGTTCGGCGTTGATGCGGCGAATGATCTCGAAGATCTGCAGTACCAGGATCGGTGATAGGCCGAGCGACGGTTCGTCCAGCAGCAGCAGCTTGGGCTGGCCCATCAGCGCGCGGCTGATCGACAGCATCTGCTGCTCACCGCCCGACAGCAGGCCGGCACGCTGGTGTGCGCGCTCCTTCAACTGCGGAAAGTAGCCGAAGCACAGTTCCAGATCACGCGCCACGGCGTCGCGATCATGCCGTGTGTAAGCGCCCATCATCAGGTTTTCGTGCACGGTCAGGAACGGAAAGACCTCACGCCCCTCGGGCACGTGGCACATGCCCAGGCGCATCACGCGATCGGGCGCCATCCCCTGGATCTCGCGCCCATCGAACAATACGCGGCCTCGTTCCGGGTCCATCACGCCGCTGATCGTGCGAAGTACCGTGGTTTTGCCGGCGCCGTTGGCGCCCAGCACAGTAACGATCTGGCCAGCGGCGACATCCAGGCTGACGCCACCGATGGCGCGGATCGGCCCATAATACGTTTCAATTGCGTCTACCCGCAGCAGGGCCGCAACGCCGCTCATGCCTCGCCCCCGATATAGGCGCGTATCACCTCGGGGTGGCTCTGCACTTCCGCCGGTGTGCCCAGTGCCATCATGCGCCCGTAGTTCAGCGCCATCACCCGATCCGACACCTGGCGCACCAGGTTCATGTCGTGCTCGACCATGATGACGGTGATGCCGAGGTCTTTCTTGATGTCCTCGATCCAGAAGCCCATCACCTCTGTCTCCTCCAGGTTCAGGCCGGAGGAGGGTTCGTCCAACAGGAGCAATTTCGGCTCGGTGCACAGGGCGCGGCCTAGCTCCACGACCTTGCGCACGCCGTAGGGCAGGTTGGCGATCAATGTGTCCCGATAACGTTCCAGGCCCAGGAAGGCGATGACATCTTCGGCCTTCTCGCGATGGGTGATTTCTTCCCGCCGGACGGACGGCAGGAAGCCAAGCTGCGCCAGGAAGCTGGCTTGCGTATGGCAGTGCCGGCCGATCAACAGGTTCTGCAACAAGGTGGCGTTGGCAAACAGTTCGATGTTCTGGAAGGTGCGGGCGATGCCCAGGCTGGCGATGCGATGGGCGGGTGTGGTCGTAATGTCCTGCTCGTTGAACACCAGCCGGCCGGAGGTCGGATTGTAGATGCGGCTGATCAGGTTGAAGATCGTGGTCTTGCCGGCACCGTTCGGGCCGATGATGGAAAACACCTCGCCCGGCTCGACCTCGAAGCTGACAGCGTCCACCGCGCGGATGCCGCCGAAACGGATGGAGATGTCCTGCGCGTGGAACAGGCTCATCGCAGCCGTTCCGATCGCGCGTAGGTTTTCTGCCGGCGCTTTGCGGCGCGGCGATGCAGCGGATACTCCTGGAACCAGCGCTTGGTCTTGATCCAGCGGCCGTAGATTCCGGCGGGTTCGAACAGGATGCACAGGACCAGTATCAGGCCGAACAGCGATGGTTCCAGCCCTGGCATGCGGCCGATGCCGAACGGCAGGTCGTCGCGCACCATGGCGATTGCCTGCGGCAGCAGTCGCACGAACAGCGCGCCGAAGATCGCGCCATGCAACGAACCCAGGCCGCCGACGAAGACGATCGTGACAAACTGGATCGACAGCAGAATGTCGAATGAATCGGGCGCCAGGAAGCGCACGTAATGCGCGAACAGCGCACCGGCCAGACCAGTCATGCCGGCGCTGATCGCGAAGGCGACGGTCTTGTACAGCGCCAGGTTGATGCCCATGCTCTGCGCGGAGATTTCGCTGTCGCGAATCGCCACCATGGCGCGGCCGATCGGCGACCGCAGCACGTTGGCACCGACCCACAGCACGAACACCAGCACCGCGAGTGACAGATAGTAGACGCCGGTTGCGCCCTCGACGGGCCACCCGAAGATCGTGGGTGTCGGCACGGCGAAGCCGTCGAAACCGCCGGTGACGGAATCCCATTTCTGCAAGACGGTGCCGACGATGGCGCCGAAGGCGAGCGTTGCGATGGCGAGGTACAGGCCGCTCATGCGCAAGGTCGGGATGCCGATTGCCACGCCGGCCAGTGCCGCCACCACTCCGGCCGCCGGCAGCGTAACGACGAAGGGCACGCCGGCATGCAGCAGGATGGCATTGGTGTAGGCGCCGATACCCAGGAAGGCGGCGTGGCCGAGATTGACCAGGCCGGTGTAGCCGGTCAGCAGCATCAGCCCGACGCCGGCGATCGCGAAGATGAACACACCGCCCAACTCGCCGACGTAGAACTCACCAAGTGTCGCGGGGATCAGCAGCAGCACGACGCCGAGCAGGCCGTACCAGAATACATCGCCGCCATGACGCCACAGCCGTATATCGTGTTGGTAGCTGGTGCGAAACAGAGTGCGCATGGTGCTATACCCGCTTGCGCAAGGCGTCGGAAAACAGGCCCTGCGGGCGCAGCACCAGGGTGCCCAGCAGCACGACGTTCGCCGTCACTTCCTGGAATCCCGCCGGCAAATAATAGCCCGACATTTGTTCGCTTATGCCGACGATCACGCCGCCGACCAGTGCCCCCGGGATCGATCCGAAACCGCCCAGCACGGCGGCCGCGAACGCCTTGATCCCAAGGAAGCCCATGTTCACGTCGATCATCGACACCGGCGCCAGCAGGATTGCCGCCACGGCCGCGACGCCGGAACTGATTGCCCAGATCAGGGAGAACACGGTGCGGACCGGGATTCCCATGTAGTAGGCGGCAAGCTGATTTTGCGACGAGGCCTGCATTGCGACGCCCAGCCGCGTACGGCTGAAAAACATATACAGCACAGCGCAGAGTAGCACTGTGCCGACGATGATCGACAGATTGTCCGCGCCCAGCACCAGGCCGTCCAGCTTGACGGTTCGGTTGGTGAACGGTGTTTCGAAGCCGACTGAATCGTAGCCCCAGGTGATGCCGGCCACCGCACGAAAGATGAAGCCGAGGCCAAGTGTCAGCATCACCACGGCGAATTGCGGCTGACCGATGACGCGTCGCAATATCAGCGCATCGAGCGCGAAGCCGAAGGCTGCGGTCAGGGCGATCGCCAGCAGCGCGCCGACCCAGTAATTCAAGCCGAAATGGGCGATGAGGGCGAAGGCGAAGAACCCGCCCAGCATCATGATGTCGCCCTGGGCGAAGTTGATCATCTCGGTCGCCTTGTAGATCAGGACGAATCCGAGGGCGATCAGGCCGTAGATACAGCCCGCCGCGGCTCCATTAATGACAAGTTGCAGCAGGCGCACTGCGTCAACCAACGTGGACGACTCCTCCCTGAGCGCCCGATCGATGCAGGCGACGTGCTTTAAGACTTAGCCGCGAGGATAGGCAGGCGGCTTGACCAGCGTCAATGCGGGCGTCCGGGCTTGGCCTCACGGAAGGGTGTGCCGGTTTCGGCCAGTTGGCGCAGCAGCGCGCTTGGCGCCCAGCGCTCTCCAAATTGCTGATGCCAGGCGGCGATCTGGTTGTAGACGTCGCGCACGCCGACGCCGTCGGCCCAGAACATCAGGCCGCCCCGGTAGCGCGGAAAGCCGAAGCCGTGCAGCCACATCACGTCGATGTCGCTGGCGCGGTAGGCGATGCTTTCTTCCAGGATCTTGCAGGCCTCATTGACCGAGGCGAACAGCAG